>NZ_JAOQKC010000026.1:0-49911 GCF_025567165.1 Laedolimicola ammoniilytica
GATTAATTTTAACACAAAAAGAGGACCTTGGATTCATTATGAATCCTTGGTCCTTCTTTTTTATAGGTTATGTTTTTTCACAGCCCCTTTTCGAATGTCAGATAATATTAGGCCGCTGCCTTCTTCGGGTTCTTCAATGTCTGAACGCCCTCGATTACCAGGACAATGGCCAGGGCAATCAGAAGGATACCAAAGATGGTCTGCGCCCAGGGACCCCAGTCCGCGCCGCCTGCCGCAATCATGCCAATCTGGTTCTTTACCGTCAGGCACAGAGAGCAGATGGTTACGACAATCATGAAGGCCATCGGGATCAGGAACATCTTATTGTTCTTGCCTACGTTGCCAAGCCAGGTAGCTACAGCCAGAAGACCGATGCCGGCCAGAAGCTGGTTCGCGGCTCCGAACAGACCCCAGATCTTTGCGTAGCCTGTCATACCGAGCAGGATACCCAGAACTACGGTCAGGATGGTGGCGAAATAGGGATTTACCATAACCTTCTTCCAGCCTTCCTTTACATCCTTTGCGGTCTCGCCCGGCTCAAGCCAGAACTCCTGGAACATGAAACGTGCCAGACGGGTAGCTGTATCCAGAGAGGTCAGACAGAACGCGGAATAGGTCAGCACCAGAAGGGAATTCAGGATGCTGTAGCTTCCCGGGATGACGTCGTCGATCATGTGGGCGATACCGCCACCGAAGATAGCGGTTGCTCCGGTCAGAGCTGCATCCGGATGGGTTGCGTTCCACTTGTAAGCATAGCCGATGGCGCACAGAGTCAGGATTGCAAGCACGCACTCCAGAAGCATTCCGCCGTAAGCGATGGGCTTTGCGTCTTTTTCTCTGTCCAGCTGCTTGGAGGTCGTTCCGGAGGATACCAGAGAATGGAAACCGGAAATCGCGCCGCAGGCAACCGTAGTAAACAGAACCGGGAACATATACTGCACACCATTTCCGTTGTCTACAGCGAAGCTGGTCACTGCCGGGAAGGTGCTGTCGAAGGTCGGGTGCGCCACAACGACACCGAAGAACGCCACAATCAGCATTGCGTAAAGCAGGAAGGAGCTCAGGTAGTCACGGGGCTGCAGCAAGATCCATACCGGCGTTACAGATGCGATGGCGATATAGATACCTACAATCCACATCCATGTCTTTGTAGACAGGTAAATCGGATGGAAATTCATACCGACTACCATGATCAGAACGATAGCCAGTACGCCGACTACGGAAGCGATGCCCATGGGCATATTCCGGCGGTATACACAGAAGCCAAATACAATCGCAATGACGATGAACAGCATGGAGATCATGGCTACGGTAGCCGGAGTCTCGGACGCCGCCAGGTTCAGGGCGCCGCTCTCATCGTATACAGCGCCGAAGGTAGAAGCTACGATCGAAGCAAAGGCTGCCACCACCAGAATCAGGGTCAGGTAAGAGAAGATGATGAACAGCTGCTTTGCGCGCTTGCTCATATTGGAGGAGATAATCTCACCGATAGACTGTCCTTTGTTGCGGACAGAAGCAAACAGAGCGCCGAAGTCATGGACACCGCCGAAGAAAATACCGCCAACCAGAACCCAGAGGGTTACGGGCAGCCATCCGAACATTGCCGCGCCGATGGGTCCGGTAATCGGGCCTGCGCCTGCGATGGAGGAAAAATGATGGCCCATCAGAACCGGAGCTTTTGCCGGAACGTAGTCTACGCCGTCCTCCATGGCATGAGCCGGTGTCTCAGTTTTGCTGTCACCTACGCCCCACTGCTTGCACAGCCATCCACCGTAGCAGATATAGCCTACAATCAGAATTGCAACGCAGATGAGAAGAAGTACCAGTGAATTCATTGTTACATACTCCCTTTCTTTTTCTTTGTATATAAAATTTTTTTCAAAATTTTCGCTGTGTGGCGGCCGCCTCCATTGGCGTCAATCTGACCAGTGGCAACCTGGACTACCGCTGTATGGTGGTCCATCCAGCCGTGCAGTGAAAAATGAAAACTTTTGGAAATGCGGCATTTCTTCAATGCCTTCCGCGCATCCTCATCGCAGGTATCGCAAATGAATACGGGTGTGATATAGGAGGCCATGTGACCCGGACCCGGCTTAATGCGCTGCATCCCGTCCTCCTGGATGTAAGCTCTCCACTTCTCATAGAGCTCCAGGGTCAGGTGCGGGATATCCACCAGATAGAGAAATTCCTCATTGTCCGCGGACCAGAGCTCGGCCTTCCTGGACAGGACGTATTTCTCCGAATGTTCAAAAAAATCACAGCGTGCTGTGATTGGAGTCTCGTCATCAAGCATGTGGATATCGTAATAGGTTCTATAGCTTTTCAGCAGTCGTTCGATGACCGCCTCTCTAGTGTCCTGCATTTTATATAGCTCTTTCTATGTAAATCTTAAAATTTGATAAACTTTCTTAAAAACTTTTTATAGTATAATACTTTATAAGTATAGTTGCAATACCTTTCCTGCGAAAAATCTACGTTTTTTTACAAAAAGATGTATTGCAATGCCAAAAAGAGTGCGCATCTTTGCAAGCTCTGCTTGCTTTTATGGAATAGGGGATTCTGTAGAAATTTCCTATTACATAAAAAAGGACACTGCAGCTTCGCTGCAATGCCCTTTATCATCCTTCGTCTGTAATGCCTGTCCGCCGGACTTATGCCTGCTGGCTTGCTGCCAGGAACGCGTTCAGTCTTGCTACCAGTGTATCCGGATCAATGCCGTGAACCATAGCAGCCTCGCCCAGAGACTCCATCTGGTGTGCCGGACATCCTACGCAGTGCATACCCTCGCGCATCAGGATACCTGCCATGTTCTCGTCTGTCTTCAGTACGTCAGCGATGAGCATATCTTTATTTACCTGTGCCATTTGAATTTCCTCCTTATTATGTTCCGTATCGTTACCGCCGTTTAACGGTATTATTCACGTATAGCGTTACTATTATAGTCTAATTCCGAGTGTTTTGCAAGGATTTTTTTGTGTAATTTTCAATACAATGGCAAGTTTATAGATTTTTCACTTGTATATTCCGCACATTTATTATAAAATACAGCTGTACAAGGATATCGCCCATGGCGATACTTACAACACATATCACCTGCGGACGCTGTCGCGCAGGATTATAAAAGGAGGATTTACATCATGGCTTATGTAATTGGTGATGACTGTCAGGATTGTGGCGCATGTGCAGCAGTATGTCCGGCTGAGGCTATCAGTGAGGGAGACGGAAAGTACGTAATCGACGCAGACGCATGTCTGGATTGCGGTACCTGCGAGGCTGAGTGCCCGCACGGTGCTATCAGCGCAGAGTAATCTGACGAAGTAAAACGAAAGGGACAGACCTACACGGCCTGTCCCTTTTTCTGTCCGAAAAAATTCCATTTTCGCTTTTCTTCTTTGGCAATGGCTGCTTTTTCCCTACGGCTCTTCTGAGAGTTGCGGATAGTCTCGTCCAGACGGCGGAAACGCTCGTCCTCCCGTTCCTCCTTCATGCGGAGCAGATAGTCCATCTCCTTGATGACCTGGCCGCTGACCTGGGTGCTGATTTCACAGCCCATCTTTTCCGTGTGATCCTCCAGAGCCTCCGCTATCAGGCGGCTCATGATACACTGGAACTGCTGCATCTTCTCCTTCCGGGCGGTCTCAGCATCGGTGGATACCGGGATGCCGCCGGCTCTGGCCAACAGCCCCTCCAGCTTTACATCGCCCTTTTCCAGTTCCGGGAGCAGCTGCTTAATCGCTTTTAACTGCACGCCTCCGTCCTTCAGTGCTTTAATATGCCGGAATAACCGGATATTTTCCTCGGTATAGTAACGGTGGCCCATCTCGTTGCGCCCGATGGGAAGCTCCAGTTCCTCTTCCCAATACCTCAGCACATGCGCTTCCACGTCCACCAGCCTGGAAGCGTCGGAAATCATATAGCGTGTCTCGCTCATGTCTCTTCCTCCCCTGTCTCTCTGCCGGTTTTCGCTTTATGGAAATGTAATATTTTTCCATATCCTACATTATATCAGGTTTAGAAGAATTTTCAACCAAAATTTGGAAATTTTTATTCATTCACGATATTTTTATCGGTATCCATCGTGTAGAGCGCTTCCTCTCTCAACTCTTCTCTCAGGGCCTCCTCCTGTACTTTCTGAATATCCGGGAACATGGACAGCATAGGTTCTATTTCCTTGCCATGCAGATTTCGCGCCACGTAATTCTTCGTACAGCGCATAACGATGGGCGACAGTGTCACGACGCCTATCAGGTTCGGAAGCATCATCAGGCCGTTAAAAGTATCTGAGATATCCCAGGCCAGCTGGGCTTTCATCACAGAACCAGCCAGCACGATGACCGCGAAAACCATCCGGTAGATCTTCGTTGCGCCGGTGCCGAACAGGTACTCACAGGCTGTCGCTCCATAATGGCTCCACCCCAGTACCGTAGAATACGCGAAAAGCAGAATCGCAACCGCCACAAAGGCTGCGCCCAGAAAACCAAAATGGTTACCGAAGGCGTAGCTCACCAGAGAGCTGGATTCAATGGCCGCTGCCTCACCGGTCAGCTGCCCCGTCGTCAGATCCACAGCGCCGGAGCTTAAGATGGTGAGCGCTGTCAGCGTGCAGACGATGATGGTATCCGCAAACACCTCGAAGATGCCCCACATACCCTGACGCACCGGCTCCTTTACATTGGAGCTGGAATGTACCATAACCGAAGAACCAAGACCCGCTTCGTTGGAAAATACGCCTCGCTTCATACCCATTTTCATAGCAAGGGCGATACCGGAGCCTACGATGCCGCCGCCCACGGATTTCATGGCAAACGCACCCTTAAAAATAGATACTAATACAGCCGGAATCGTAGCAATATTCATACCGATGATAACCAGCGTACCCAGCAGATACAGCACCACCATGAAGGGAACAATTTTCTCCGTAATCGCCGCGATCCGTTTCAGACCGCCCAGCACCACCAGCGCCACTGCCGCGAACAGGAAGATACCCGTCGCCAGCTTCGGAATGCCAAAGGCAGTATACACATTGCTGACCATGGAGTTCACCTGGCTCATATTGCCGATACCGAAGGAGGCCAGCAGGCAAAAGCAGGAAAACAGAACCGCCAGAGCCGCGCCCAAAGTTTTACATCCTTTCTTAGATCCCAGACCGTCCCGCAGATAATACATGGCGCCGCCAGCCCACTCGCCTTTACTGTTTTTGCGGCGGTACAGGATACCCAGCACATTTTCGGAATAGTTGGTCATCATGCCAAAGAAGGCGATGAGCCACATCCAGAATACCGCGCCTGGTCCGCCTACTGCAATGGCTCCCGCCACGCCGACAATATTGCCGGTGCCGACCGTGGCCGCCAGCGCCGTACACAGAGACTGGAACTGGGAAATGCTCCGGTCTTCTGTATGCTTCGTAATACTCCGATCACTGAAAATAGAACCGATGGTATTCTTCAGCCAGTGGCCCAGATGGGAAAGCTGGAAAAATTCAGTCATACTGGTCATCAGTACTCCCGTAAAGCCAAGCAGAATCAGTGCGGGCCAACCCCATACCACGTTGTTGACCGCACTATTTACATTTGTAATCATCTCAATCATAACCTCGTCCTCCTCACGCGCGCCGATTTTCCGAAAACCTATGTATACTTCGAAACGTCTTTTTATGTAACAAAAGTTTCCCCGGCAATTATCCTCTTACCTGCAGGAACTGCCACCGGCCGCTTCTTACAGATACGTTGTAACATAAAAACGGAGACAGCCTGTATCTGGCTGTCTCCGTCGACATTTCACTGTTTTATTCCTGCGCGATTTTCTATATCTTACCATAGGCAACACGAGGCTTTCAAGCATTTTTTTCTGTCTTCGTAGTATTTTAGTTGTATGTTCCAAAAATATTTTTCTTGTAAATAATATTTCCGAAATATTTTTGTTTTTCTTTTGATATGCATTCGTTCTATACGGAATTGCAGTCTGTTTTTCCTATATTTTAGCTCTGAGCAAAACTCCTGCGCCAGCATACAGCTTCCATTCCGTGAGAACACAAAAGCACGAAAGCCATATCCCTACATGGGCGGACCCGGCTTGAAATTTTTAAAGGTGGTGTATTCCGGCATCCACAGCAGGTTGATGGTACCGATGGGGCCGTTTCTCTGCTTGGCTACGATAACCTCGGCCAGGTTCTTCATTTCCGTATCCTTATTATAATAAGAATCACGGTACAGGAACATGACCATATCCGCATCCTGCTCGATGGCTCCCGACTCACGCAGGTCGGAAAGCATGGGCCGGTGATCCGGACGCTGCTCTACGGCACGGCTCAGCTGGGACAGTGCCACCACCGGCACATTCAGCTCACGGGCCAGACTCTTAAGCCCTCTCGAAATATCGGAGATCTCCTGCTGTCTGGAATCGGAGGAACGTCCTCCACCGGACATGAGCTGCAGGTAGTCGATCATGATGATGCCCAGCTTGTTCTCCAGCTTGTATTTACGGCACTTGCTGCGAAGCTCCGCCAGGGTGATACCCGGCGTATCGTCGATAATCAGGTTCGAACGGGCTACGCCCTCGGCGCCCTCCACCAGGCGCTCCCAGTCTGTATCCGACAGGTTGCCGTTCCGGAGCTTCTGGGCGTCCACGCCAGACTCCATGGACAGGAGTCGGTTCACCAGCTGCTCCTTGGACATCTCCAGGCTGAAAATGGCAACGGTCTCGCCGCTTCGGAAGGCCATATACTGGGCGATATTCAGAACAAACGCGGTCTTTCCCATAGACGGACGGGCCGCGATCAGAATCAGGTCCGAGGGCTGGAAGCCGGATGTCTGGTAGTCCAGATCCTTAAATCCGGTGGCAATACCTGTGACGTTTCCTTTGGTGCGGGACGCAATCTCGATTTTCTCAATGGCGTTCAGTACCACCTGCTTGATCGGAACGAAATCTCCCGCGTTCCGGCGCTGTACCAGATCAAAAACCTTCTTTTCCGTCTGATCCAGCACATTTTCCAAAGGCTCGGTACCTGCATAGCACAGGTTGTTGATCTCGTCGTTCAGGCGGATCAGCTTCCGCAGAGTGGATTTCTCTGCCACGATATTAGCGTAATATTTCACATTGGCGGAGGTGGGAACCCGTTCCAGAATATCCCGGACGAATTCCATGCTGCTGACCTCCTCCGGCACATCACGGGCCCGCAGCTCGTTCTGCAGCGTCACCAGATCCACCGGCTCGTCCCGGCTAAACAGATCCACACAGGCGTCAAAGACCACGCCGTACTGCCGCTGGTAGAAATCCTCGCCCTTCAGAATCTCCGACGCCACCAGTACTGCCTCCCGGTCCATCAGCATGGAACCGATGACCGACTGCTCTGCCTCGATACTGTGGGGCATCACTCGTTTGATGATTGCTTCTTCCATGTTTTAGCTCTCTTACGCTTCTCTTACGTTGACTTTCAGTTCAGAGGTTACCTTCGGATGCAGCTTAATCGGAACCAGGGTGGTTCCCAGTGTCTTGATGGGACTTGGCAGAACCATTTTCTTCTTATCCAGCTCGATTCCCAGCTGCGCCTTGGCTGCCTCTGCGATTTCCTTGGAGGATACGGAACCGAAAATCTTGCCTCCCTCGCCAGTTTTGATGGATACGTTGACCTCCATCTCCTTCAGGCGCTCGCCGAAGGCCTTGGCCTCCTCGTAAATCTCTTTGGCTACCTTTTCGTCATTTGCTTTTTTTAGCTTCAGATCGTTCAGATTCTTCGGAGTTGCTTCCAGCCCCAGCTTCTTTGCCAGGATAAAGTTTCTTGCGTAACCATCGTTTACCTCTACTAACTGTCCCTTCTTTCCCAAAGACTTTACATCTTCAATCAAAATTACTTTCATTTTAAAATTCTCCTTCCTCATGCAGCTTGTCGATGGTGTGTTTTACGATTTCCAGCGCTTCCTCCATGCCGCAGTCCAGCTGGGCTCCGGCCATATTCAGATGGCCGCCGCCGCCCATACGCTCTGCCAGAAGCTGCACATTCACTTCATCAATGGAACGCGCGCTGACAAAGGTCTTATGCTGATAATCCGTCAGCACCACCGAAGCCCGGACGCCGTTGATATCCAGCAGCTCATTGGCTGCCTGGGCTCCCACAATGGTGGGGCTCTCCAGATTCTCATTGGGACAGATGGCAATGGCAAAGCCGTGATACAGCTCCGCGTGGCGCACCGCTTCGGCCCGCGCCTTGTATTCCGTCATGTCATTGCGGAACATCTTGCGGACACGGGTTACGTCCGCTCCGCACCGGCGCAGGAACGCCGCGGCCTCGAAGGTCCGCACGCCCGTCTTGCTGGTGAAATTGTTGGTGTCAATGATAATGCCACCGTAGAGACAGTCTGCCTCCACCGCCTTAATCTTCAATCCCTCGTCAAAATACTGCAGAATCTCCGCTACCATCTCGCAGGCGGAAGACGCATAGGGCTCGATATAGGAAAGCACCGCATTTTCAATCTGCTCATTGGTCTGACGATGATGGTCAAGCACCACGATGGTAGGCGTCCGGGACAGAAGCTCCGGGCACTCCGTATAGCTGGGCCGATTCGTATCTACTACCACCAGTACCGTATTCCGGTCAATCATCTCGATGGCCTGCTCGCTGCTCAGGAACATGTCCGGCTCATAGACCGGATTATCCTCAAAGCAGGCCTTCATAGGCCGCACCGAAGTGGTCACCTCATTCATTACCACATAAGCGCGCTTACCCAGCACCTTGGCTGCCCGGTAGATACCGATGGCCGCGCCGAAGGAATCCGCGTCCGTCTGGCGGTGTCCCATTACCATTACCTTATCCCGGCTCTCGATAAACTCCCGGAGAGCGTGGGCCTTGACCCGGGCCTTGACCCTTGTGGTTTTCTCTACCTGCTGGGTCTTTCCGCCAAAATATGAGATCTTCTCGCCCTCCCGGATAACGACCTGATCGCCGCCGCGGGCCAGGGCCAGATCGATGGCGATCCGGGCAAACTCATAATTTTCCGCAAAGGTTTTTCCCGCGCAGCCAAAGCCCATGCTCAGGGTAACCGCCATTTCATTGCCGATATTGACAGTCTTGACATCCTGAAGAAGCTCAAACTTATTCTCCCGCATTACCGGAAGATCCTTCTCCTGGATAGCCACAAAATACTTATCCTTCTCTATGCTCTTTACGATACCGCCGAAGGACGAGATATACTTGTTGATCTTTCGGTCAACCAATGCCACCAGAAGGGATCGGCGGACCTCCTCGACCGTGTCCAGGGCCTCGTCATAGTTATCCAGATAGATCAATCCGGCCACCAGACGCTGCTCCTTGTTCATGCGGATATAATGGTTCATCTCCGTCTCATCAAAGAGATATACGGCGATCAGGAAGCTGTCGTCCTCCTCCACCTCCACAAAGGTATTGTCCTCCATGATGTGATCCATATATACCCGGCGCACATCTGCCCGGTAATCCCGCTCCTCCGAGGAAAACCGCACGATCCGTGTGTCCTCGAAATCATCCTCCGGAAGCAAATCCACGGTGAAATCCGGGAAGAAATAGCTGATGGATTTCCGCAGATTCTTTTTGCCCTTCTCGCTGGCCGTAAAAAACGCGCTGTTGGCCCACAGCACTCTTCCGTCCTCATCCAGCAGGGCGTAGGGTATGGCCAGCTCCTTTAAAAGCTTCCGCTGTACCTGTCCGTACTGGGTCGCGAAGGACACCAGCTCGCCGTAGATCTGCGCCCGGTTCTGTACATACAGCCCCATAACCACTGCAATATACACCAGCACAAAGGCGCTCATAACCACACCGGCCTTCACCGATATGGGGTACATACAGAGATTCATCACCAGAAGCAGAATACTCATCAGAATCGGCCACTGCACGTACCGTTTCAATCGGCCCTTTAAATGAACCTTTCTTTTCATTTTTGTCCCCTCTATCATTCTTTTTCATCTTTGACTGCTACTTAATATTCCTATTATAGCACAAGCATCCCCTGTATTACAATTAAAACAACTCAGAAACGCCGCCGAATCCTCCCGGACTCGGCGGCGTCTCCTGCAATATGGGTTCTAATCGTATTGCCAGTTATAGTATTATTATCTTATTTCACGAAAAATTTCTGAAGGTCTGCCTCTGTGGTGTCCTCGCCGATAGTGACAAGCTCAGTGCCGGTCAGACGTGCAAACATGGCGATATCGTCTCTGGTCAGGGCGGTGGATACTACGGAGTGGTGAGCGCCACCTGCGTAGCACCATGCTGCGGTGCCGATAGCAAAGTTCGGTTTATGACGATACATAATTCTGGCTACCGGCAGCTTCGGCATGGGTTTCGGCTGTTTTACCAGTTCGATGTCCGCGCAGATGATGCGGAAGTGGTCGCCCATATCTACCATGGTTACCTGGATTCCGTCTCCGGTTACGCCGTCAAAGATCAGTCTTGCAGGATCCTCTTTACCACCGATGCCAAGGGGGATTACGTCAATCTCGGGCTTGGTAGCCGCGAATGCCACCGGAACCTCCAGCATATGGGAAGCCAGCTCAAGCTCCTGTCCCTCTGTCAGGTCGTAGGTATAGTCCTCGATGAAACCGGTAGCGCCCTCGCGTCCCTTTGCCATCTCCATCAGAACCGCGCCGAAGGCTGCGATCTTATAGTCTCCCTCGGGGCCGAAGCCGATGCCCTTGTCCATCAGGTTCTGCGCGGCTATACCCGGAAGCTGCTTCAGGCCATGCAGATCCTGGAAGGTATCTGCAAATGCGCCGATGCCGTTCTCTTTCAGGAACTTCTCGAAGCCAACTTCGTATTTTGCCTGCTCACGGACTGCATCGATGCGGTCTGTCTTCATCGTATACTTATCGGTATACTCCTTCATCTTCGCGTCGATTTCTTCCTCAGTTACCTCGTTGATGATGTCTACCACATCGCCCAGCGCATAGTAGTTGCACTCCCAGCCGTACTTGATCTGGCTTTCTACACGGTCGCCGTCTGTAACTGCCACATGTCTCATGTTGTTACCGAAGGAAGCTACCTTCAGGGACTTGGAATAGGAAATAGCCTTTGCTACCTGCGCGAATTTCTTAATCTTCGCTACTACGTCGTCATGCTTATAATATCCTGCCACTACTTCGTGCGGGATGCCCATTCTGGCTACGATGAAGCCGAACTCGCGGTCGCCGTGGGCTGCCTGGTTCAGGTTCATGAAGTCCATGTCGATCTCATCATACGGAAGCTTCTCATTGGCCTGAGTATGCAGGTGAAGCATGGGCTTTCTAAGTTCCTGCAGGCCCTTGATCCACATCTTGGCCGGGGAGAAGGTGTGCATCCATGTAATAACGCCGATGCAGTCATCGTCGCAGGATGCTTTGCGCATATCCTCAATACAGATCTCGGAAGTCTCTACGGTCGGAAGCACTTCCACTGCCGCAATTCCTTCCAGCTTTTCATTCAGGAACTCTGCCATCTCGCGGGCGTCTGCCGCCACCTGCTTCAGGCACTCTTCGCCGTACAGATCCTGAGATCCTACTACAAAATACAGTTTTTTCATTTTTGTTACCTCCTGGAATAATTTTCCAAAACGTTTGCCAACTTTCATCGTTCCGGCTGCCCGGCTTTACGCCTGGCTGCGTATATCCTTGACCGAATTTCCGTCGTTGAACGTGACCGGAAAACGGTGAGAATAATTTTTGTTCTGCCAGTCCGGATCTCCCATCATACGAAGCAGATTCCGGGCTGTAACACGTCCCAGATTATACTTGGGATGAACGACTGATAAGATCTTCACATCCACGTTCTGGGCCAGCTCCGCGTCATCGAAAGAAATCAGTGAGATATCCTCCGGCACCTTCAGGCCCCTGTCCTCCAGGAATTCCATATAGTGCTCGGCCACCTCGTCGTTATAGAGAATCATCGCTGTGCAGTCCTTGGTTCTGCGGTACATCCGCATCAGCCCCTTCTTGCTCAGCTTCTCCTCCATATCCTTGGTGGAGTACCACCGAATCCAGTCATCGTCAAATTTGACGCCATAATCCGACAGGCATTCGATAAAGCCCTTGTA
Organism: Laedolimicola ammoniilytica; assembly: GCF_025567165.1. Classification (NCBI taxonomy): domain Bacteria; kingdom Bacillati; phylum Bacillota; class Clostridia; order Lachnospirales; family Lachnospiraceae; genus Laedolimicola; species Laedolimicola ammoniilytica. The sequence continues at coordinate 12,036 of NZ_JAOQKC010000026.1, forward strand.
GCGCTCCATCCCCTGCATATCGTCGTATTTGAAAATACCTCCGATTCTCCGGTGGCCGTTCTGAATCAGAATCTTCGCGGCCTCGTAGCCCGCCCGGGCGTCCGACATTTCCACGCTGTCAAACTTCTGGTTCGGATAATGATTATGGATAAACAGAGTCGGTATGTTTCTCTTTCGAATCTCATTGTAGAGACGGATATTCGGGTTCGGGAAGCTGGAGCGCGTTCCCTCTATGATGAGGCCGGAAAGGTTGCTGGACAGCAGCCCTTCCAGGTACATGGCCTCGTCATTCAGGCGGTTTTTCGTCACCGCCACATCGATCTCATAGCCCTTTTCCGTCATGACGGATTCGATTCCGTCGTATACTCTCGGGAACAGATAATCGGAAAAATAGCTCAAAATCAGTCCAACCCGCGGCTTTCCCTTATCCTCGTTCTTATTTTCATAAGATACATAGGTTCCGCTTCCCTTGACGCGGACAATCAGGCCGTCCTCCTCAAGCTGATTCAGCGCAGTCCGCACAGTCTGCCGGGAATATCCGAACTTCTTCTGCAGAATATTTTCCGAGGGAAATTTGTCTTTGTTTTTGATGACTCCGCTCGTAATCAGCGTTCTGCACCAGTTATATAATTTCTGGTATTTCAGCAAATCCTGGCTGTGCGCATTTCCTTTTTTTGACATATCTGTCTCCCGCCCTTTTGTCTCGTATTTCCGTCTTAACTATTTGATAACCTGAAGGGACTGACGATCCGCGAATACAGCTACGAATACCAGGAATACGACGCCCTGGATCAGCTGCATCATCTGTGTAGAGAAGCCCATCATGGTCAGTCCGCTATTCAGCACGATGTACAGCAGGGAACCTACGATGATATTTTCAAATCTGACCTTCGCGCCGCCGGAGATCGGCATGCCGCCCAGTACCAACGCAATCAGAATCTGTGTCTCCAGCTGATTTCCGCCGGAGGAGGTTACAGAACCAACCTTGATAACGTTGATGAATGCGGCGAAGCCTGTAATGGCACCTGCCAGTACATAGATGAGGAACTTCATCTTATCTGTACGGATACCGGAGAACATGGCCGCCTTCTCGCCTGCTCCGATGGCCTTTAAGTAGGTTCCGAACTTGGTGAAACGGAACAGTACAAAGCCGATAACCAGAACCACTACCGTACAGGTAACCTTCAGTGCTGTGCTGTCATAGTTGATAAGCAGCGCTGAGCCGGTAACCGGAGCGTTGGTGGTCAGATACTTGATAAAGCCTCTGAACAGGAACATGGTACAAATAGTTACGATGAATGATTTAATTTTCCGGCATACATAGAAGTATCCGTTGATGGCCCCGATAGCCGCGCCTGCTGCAATACCGCCTACGATAGCCAGCGGGATGCTGATTTTGGACAGCATACATACTACGATGGATGCGATACCCAGGATAGAGCCCTGGGAAAAATCCAGACCGCCCATGGTCATGATGAAGAATACGCCTGTTGCCGCGATCATTGTAACATATACCTGAGAAAGTACAAGAGACATGTTGTTCATCATTCTGAAGTTGGTCAGAACGTTGAATACCAGGAATACTACAATCAGTCCTGCGATCGGCAGAAGGGCGCGGATCATCGACATCTTTGATAATTTCTTGAGCTGCTGCTCTTTCTGTTCTGTATTTGTCTTTACTTGATTCTCCATAACTGCCTCCTTATACCATCATCGTAATCAGACTGTTCTCATCCAGCTCCGGACTTCTCTCCAGCTCGCCGCTGAGCTTTCCGTCCTTCATGATTATGATACGGTCGCACATACCAATCAGCTCCATCAGCTCCTCGGAAATCATGATGATAGACTTTCCGTTCTTTCTCATCTGATTCATCAGCTGATAGATATCCTGTTTTACTTTAATATCGATTCCTCGTGTGGGGCTGTCCAGCACAACGATGTCGGAATCCTTTCCAATCCATCTTGCCAGTACTACCTTCTGCTTGTTGCCGCCGGACAGGTCGGATACGAACTGATCCACATTGACCATCTTGACAGACATCTGCTTCGCGAACTTGTTGGAGAATTCCTTCAGCTTCTTGTCGTTCAGCATATGTGCTTTATTGGCCAGGTCGTCCAGAGACGGCAGGCAGATGTTGTCGCCGATACTCTGATTCAGGACTACGGACTCATTATCACGGTCCTTGGAAGTATACGCGATGCTGTGCTTAATTGCAGTGGGGATATCGTTAATCTCGGTTCCGTCAGCCAGAACGACTTTACCGGTTCTGTCATAGGAAGCACCGAAAATGGCTTTACCAATTTCGTGCATACCGGATTCAGACAGTCCGCCGAAGCCCAGGATTTCGCCCTTATGCAGGTCGAAGGATACGTCCTCAATGAGTCCCGGAACCGTCACATCCTTCACAGAAAGAACCACTTCGTCAGATACCTTTTCGCCGTAATCTGCACGATAGTAATCTCCGCTTACCTCACGGCCTACCATCAGACGTTTCAGGTCGTCCTCATTTACATCTGCGCTCTTTACGGTGTCGATGTAGACGCCGTCACGCAGGATGGTGATGGTATCGGATTTATCCAGAATCTCCGGAAGGTCATGAGAGATAAAGATGACCGTATTACCGCTCTCGCGAATCCGGTTCATGTGCTTGTACAGCTCCTCACGTCCTTCCTGGGAAAGGGCTGTGGTGGTCTCATCAATGACTACGATCTTCGGGTCGAAGTAAGTAGCCTTTACAATCTCAACCAGCTTTCTGTCCTCGAAATTGTAGTTATCGATGATATCAGAAGCCTTGATTCTGTCGAAGCCATACTTATGAAGAAGCTCGGTAGCCTCTTTGTTCATGGCGTTTGTATTTTTGATTCCGAAGTGTACGAAGCGGTCCTCGTGACCCAGGAAAATATTTTCCGCTACGGTCAGGCCAGACAGGGTTCCCAGCTCCTGTACGATGATAGATACGCCTTCTTCATTGGCCTCTACCTGATTCTTCGGATGAATTTCTTTTCCATCCAGTACGAAGGTACCGCTGTCGATGCTGTAGATACCGGTCAGCATATTGGTCAGTGTGGATTTACCGGATCCGTTCTCGCCAATCAGCGCGTGAACCTCGCCCTTATTTACATTGAAAGATACATTCTGTACCGCCTTCGTAATACCGAAGGACTTGCAAAGATTTTTAACCTGTAATCTTACTTCACTCATTGCATTCTCCTCCTTCGATTACTTCACGATTTCGCCCTTGGTCACCTTGGTGGTCAGGGTAATGATAATCAGCAGTGCCAGACCGGTGATAACGTCCTGGATAGCGGTCGGAGCTCCCAGAGCGATAAAGCCGAAGAAAATAATGTTGATGACAAACTCACCAATGACAATGGCCTGCAGCGGCATACCGTATTTCTTAAATGCCAGACCGAAGAAGCAGCCCATGGTCGGTACAAAGTTACGGCTCATGGATGCCATACCGGTTACAGCTACCATGGAAGATCCATAGCTGATGGTCAGGATTGCCATCACGCCCAGGAACGCGCCGCTCAGGATAAATGCCAGAACTTTGTATTTATTTACATCGATACCCATGTTTTTGGCAACAAACTCGTTGCTTCCGATGGCGTATGTATAAGTTCCGATTTTCGTGTAGTTCAGGAAGATGTACGCTGCCACACAGGCCAGAACAGCCAGGATAATGTCGCCCGGCATCTGTCCGAACATACGAAGGTTTGCCGGAAGGGTCTGCTCCACGCCGCCTGCGATGTAGTTGGCGACGGACTCATAGATCAGAGCCAGACCGGTGGTAACAATCATGGACGGAATACGGAGCTTTACATAGAAGATACCGTTCAGCACGCCTACGATAGCGCCGCAGATGATACAGCCTGCAATCAGGCCCACATAACCCAGATTAAACTTTGTCGCAAATACGCATCCCACAATAGCGGAAAGCATGATGTTCGCTCCGATAGAGAAGTCGAACATACCCATTACCATTACAAAATAGAATCCCACCGCGCCCACGGTCGCAATCAGGCTGGCCTGGAAATAGTTCAGCATGTTGGCTGCGGAACCGAAGTTATGCGGTGACAGTACTTTAAAGATACCCCAGGAAAGTACGACCAGACCCAACAGAATCAGATAACCCTTTGTACTTCCCGACAGCTTTTTAGAACCCATACTCTTTACCTCATTTTTTTGATAATAGGAGCCGGTATCGCCGCGCGACACCGGCTCCTACAAACTCTAAGCCCTTAGAATTTATTTGCCTGCACGTGCTGCTGCATCCTCGATAGATACCTTAGCAGCTGCTTCCTTCAGTCCTGCCAGATCCAGCTCAGACATAGCTACAAGCTCTTCGTCTGTGTACGGAAGCTGGTCTACGAAGTACTGCTCGTATGCCTTGTAGTCATCTGCAGATGATACATACAGGTACGGGAACGGAACGTCCTCAAACTTGCCTGCGAAATCTGTGTAGTTACCCTTGATTGCGTTGTAAACCATCATGAACGCGATAAGCGGGTCGCAGTAATGTCCGCCGGACTCACCAGCCATGGAACCGTTCTCAAGTCTCTCTCCCAGGTCCGGAAGGAAGTCTGTGGATACGATGTCGATGTCCTGAGTCTTGCCTGCACGCTCTACAGCTGCGATTGCACCCTGAAGCGGGTCTCCGCCGCCGCCTGCCGGAATCAGTGCATCCAGGTTCGGGTCTGCTGCCATCAGAGCCTCTGCTGCCTTGGAACCGCCCTCAGAGGTTGTTCCTGCGTACTGCGGCTCAGACAGGGTAGCCTTGTCATCCGGGTTCGCCTCGTTCCATTTCTCAACGCCTGCTTTGTAGCCTTCCCATCTTCCAAGCCAGGTTGCATCTCCCTGCTCCCAGCCAATCAGACCGATGTTTCTGTCGCCCTTCTCAAGAAGGATATTTACCAGTTCTTCACCGTTGGCCGGCTCGTCCTCGTGAACTGCGCCAATGTAGTAAGCGGAGTCCGTAGCCATCTGGTAGATGTCTGCGCTGTTGTCCTTGCTGATGACACGGAAGAACTGTGCCAGATATACTTTGTTATCGTTACAGGTCTTGATTGCGGAGGTCATCTCTGTATCAGAAGAGTTGCAGATGATGATACCCTGGCAGCCTGCTGCTACCAGCTGCTCTACAGAAGCTGTAACCTTCTCGGATACATGTCCCTGGTCAACATACTGTACCTGAACGCCCAGTGCCTTTGCTGCCTCGTCCAGAATCAGCTTACACTGGGAACCGAGTACGTCAGTAGAGGACCAGATGGAAACGCCGATCTTGATGTCCTTGTTGTCTGTTGCCGCTGCCGGAGTCTCAGTTGCTGCTGAGCTGGAGCTGTCTGCTGTTGTAGTGTCCTTGGAACCGCCGCAGGCTGTCATTCCCAGAACCATGGTTGCTGCCAGTGCTGTGGCAGTCACTTTTTTAAAAAGCTTGTTCATGTTTTTTCCTCCCTGTTTTGTTTTTTCCTTTTGGGTTATGTCCGTAACCTTGTTGATGACTTTATTATATGCAGGCTGTCAAAAACTTGCAATAGAATACAGCAAAATAAATTTTCTAAGTTGTATTGTTTTAACCGTTTTATCTTGTTGTTTTTTAACATTCATCCGTAACACATGGTTATATTAGCCAATTTATCTCTCCCTTTCCCGTGCTTTCCCTCGTCATTTTGTGACTTTTTACCATTTCTCAGCTATGTTTGTTGCATTTTTAACACTATTTATAGTACAGCTTTATCTATGCTATAACCTGTATTAATTTTGTCTCTTTTTGTCTTTTCACAAATACAATCTGTATTTTTTGCCTTTCTACCTAATTTACAATATAAGAAAGAATGTGCCATTGGCACATTCTCGCGCCGAGGCGCGGTTGCTTCAGCAACCATCTACCACTGCGCCGAGTGCGCATCTTTGCAAGCTCTGCTTGCTTTTATGGAATAGGGAATTCTATCGGAATTTCCTATTCCATAAAAAAGGAAGCGCCTCAGCGCTTCCCAAAGCAATCGTCGCACACCTGGAACGGGGAGCCCAGGGGCAGGAGCCTTCCGCAGTATTTGCAGCGTGCGATATAATTCTGTTTTCCACGGGTCAGGTAGTTCATGATCCGCATCTCGGTCTTTTCCCGCTGTTCGGCCAGCCATTCCTCATCCAGCTCCTTCTGCATACGGTGGGAAAACTGATAATACAGGTCCAGCTGCTTGTAATAGGTCTCGTACTGGGCGATGCCGCCCTTACGATCCCGGTAGAAAGTCGGCTTCTCCAGGGATACGTCCGCCGTGTAGCTTCTGCAGTAATCCAGCCACAGCATGACCACCCGGCGGTCCTTGATGTCGATGGGACAGGTAATCATTTTGTATACAAGGTGCTTGTTCTCGAAGCCGTCAATCTGGTTTTTGTACCGCCTGGCCTGCTCGTAGAGATACAGAGCCTCGTCGATATTCTCTTTGACAAAGGGCTCCGACGGAGTGACGGAGTACCAGATCTTCATCAGTTCGTCCAGGGGCGCGTCGATGTCCAGCAGCACCTGGGGGAAACCTAAGTTCACCTGGGTCAGTGGCTCCTCCTCGGCCTCATAGAGGCTCCGGATAAATTCCAGTTCAGTCTCGCCCAGGGCGCTCACATAGCCTTTGTCGTAGATACCAAAACGACCCGCCCGGCCTGCGATCTGTTTGACCTCCGGAATCTTCAAAGGACGGCGGCTGACGCCGTCGAACTTATCCGTCTGCATGAAGACGATTCGGCGTACCGGCAGGTTCAGACCCATGCCGATGGCGTCCGTGGCTACGGCCACCTTTGTTTTTCCCTTATTGAACATCCGGGTCTGTCTCCGACGGATCTCCGGCGGCAGGCTGCCATAGATGACGCTGGAAGCAATTCTCGCTTCCTCCAGCCGCCCGGCTATATCCAGCACTGATTTTTTGGAAAATGCAATCAGGGCGTCACCGCTCTGTACATCCTCCGGAAAAAGGAAAGGTTTCTCCTCGCAAATCAGCTCCGTCTTCCGCTCATAGCGTTTCACCTCATAGGTATCCCGGCAGAGCTCAATCAGATGGCAGACCACCTGCTCAGCCGCAGGGCTCATGCAGATATGAATTTCCGCCGCCCGCAGTCCCAGGATGGCTTTCGTCCAGGAATGGCCACGATCCGTATCCGCCACCAGCTGTGCCTCGTCGATGACCGCCACGTCATAATTTTCATCGAAATCTGCCATTTCTATGGTAGAAGCTGTCACCAGGCTGTGTTCTTCCTCAATGCATTCCTGCCCCGTCCGCATGGTACAGGGGATGCCCGCAGCGTGCATCTGTTCATAAACCTCCAGGGCAAGCAGACGTAAAGGTCCCAGATAGCTTCCGTTTTTCGCCTTTTTCAGACGCTCCAGTGCCCGAAAGGTCTTTCCGCTGTTGGTGGGGCCGATATGCAGCACGAAATGCCGGGGCAGTTCCCGCACCTCAGCGAACTCCATCTCAGGTCTGGCCGGAACCAACTCCAGAATTTTATTTTTCACTTTATACTGGCGAAATTTCGGGTACAGAGTGAACATGGGCTCCTGGCAGATGGCACAGGGCATAGTCCGGCGCACCCAGGCCAGGAATTCGCCGTTCAAGCCTTCCTTCTGCTCGGTCAATAGCATACCCAAGTCCAGTTCCATCAGCCTCGGCAGCATTTCCTGATTCAGCGTCTCGATGAGCTCCTCTTTATTTCTGCGGTAGGCGTAGGATGCCGTATTCTTCAGCTGACGGTGCAGCTCCTCCAGGGTACGGATGTTGATCTGACCCGGGCGGGCGCTCTTTAAAGTCTTTTGAATCTTCGAGATACGTGCCTGCATGCCTGCTTCTTTTACCGGCTTTTTCGGCTTTTTGCGGCCTGCACGCTCGTATTGTTCTATATAAAACTGATTCAGTTTTTTCTTTTGAATCATGTGATTTCCTCTTTCATTAAAGTTCCGGACGCAGACGCGCCCTGACTATATAAGAAAGAATCCTGCGAAGCAGGATTCTCCGCCTGCGGCGGGTCGCGTAAGCGACATACTACCTTACCGCCGCAGTGCGATCCCCCGGAGGGGCTTTTTGCTCTATAGGAATCATAGCTTTTACACTTTAATATAACATAGTGTTTCCTATAGAGCAACAAAACCCCGCAGCCATTACGACTGCGGGGTCTGATTCCCGTAAATGAATTAGTCCATTACGTACGGCATCAGGGAAATGTGACGTGCTCTCTTGATAGCTACAGTCAGAGCTCTCTGGTGCTTTGCACAGTTTCCTGTGATTCTTCTGGGAAGGATTTTTCCTCTCTCAGATACGTATCTCTTTAATTTTGCTACATCCTTGTAGTTGATCTCATTATTCTCTTTGCCGCAGAATACGCAGACTTTCTTTCTTCTACGTCCCATGCCTCTACGTCTCATGGGAGCGTCGCCTCTATCGGATTTTGTGTAAGCCATGGCTTTTACCTCCTGTTAATCTCTCAATTCTGTTCCACGATTGTTAGTTAAACGGTAATTCTTCGTCGATGCCATCCGGGATATTCATGAATCCGTCTCCCGCTGCTGCGGAAGGAGCCGGTGCAGACTGGAACGGATTGGAATTATTCTGGGGCTGGAAGCCACCTGCATGCTCGCTGGCTGCCGCCTTGCTCTCCGCGAATTCCTGCTCCTCTACGACCACGTCTGTAGTGTAGACCTTCTGTCCGTCACGGTTCGTGTAGCTGCCGGTCTGGATACGTCCGGTAATCGCAATCTTCGTGCCCTGGCGCAGATACTTCTCAGCAAACTCAGCCTGACGTCCGAATGCCACACAGCCGATGAAATCAGCGGTTGCCTCTCCGTCCCGTCTGAATCTTCTGTCCACTGCCAGTGTATATCTTGCGAATGCGCTCGCGTTCTCTCCCTGAGAATAACGAACATCCGGGTCACGGGTTAAACGTCCCATTAAAATTACTTTATTCATACCAACAATCCTCCACTTTTTCGGTTAAAAACCTTGTCTCTATGCGTCTTTGCGAACACACAGATAGCGGATGACATTCTCCATGATACGAACGTGCTTCTCCACCTCTGCCGGGCAGGTTGCGTCAGCGTCAAACTGAATGAAGTAGTAGTACGCTTCTCTCATGTGCTGGATATCGTAAGCAAGACGCTTCTTGCCCCAATCTTCCACCTCTGTCACTACACCGCCGTAACGAGCGATATACTCTTTCGCTTTCTCTACGGTAGCGGTTCTGACGTCATCCTCTGCCTTTGCATTCACAACTAATGCTAATTCATACTTGTTCATGCTTTTCCTCCTTTTGGTCTCTGGCTTCCTCACTGATGGGGGAAACAAGGAATTTTAATAATATATCACGAGGTAATACTATATCATAGATTTTCCTTGAAAGCAAGGACTTTTTCGAAGTTTTTGCGTTTTTCCAATGGATTCTTCCTTTACAAACCGGGTGGCTGCCTTTATACTCTAAGTATTGTTTTATCGCTTTGATATCTATTTTCTTTATTATAGAAATAATTTTTGAAACGGGAGGTTTTTATGCGAATCTGGGCCAGAGAGTTTAAGAGTAATCATATGTTAAAGGATATGGTGGTTGAGGATTTTTCGGATGAAACGCGGACGCACAAGATTTTCAATGCGCTGGATGAGATCTGTCATCAGTTTGATTTGAGTAAGCCGATTTGGCTGGAGTCGTGCATCGCGGATTTTAAACGGACGGCGAAGGTACGGTTTTATCAGGATAGCTTTATTGATCCGATTGAGTTTGATTATCTGGAGGTACAGGTGATCGAGGAGGATTATTAAAACGGACGTCACAGGAGAAACAGCCTCTCTGCCGTGATACGCCTGCGTTCCCTATAGCCTGCACCCGGCTTATTCGCACCCGACCGGCAAACTCGGCCCTAAAGGGCCTCAGACAGTGCCTCCTTCGGGTGCTGCCAGGGTGCAGGCTATGGACGGGAACTCCGGCTACCATCACGGCAGAGAGGCTGTTTCTCCTGTGGCTGTTTTTCTAAAATAACATTATATATAATGTCAGGAACCGGGTTTGCATTGCAGGGAAAACCAGGGCAAACCCAGTTCCGTACGTCTTATTTAATCACATACTATTTCTTCCAAAGTTCTTCTGTCTTAAATGTGTTATACCCCTCATAGTAATAACTGTGGTCAATCCCCTTCATAAAGACTTCCCTGCTATCCACCTCGTCAGTCAGAGCCTCTTTCAGCAGGACTTTGATTTCCACATCCTTAATGGGGCTTCTCTCCATCGCAAGAAGGTAATCTTCTTTGTCCACGCGGCTCCAATCCACAACTTGGCCGATTCCGTTTTTCAACATCTGATCCAGCCAAATGCGGGTGCTTCGGCCATTGCCTTCCCGGAACGGATGGGCAATATTCATTTCCACGTATTTTTCAATGATTTCATCATAGGTAGACTGCGGCATTTTGTCGATATTGGCCAGTGCTGCTTCCAGATACATTAGCGGTGCAAATCGGAAATTACCCTTCGCCAGATTTACTGTCCTTAGTTTTTCCGCGAACTCATAGATATCCTCAAACAAACACCGATGGATTTCCTGCAGCGCTACAAAGGTTCCTGCCGCCAAGGTATCCAATTTACCACTTTCAAACAGCCAGACTGCCTTTTTCTTACTGATCCGCTCCTCTTCCCGGGCAAGCTCCGCGGAATCGGTGATCCCTAATTTATTTTCAAGAGTCATGTTGTTCCTCCAAAATTTTACTTACATCATACCCATAATTCCAACTATAACAAATGCCAAGAATAACATAGCAATCACCAAAATAATACCCGGGAGTACTATACCCGTCGGTTTTGTTCTCCTATGTTCCTCCATACAATGTGTATCAGTCTGCTTTTGCGATTCCACATTTCGTTTTTCTTCAACTGCATTCCGTGATTTTATGGCTTTATAGTACAGTGCGAGTGGATCTGTCTGCTCCATAATCCGCGTATAAAAACCGTCCAACCATGCCGTATCCTCAGGTACGCACATCGCTGCTTCTGTGCAAGTCGGCTCATGTACGATTTGATTTCGAATCCAGCGGTAATGTTTCAATTGCTTCAGATCATCATTCCAGCTTTTTACGTAATACGAGCCGTCGAAAATTCTCTGCATCTCTTCTATGTATGCGGATACTTTTCTCTCATCCTTCATAATCTCCCCGCATATCTTTTCCAGGTGCTTATATGAATCAAGAAATCCCATGGGCTTTGCCTTCCAAATACTATGTTTCTGTTCTCAACAACAGGGCACTACTTTTATTATGCCGTAAAGGTATTCCAAAAACAATGCCCTGTTTTCTTCTATATCAGCTTCTCCGGGTTCAGGCACTCAAGCTCCGGTATTACGAAGCGGCCGTTTTTCCGGATCAGGCGATCGTCAAACCAGAGCTCGCCGCCTCCGAATTCTTCCCGCTGGATCAGGACCAGATCCCAGTGGATGGCGCTGACGTTGCCGTTGGGCGCTTCATCGTAGCAGTTGCCCGGAGTCAGGTGAATGGAACCCATGATTTTTTCATCAAATAAAATGTCCTTCATGGGCTTCAGGATATAGGGGTTCACGCCGATGGCGAACTCGCCCACATAGCGGGCTCCCTCGTCGGTGTCCAGGATCTCATTCAGGCGCCCGGTGTTGTTGGCGGTGGCGTTCACGATTTTGCCGTTCCGGAACTCTAAGCGGATGTTCTCGAAGGTGGTACCCTGGCAAATGGACGGAGCGTTATAGGTGATGACGCCATTGATGGAATCGCGCACCGGCGCGGTGTAGACTTCGCCGTCCGGAATATTCATCTGGCCGTCGCAGGCGATGGCCGGAATATCCTTAATCGAAAAGGTCAGGTCCGTGCCCCTGGCGGTCAGACGCACCTTGTCCGTGCGGTTCATCAGGTCTACCAGCGGCTTCATGGCCTCACTCATCTTCGAATAATCCAGGTTGCAGACGTCAAAATAGAAGTCCTCGAAGGCTTCGGTACTGGTGCCGGAGAGCTGCGCCATGGACTCGTTTGGATAGCGCAAGACTACCCACCGGGTCTTCGGCACCCGGATATTGTGATGAACCGGCGTCGCGTACAGGGTTTCATAAAGATGCATTTTCTCTGAAGGAACATCGGAATACTCCGACACATTGTCGCCGCCGCGCACACCGATGTAGCAGTTCATCTTCGACATTTCCGCCGCGTCGATTTCAGCCATCAGCTTCAGCTGTTCCTCTGTACAGCCCAGCAGCATTTCCCGCTGTACCTTCGGGTCTGTGTAATGGGGAAAGGGCTGTCCGCCAACAGCATACACTTCCTTGATAATCTGCCGCGCCAGATCTTCGGTGGACGGGCCGGTGTAGTGAACGTATACTTTGTCTCCCGGTTTTACCTTACAGGAATAATTTACCAGATTTTTTGCCAATGTTCGGATTCTCTTATCCATAATCATTTTCCTCCTGATATCTTACAATCTAAACGCATTCTGTTTGCAAAACGGGAGCCCGCTTTCTGCGCGCTCCCGTCTGTCTCGCTTTTACCGTCTACTCTACGCAGCGCTCCTGTATCACTTTCTTACGCCCTTGGCAACGAATGCTTTGGGCTGTACAGACTGTTACTTTTCGTTTTCTGTCTCCGGCAGGCATACCAGGAACAGATTGCCCAGTTGTGCAAACTGTTCTGTGCTGTCATTCATGCCGCGCTTGCTGCTCTCGCCAGTCAGCGGGTCCGTGACGATGATGTTCTGTGGGTCGTAACCGGTAATCAGTTCTGCGGAACTTCCGCCCTCCAGTGCCAGCACCGGATAGCCCTGGCTCACATAGTAGAGCACCATGCTCACGGAGCAGCCGGACAGATCGAGCACCCGGTCTCCGGTCTGTTCCACCAGAATCTCATAGGGCGTGTAGCCCTGGGCCAGATATGCGCCCACGTCGCCGTAGGTCTTCTGGGTTCCCAGCAGAATCTCAAGTGCCGCCTGCAGTGCGGATTCACCGTCCTTCTGCTGCGGATTTCTCATGGTTCCCAGATCGGTCCGGGTCTTCCGACCGCCCCGGGTCCACAGGATATTCTGCTGCCGATCCACGACGATGCCCATATTTTCATTGGCGGTCTGCACGGCCTCATCGGCTCCTGTAAATGCGCCTCCGAAGATGCCGTCGAAATTGTATACATAGTAACGCTGGTCGGTTGTCTCATTTCCCAGGGTGAGAGTTCTGCTACCCTCATAGACCACCTGCTTCGGCATCAGGGTGCGGAGCTTGCCGCTGCCTCTGGTACCTGACAGTGCAAAATAGTATTCCTGCTTCTTGGGCTCGCTGGACTTCGTTTCTAAGGATATCTTTTCCACGATCTCTGTGGTTTTATTCGTAATGGGCTCCGGATCCGCCTCCACGTAGCTGCCGTCCGCGCTCCGCTGCACACAGTTCAGAGAAATGCGGTTGCTCTCGATGGAAATGTCGGTCACATATTTTCCCTGGGATTCGTAGTCGAATTCCCGGACCAGCTCGCCCTGCTCATTTTCAATGACGATGCGGCCCATAGGGAACAGCTCATTGCCGGTCAGCCCCTTCTGCACGTCGCTCTGACGGGCTTCACCATAAATAAAATCCGTCCCCATGAAGCCCAGCGCCCGGATGTAATAGCCCTCGTCCGCCTGCACCTCCCGGCTCTTGCCGGTGTCCAGATTCAGCACAGCCACGTTTCTGGAGGCATATAGGGAATTTCCCTTGTGCCAGGCCGCCAGATGGCCGTCCTCAGAGACCATGCCGCTGCCCGAGGCGATGCCATCCGCCACAGCCTCATACCCCATGGTGCTTAGATCCACGCGAAGCACGGTTCCATCCAGGAAAATATAGAACTGTCCGTCGTTATTCACGTAGGCCATTTCCCCGAGCTTGGACTGAAGCACCGCGAAGGACTCCTGACTCTCGATAAAAACCCGCTCCTCCACGGAATTGGTCAGCGCGTCGTAGGTGTACAGGGCCACGCCGGTCTCACCCTCGTGGGTGCCCCGGTTCATATAGCCGTACACCAGGAAATCCATGCTGCCGGATTCATCCACCTTCAGGATACGGATGGCGTGCTCGTCATAGGAGCCCCGGAGGTCGCTGCCCTCCCGGAAGCCGAAAACCAGGGACAGCTTGTTCTGGGCCACATCGTAGCACCAAAGTTCCCCGTTCTGGACGAAGCCGACGATATTTTCCTCGTCATTTTTCCGATATTCCACCGCCGTATCCAGGATGCCCAACTCCACACCCTTCTTTGTGAAAATGTCCAAGGTGGGGTCGAAGACGCGATCCGCCTTCCGGTCATAATTCAGCAGATACATGCGCTGTGAGGTGTAACGCACTCGATAGGATTCTGTCACCTCGTAGGTTTCGGTCTCCTCCGCGTCGTTGATATAAGTCACCGGATATTCCAGACGCACGGACGCCACGGAGTTGTCTATCTCGGTCACATAGGTGCGAACGTCTGCTGTGTCCGGCTCCTGCACGTCCATGTCGCCCCAGATGAGCTGCTTATATTTGGAATGAATCGATACATGAGCCAGGGATTTATTGCTGATGCTGTCGTCGGATTCCAGATACTGGGCGATGCTGACGGTATTATTTTTGTCGAAAAGAGCACTGTGAATCTCATCCACAAAAGCCAGGCATTCGTCCAGATGGTTGTCATTCAGTTTCTTCACATGTGTGTAATAATAGGCCTCCTGATCCTTCTCCAGACCCAGGCGGATAACCAGAAGATATTCCTCGCCGTCGTCCAGCAGATCCTTCAGCTTCAGATCCACGGTCAGCATCCGGCCCTCGCGGCTGTAATCCGTCAGCTCGCCGTCCTCGATCAGGCGGGTGGTGTCTACGCTTCGCAGTTCATAATAAACCTTCTGCACCCTGGCATCCGGGTACTCCACCCGGAAGGATACCGTGCGATCCTGGGGAAGCAGATAGACGGCGTCCCGTATGGAGGCCGCGTCCATGCTTTTGGTGTAGCCGTGCAACAGGTTCAGGTCACGGCCATTTTGTTCCATATAAATCAGCGGCAGGGTGGCTCCGGCCATCTCCGCCGTGGAATCTGTATTGCCCGCCATCAGGAAATAGCTCATGCCGGCCACGCCCAGAAGGAAGGCCGCCGCAATGGTCGCGATTCTTATGACTAACTTTTTCACCGGCTCTCTCCTTTCGCGTTTTCAGCATTTTTTCGTCTGGAGCGGTAGCTTTCCGCCGGGGATGTCCCTGCGTTCAGAAGCTTCTCCAAGGTCAGATCCGCGTGCAGAGCCTCCGTGCAGTTCTCAAAGGCCGCCGCAGAGGCTGCTTCCGCCTTCTTTCCGTTCTTCCGCTTTACCGCGCGGATCAGGATGTTCTTCGGCGTGTGCTCCATGTCGATAAATTCCAGGATTTGGGTATCGTAGCCCTGCTGTTCCAGAAGCCCGGCCCGGAGGCCGTCGGTGATCAGGGCGGACATCCGCTCTTTCAGGAGGCCATATTTCAGCACCGGAGCCAGAGTCTCATTTTCTATCTGCTTATTCAACTCATGCTGACAGCAGGGGACGGAAAGGATGACGCTGGCGCCCCATTTGACTGCTTTATACAGGGCATAATCGGTAGCCGTATCGCAGGCGTGCAGGGTCACGACCATGTCCACCCGGGTGCAGCCCTCGTATCCGGCGATGTCTCCCTGGAGGAAAGTTAGCTTATCATAACCATATTTGCTGCTGAGATCACTGCATTTACGGATGACGTCTTCCTTCAGATCCAGGCCGATGATCCGCACATCCAGCCCCTGACATTCCCGCAGATAATAGTAAATGGCAAAAGTCAGGTAGGATTTACCACAGCCAAAATCAAGAATCGTCAGCTCCCGGTCTTTCGGCAGTGCCGGGAGGATATCTTCGACAAATTCCAGGAAGCGGTTGATCTGGCGGAATTTATCGTAGCGGGCGTGGACAATCTTACCCTCGGGGGTCATGACGCCCAGATCCACCAGGAAAGGCACCGGGCGGCCCTCCTCCAGCAGGTATCGTTTCTTTTTATTATGGGCAAGCGCAGTCCGTTTTACTCTTGCGTCCTGTAGGGCTTCCGGCGCGGCTTTTCCGGCGGCTCCCTGCTTTTCCCTGACCGTGATTTTGCCCTTCTTGCTGACCAGCGCGGTCACCTGGCCTGCAACGGCCTGCAGCTGGAGCTGACAGAATACGTCCGTCATCTGTTCGGCAATTCGGTCTACCGCCTCTGCCGGGGGGAGATTTTCGTGAAAGGCCTTGGCTCCGCGGAATGTCTCAAACTGGAATTTCAACTCACCTCGCAGCAGCATCGGGCGGATCCGGACCTTCAGCTCGTCGCGGCCTTTGCGGGGGGCGCTTAAGGTGATGAGTTCCAGATTTTCATTTAAATATTTTTCTAATAATGATTTTAATTCTTCCATATGTTATACTTATTCTATCCATTTATTTTTCAGGTTTCTAAACAGAATCAGTATAGCACAATCTATTTTTAAATACCATTGTAAAATGTGGGGGCCTGTGTTATGATAGAAATAGTTTCGCACTGCGAAGTTCTAAAGCTACGGGATATATTCCCTGATTTTATATTTTGAAAGGAAAGAGGAGGAGTTACATTATGTTACAGCAGTTATCCATCTACGCAGAAAATAAGAAAGGCACCATGCAGAACATCACCGAGGTACTGGCCGATGAAAATATCAATATCTGGGGTTCCTGCACCAATGACGGCGCAGAGTACGGCATCAATCGTATGGTAGTCTCCAACCCGCAGAAAGCCATGGAGGCCCTGGAGGCTGTGGGCTATCTCTGTAAGCTCACTTCCGTCATTGGCGTAGAGGTTGAGGACGAGGTCGGCAACCTGAATAAGCTTCTGAAGGCCCTGGCTGAGAGCAACATCAACATCAACTACATTTACCTGTCCTTCAACCGCGCCTCCGGTAAACCGGTTCTGGTATTCCAGACTGAAGATACGGCGGAGGTTGAGGTTTGTTTGAAAAACAAGGGATTCTCGGTGGTATAAATCCAAAACGGCCGCCGCACTGAAAAAACATTCAGTGCGGCGGCCTGATTTTTCACGAAAATCTTTTAATTCAGATACGGCAGCGGATTTACCTGACTGCCATTGATAATAATCTCAAAGTGTACATGGGGTCCCGTACTTCGTCCTGTATTGCCGCTCAGCGCAATCTTCTGGCCCTGGGTTACCTTCTGCCCGGAGGATACCAGAATCTTGCTCAGATGGCCATACCGGGTCTGCTTGCCGTCCGGGTGACGGATGGTGATACAGTTGCCGTAGCCGCTGAACCAGCCGGCCTGGACAACGGTGCCGCCACAGGAGGCCATAACCGCCGTGCCGATGGGGCACGCCCAGTCCACACCCTTGTGCATGCGGCCCCATCTTCTCTTGAAGCCGGAGGTGAAACGCCCGCCGGAAATGGGCTTGACGTAGGTGGGCGGCGTCTGGGTGCCGCGCTCCACGATCTTCGGAACCGGTTCCTGCAGAACTGTCTCGGAAATTACATCACGATTCTCCTCCGCGCCATTTTTCTTCGTAATCAGTGCCGTTACCTCATGATAACCGGCCTGCTCTTCCTGGCGCACCTCGGTCTTCGTGGTGTACCATTCGTCGTTATCGATATACTGAACCTCCGCGTAATACTCTTCCTGATAAGTGGATTCCTCCACAGTCTCCACGGAAAGCTCCGGCTCCGGCACAGTGATAATGATCTCATCACCCTCATGGAGCACTGTATTCTCGCTCATGCCTTCATTCAGTGCCAGCACCTCCGCCACACGAAGGCCGTTGCTGTTCGCAATCACAGACAGAGTGTCGCCTGACCTGACCTCATAGATCTCATTTTTCGCCGTATCCTTGGTCACCAGATCGATGGCTTCGTCCGTGGGCGTAATCTCATCCGCAGACACATAGGCCTCGGCAATCTCCACCTTCTCCGCGAAATCCACCGAGCGGAGGCCGTCTCCCTCCACCTGCTGCTCCGCATTGTCAGCAGCGTTCTCTTCCGCCACATCTTCCTCTGTGACCGTCTTCGTGATGACGCTCTCCACTGCCTGGCTTACGTCATACTCGCCGATACCCGCGCAGGCTTCGCCGACGCCCGCGATACCGCCCAGCTTCGCCACCTCGGCTGCTGTTTCCTCCGCGGTATTCTGCTTCGACACTTCTACGGTATAGACATTCAGCTCCCGGGCTGCGTCGGACACGATGTTGATCTGGAACTCATTGTCCGTGTCAAATCGGTCCTTTGTGGCGTACAGCACGTCCATGACGTCCTGATAGCTTCCCAGCGTCACCGTGAACTCATTAATCTTCATCAGGTAAGCCTTTTTCTTGGCCTTCGCCACAATCTGGGTCAGTTCCTTGTAAAAGGCATCGCTCAGCGTATCGCTGTCCATGGTGGAACCGAAGATCTTCGGCACCTTATCAAGCTCGTACTCCACATCCGCCAGCACCAGACCGTCCGTCTCCCTGGAAATCCGGGCCCTGGCCTGCAGATAGGCGTTCTCCACCACGGAAGGATTCTTAACCGATCCCACCGTCTTACCCGCCAGTGTAACCTCGTAGTAGCTGTCGCCGCTTCCGAAGCCACTGCCGATAAGCGGCACGCCCAGCAGCATACAACCGCAGGTAATCATCATGGATTCCGCAAATACAAGCTGTGATTTTTTATTAAAAAATAATTTCTTTTTTTTCATTGGTTTTTAAATCTTCTTTAATCTCAAGTACACCCCGGAGCAGCTCCGAGGTGTAATATTTTTGTAACATTTTTTATTCTACCAACATTTCCAGGGCTTGTAAAGTCTTTTCTAAGGTTTCTTCCACGCCCAGACCGTCCTCTTCGATGGTCACGTCGGCGTATTTTTCGTAGAGACCCTCGCGCTCCGCATAAAGGTCGTGCAGGGTCTGTCCGTCCCGCAGCACCACGCCGCGGCCCTTCACGTCCCGGAGCCTCGATTTCACTGCCTTATAAGAGAGGCGCAGATACACCACCACACTGATTTCGCCCAGATGCTTCATGGCTTCCTCGCCGTACACCACGCTTCCGCCGGTGGCAATGACGGCGTTCGCCGGATTCAGTCCCGCATTGACCCGGTTCTCCACGGCCAGAAAGCCGTCCGGGCCGTCCCGCTGAATGATATCCTTCAGAAGCAGACCCTCTTCCTTCTGAATCACCAGATCCGCGTCAATAAAATCCTTTCCCATCATTTTCGCCAGAATGACGCCGATGGTACTCTTTCCGGCTCCCGGCATTCCAATCAGTACGACGTTCTTTTTCATCTTCTGCCCTTTCCTTTGCTGACTTGATTCGTATTCTTCTTCGCGGCCTTCGCCGACTTCTTTTTCCGCACACTGTAGCCGAAGGTGCCGATCTCCTGTCCCAGCGTAAAATAGGTTCCGTGGGAATAGGCCACCAGATTCGTGCTGTTCAGCTCGAAGCGGCCATTTTCATTCATGTAGGCCCCGTCCACGGTGACGCCCAGCACCTCCGCCAGGAACATGTGATGGCTGCCCAGTTCTTTCACCTCGGTCACCCGGCACTCAATGTTCACCGGGCTCTCCTCGATGGTGGGCGCGTACTTAAGATGCTGCGCCTTGCCCGGCGTCAGATGCATTTGGGCAAACTTGTCCACGTCCCGGCCGGAGCGCACGCCGCAGTAATCGGTGGCCTTCGCCAGGGCCTTCGTGGTCAGATTGATGACAAACTCGCCGGTCTCCCGGATGATATCGTAGGAATAGCGGTTCGGGCGCACGGAAATGGATACCATCGCGGGGTCGGAACAGATGGTCCCTGCCCATGCCACCGTAATAATATTCGGTTTCTCGCCTTCCCGCCCGCAGCTTACCATGACGGCGGGAAGAGGATAGAGCATATTGCCTGCTCTCCAGTGCTGCTTTTTTCGTTCTTTCTTTGCTTCCATGGATTATCTCATCTCTTCCATCTGCTGAATCATGCCTGCCAGAGAAGGAATCAGCTGCTTCTTGCGGGATACCAGACCCTTCAGCTCATAGGTGTCGCCGTCATCCGGCAGCTGGAAGGCTTCCTTCACCAGGGTGTCGGAATTGGGACCGTAGCACAGAAGCTCTGTAGACTCCTTGATGATATTGGTGAGCATGAAGAAAATCATGTTCAGGCCGCTTTCCCGGTGCGCCACAGGCAGGTAGGGAATCAGCTTCTCGCGGATCTCCTCCAGCTCCACCGCGTTCATGGAATTGATCTGACCCACGCCGAACTCCACATTTCCCACGTCAAAGCGCTTGAAATCCTGGTAGAAAATCTCCTCTGCGGTGCGGGAACCCAGATTGCTGCCTGCGGAGAACATATCCACAGCCAGATCCTCGATATCAATGCCCGCGATCTGTGCCAGATTCTCCGCCGCTGCCTTGTCGATGGCCGTACAGGTCGGGGAGCGGAACATCAGGGTATCAGAAATAATAGCTGAGCACAGGAGACCCGCAATTTTCTTCGGGATCTCCACGCCCCGCTCCTGATACATCTGGTACATAATCGTCGCGGTGCAGCCAAGGGGCTGGTTCCGGAAAAATACCGGGGACATGGTCTCCAAAGTGCCCAGACGGTGATGGTCGATGATCTCCAAAATTTCCGCATGGTCGATGCCATCCACAGCCTGGGATTCCTCATTATGATCCACCATGATGACCTGCTTCCGCTTCAGATTCAACAGGTTCCGTCTGGAAATCATGCCGATGTAGTTATCGTCCTTGTCCACGATCGGGAAGTCCCGGTAACGCTTCTGACCCATGATTTCCTTGATATCGTCAGTCTTCTCATTGACATTGAAAATGGTCAGGTTGTCGGACTTCATAAAGTAGCGGATCGGCATGCTCTGGTTGATCAGGCGGGCCGCCGTAAAGGTATCGTGGGGCGTGCTGATGACGACGCAGTGATGCTCCTGGGCCAGTTTCTTGATGGTCATGGAGACTTTTGCGCCCTCGCAGACGATGATGCAGCCCGCGCGCATCTCGATGGCGCACAGCTGGGATTCGTAGCGGTTACCCAGGATAACCAGGTCGCCCTCCTCTATGTAATCCTCCATCAGATCCGGGTTCGCTGCCGCAATGAGCACCTTGCCCTTGTTGTAATAGTCTTCCGCGGAGCCCACCAGAATCGTACCCTCCAGAGTGTCAATGATATTCCGGTACTGGGTATTGGCCTGAGCCAGAATCTTACTGTCCAGCACGTCCATGTAGGAGGTGGCGATGTCGCCGATGGTGATCAATCCCTCAATCTTCTGATCCTTGGTAATCGGCAGGGTCACCGCCCCGATGCGGCGCATCAGATTCCAGGCCTGCTTCAGGGACAGATTGCCCTGTACGCCCTCGGTCTTGCGGATCTCGATGTCCTTGACCTGCGTCATCACATCGGCCACGTACACCGGCGCTTCCGCCTGGAAATAGTTCAGCACATACTGTGTCTCCTGATTCAGCTGTCCTGCCCGCGCCGCGATGTATCCACCACCCTCCAGGGTGTTCTTCAGATACGCGTAGGCCAGGGCCGAACAGATGGAATCCGTGTCCGGATTCTTGTGACCGATGATATACACCGGTCTGGTATTGTCTTTTTCCATTTTAAACCTCTTTTATTCGTAAACTATTCACTTTCTCCTATTTTACCATTGCCGCGGCCCTGTATACAAGAGGGATTCCTGTATTTTTTTCTGTTCACTCCGTTCACAGGAAACACTTCGCGATGCACAGAAATTACTACGTAATTTCGCGCTGTGCTCCGCCCATTTAGTTCCGTCTCTCGCGGACATTCATTCGTATTGTGCGGACTGCACGATTTATTCTCCCTATTTCCTATTATTCCTCTGCGTTTTGCCGAACCATCTTTTCGGATATTTTTATGCTTTTTGTCTATTTTGTCCTGTTTTTTCTTTGCTTTCTCACTTGTTTTGTGCGTTTTTACATTAAGTTCACATTTTGTTCATAGTTTATTCATAATCAATTGCTATACTATATTCAAGTTAAGGGAGCAACCTCTTAACAATGAAAATGCTTTCACTACACATATAGATAAATTTTTTCATAATAGCCTCGGCGTACCTGGTACGTCGGGGCACTCCTCATTTTATGGGAAACATTTTCCCGGCTGCACTGCATTTTCTGTAAAAAAGAATGTGCCAATGGCACATTCTCGCGCCGAGGCGCGGTTGCTTCAGCAACCATCTACCACTGCGCCGAGTGCGCATCTTTGCAAGCTTTGCTTGCTTTCCATCTTTTATCTTGTCATCCCCATATACACAAACACCCGCCCGGTGATATCATCTGCCGTCACGGCTCCGAAGCTTCGGGAATCCTTCGAATTCTCCCGGTTGTCGCCCAGCGCGAAATAGCTATTTTCCGGAACGGTGTAGGGATAGGTTACGTCTTCGGATGTGGCTTCGGTTTTTCCTACGGCAGTCAGGGTGGCGTCTTTCACTCCATTGACCAAAAGCGCGCCCTCTTCCGAGAGCTCCACCACGTCGCCCGGCTCCGCCACCACGCGCTTGATGTATTCCACGCCGTCCGCCCGGTGGATGATGACCAGATCGCCGGTCTGATAGGACTCATCCAGCCGGTAGAAAAGCACCAGTTCGCCGTCTGTCAGGCCCGGCTCCATAGATTCGCCGCTTACCACCGCCAGACCAATGATATAATGAAAGGCCGCATAGACCAGCGCCACCAGCACAACACATTCCACGAGGAAGCACCGGAATTCTCTTCGCCGGTACAGCTTTTCTTTTCGTTCTTCCAGTATCTCGTCCACTGACTGAAGCTGTTCTTTTTTCATCTATATCTGTCTACTCCTGTTCTGCCAGTTCTACGATTCTCGTCTTCAGCAGGAGGAATCGCTCGTTCAGGCGCTCCAGCTCTTCGCTGATCATGGTCAGCTCCCGCTTCTGCTGCGCAGTCTTCTCGTCCATCTGCGCCTGCATTTCCCGACGGATCTCGATCCGGGCCGCAGCGATCTGCTCCTGCATTTTTTCGTAGGCTTCCTTCTGCTCCGCGTCGAATTTCTCCTTCATGGCCTGTTGCTCCTCAGCCAGCTTCTGCTGCTCTTCGGCGCGCTCCGCCGCCAGACGGGCTTTCATATCCTCCAGCTCTTCCTGCTGCTGTTTCCGCATCTGCTTTAACTGTCCCCGGTTCTGATCCCGCATCTGCTGGGCCCGGCTCTGGTACATCTTGTTCAGCTGCTGCATTTTCTCATAGACATCTTCTTTTTGAAATCCAAATATTCCACTCTTCAATTTCATATTCCTCACAAAATCTGTTATCTCCGGAAACTCCACCTCCACGGTATCCTGCACGATCTCGGGATATTCGAGAGGCTTGCCTTCCACGATTGCCTTGCTCTGGTCCTCCATGTGACGCTCCCCCTTCTTACGATATGATCTTCCGTACAAATTACTTGGTTTCATCATCATAATTATTTCATAATTATGATTCGCAGATTTATGAGAATTCGTTTCCGAATGAAATCTGCTCACACCTGAATCACGTTCATACGGCTTCCGCAGCAAGTGCTTCAGCCTGTCCTTTACCTTTTTCATAATACCTTATAATCCGCGATTTTACAATACTTATTGTATTTTCCCACTTTTTCTGTATGTTTTATCAAAAATTTGTATCTGGTCTGGTCATTTTGATAAAAACTGGCTATTTCAAAACAGCCAGTCAACGGTTATAGTAGCACCTGACAACAGCAGTGACACAGAGCGTGCACCTCTGTATGGATTCCATATAAATCTGCTGGGGAAAATAAGTAAGGAGGAAATGTAACTGTTATGGAAAAACAGAACAGTTGCAAGAAATTTATCTATGCAGACTACAGAAGCAGCCGCAGTAAAGAAGAGCGGCATCACCACCAGGGAACTCGTTATCGACGCAATGCTGATTGCGCTCACCTATATCTTTACCGCATTTGTCAACCTTCGCCTGCCCATCGCAGCCAACG
The DNA here is from genome assembly GCF_025567165.1 of Laedolimicola ammoniilytica. NCBI lineage: Bacteria > Bacillati > Bacillota > Clostridia > Lachnospirales > Lachnospiraceae > Laedolimicola > Laedolimicola ammoniilytica. The sequence continues at coordinate 35,991 of NZ_JAOQKC010000026.1, forward strand.
GCGGACTGATTCATCTGGGAAATGTGCCGCTGTTCCTGGCTGCCATTATCTTCGGACGCCGCACCGGCACCCTGGCTGGCGCTTTCGGAATGGGTCTCTTTGACCTGCTGTCCGGCTGGTATCTCTGGGCTCCGTTCACCTTCGTCATCGTCGGCTTCATGGGCTTCACCGTAGGCGCTATCACCGAGAAGCATCACGGCTACGGCTGGAATGCGCTGGCTATCGCTGTTGCCTGTGTCATCAAGGTGGTCGGCTACTATATCGCCGAGGGCTTTATCTATGGCAACTGGATCGCTCCGGCAACCTCTATTCCGGGTAACCTGGTTCAGATCGGCGTCGCTGCTATCATCGTGATCCCCATTGCGGAGCGCCTGAGAATTACCGTTCAGAAGAGACTTTAAGTTTCGGTTCACTACTTTAAAGGAGGTTTTTACATGTACGAGATTATGACGCCCGGGCCTACACAGGTCCGGGAAAATGTGTTGGCAGCCAGAAGCCTGCCCTGTACCAATCCGGATCTGGATCCGGACTTTTATACATTCTATAAGGAGACCTGCGAGCTCATCAGCGCCCTGCTTCACACGAAGAATGAGGCGCTGATTCTGGGCGGTGAGGGCATCCTTGGCCTGGAAGCGGCCTGTGCCGGTCTCACGGAGCCGGGCGACCGGGTGCTGGTCATCGACAATGGCGTCTTCGGCAAAGGCTTTGCGGACTTTGTGAAGATGTACGGTGGGAATCCGGTGCTTTATACGGTGGATTATCTGGAGACGGTCGATGTGGACGCGCTGGCAGTTTATCTGGAGAAGGATCACAACTTCAAATACGCCACGGTGGTGCATTGCGACACCCCCAGCGGCGTGCTCAATGATATCGCGCGGATTTGTCCGCTGCTGAAATCCTATGGCATTCTGACCGTCGTGGATTCTGTCTCCGCCATGTTTGGCGAGGAGGTCCGTGTAGATGATTTTCAGATTGATTTGCTCTGCGGCGGCTCCCAGAAGGTGGTTTCCGCCCCTCCGGGACTGACCTTTGTGACGGTGAGCCCTGCTGCATGGGCGGCTATGAAGGAGCGTAAGACGCCGATTGCTTCGTTCTACGCGAATCTGATGACCTTTGACGGGTATTTTGAGAAGCAGTGGTTTCCGTATACCATGCCCATCAGTGATATCCGGGGCTTAAGGGCTGCCTTTGAGAATATTAAGGCGGATGCCAGCATCCTGGAGCGGCATGCGAAGATCGCCCAGGCAGTGCGGACGGCGCTGACTTCCTGCGGCTTGAAGCTGCATACGCGCAATGGGTATTCGAATACGGTGTCTGTGTTTGACGTACCGGAGGAGACGACCGCGGCTGCGATTCTGACGGCGGTGCGTGAAAAGTATAACATTATGCTGGCTGGATCCTTTGATGTGCTGGAAGGCCAGGTAATCCGGATTGGACACATGGGGGAAAATGCGTATCCTTCGAAGCTGGAGGCTGTAATGAAGGCGCTTGACGCGGTGCTGCCGGAGCTGGGCGTGCCGATGAAGGGATCTCTCACAGAAGCCTATTTGGATGCTTTGAAATAAGGTTTGTTTAAGACGGACGCGGCTGCGGGAAAAATTTTCCACGCTCGGGCACAATTAGGCCCTCCTTAGGAAATTTTTCCCGCAGCCGCTGTTTTTGTATATAACTACTTTAGAACTTTTTTAATTAGCTTAGTTTACATAAGTAGTCGTGTGGCTTCTATTTACTTTTTGATCTCTTCGGTTTCTACGATGAAGCGGACGCTTCCGGTCTTGCCCTCGGCAAGACCCGCGAAATTGTCATAGCTGTCGTCGGCTTCTTTCACTGCCCGCAGGCGGTTCATGACATTGCGGAAGTCGGAGCCTCCAAGCTTCATGAGCTCGTCGATGCCGTCGTCCTTGAAATCGCGGACACCGTCCCGCAGTTCGCTTACGCCGTCCAGGGCTTCCCCAAAAGCGTCGTAGAGCTCGCCGCCCGCGGTGCAGAGGGTGGTGCCGCCCTCTACGACTTTTTCCGTGCCTGCGTAGAGCTGGCTGACTCCTGTGGTGTAGGCTGTCAGGCCCTCGGTCAACTGTTTACTTCCGGCCGCCAGAGATGCCACCGATGTCTGCAGGGTCTTCTGCAGTTCTCCGGCGGAGGCTCCCGCTTCGCTGAGGGTCTTGGCGTAAGCCGCCAGCGCCTGTGCGTCTTCCGCTGTCAGGCCCAGGGTTTCCAGGGCTTTCTGCTGTGCTTCGCCTTCCGGGGTCGTCGGATCAGCGGCTGCCGCCGCTGCCAGGGCTCCCACGGTTTTTGCGAAGGCAGCCTGACCTGCCGTTGTGTCCGCACCGGTTGCAGCTTCCCCGCTTCCGCCCTCTGCGGGACTGCCAGTCATGCCGCCTGCTGCGCCCAGGGCTGTGTTCAGCTGCTCCAGACCGCTCTGCAATGCTGCCGCGCCATCGGTCAGCGACTTGTTGTTCTCATTCAGCTTGCCGACACCCTCCCAGACCTGCCTAGTGGCGTCCCGAAGCGCCGTCACACCGCTGGTATACTCATCCAGGTAGTCATAAAACTCCTTGAGGCCGTCATAGAGCTCCCCCACGCCCTCGTCCAGATCGTTCACACCGTCCTTCAGGTCATCCATGCCGTCCGCGAAGTCGTCTGCATCCTTCAGGTTTTCCGTATCCAGATCCTCCAAAAGCCCCGGCGTGATGATCGTAGCGGTAAATTCCAGCTCGAATTCTTTCGCGTCTGCGGTGACTTCCACGTATTCGGGAATGTCGATCTCTTCCGTCACTTCATATCCGGACAGCTGCAGGCTGTCCGCCAGTCCCGGCATGGCGTAGCCGATAACCATGTTCTGCTCGTCCATCTGCATCAGTTTTCCATTTTCCACCTCAATATTGGAGAAGATGTCTGATGGCAGTACCAGAGCCGACATGACCAGGAACGGCGTCTGTACTTCGTAGGCTTTCTTCTTTACGGTCACGGTTTCGGTGGCTGTATTTTCATAATCGAAGCGAATTCTCACCTGGCCGCTCTTTCCGGCCAGCTCCGCCGGACTGATCTGCTCTCCGTCCAGATAGTAGCTGACCTTCACCTTTACCGGCGGCTCTGCGTCGCTGGTTCCCTTATAGGAAATGTCCGCACCGTGATTCTTCCAGATCAGGCTTCCGTCGGAGCCCTGGCTGTATTCCTCGTCACCCCTGGTATTGCGGATATCCTTCAGATTGCTCTGATCCTGGATATCGGAGCCGTCGGTCGGATGCTTCAGCATGGTTTCCACAGTAATCTCTTTTGTATTTCCCTCGGCGTCTGATTTTATGTAAACTGTCTCCATCTTATCTTTTTCCATGGAGGAATCCTGATTTTCATAAGTCTCCTCTCCGGTCGTCCCGGAAGCGGTGTCCGCCGTAGACGTACTGGCCGCGGCATCCGTCCCGTCTTCCTCCGCGTTTTTCCTTTTTATTCCAAAGCTGACTGCCGCTCCCACTGCTACCACTACCAGCAGGGTCAGAAGCAGTCCCAGCTTCTCCTTCAGCAATTTCTTTCCGTTCATCTTCTCACTCCTCCCGGTTATTCTAACAGTTCAGTACCTGAACTGTTACAACTGCAAAATCCATGAAAATCGACTCCGCCGATGGGATTTTGCACTCCTGAATCACTTTCTTATGCCCTCAGCAGCAAGTGCTTCGGGCTGTACCGAACCATTACCAGTTATTCCACATTCTTCAGGGCTGCGTCCATGGGCACATGCCGGATTTTCCGGTATTCCAGAAGGGCCACCGCCAGGTAGGTTCCAAAGCCCATGACAAACATTTCCACGTAGATCTCCGGCCCGATATAGAAGGTAATCCAGCCACTGATACTTTGCAGCATCATCGCGCGGAACAGCACCACCATGACCTCATATTCGATGGGGAGACTGTTCAGCAGGAACAGGATCACCACGATTGTGGTTGACATAATGTATAATCCGCTGATTTCCCGGTTGGAATAGCCCAGAATCTTTGTCATGGAGATGGACTGGGCGTTCTTCTCGATGATGATTTTCGACAGCAGGTAGACCAGTACCATGAACATCAGCATGGCAAATCCATTGACCAGGCCCATCATGCTTCCCATGGACACGGTCAGCTGTCTGGATATCTTGGTCAGGGCCTCCGCGTCGATCATGGTGCCGATGTATTTCCCGTCGATGTCCGTGATTTCCGTGTCGGACAGATAGCCGCTGAAATAATCATTTCCCAGGTCGAACAGATCATTCACCTGCTTCTGGGGCATGAAGACAGTCAGGCCGCCCTCGTAATGGTAGACGTCGTCCACCCGGAAGGTATAGGCGTCGGTACCATACTCCTCGTACAGAGTGATCGTGTCGCCGGGCTCCAGCAGATACTTCTCCGCGTAAGCCGAGGAGATATACACGCCGTCATCCCGGAAATCAATGGGAATATACCGGCTGTCGTCCTGCAGGCCGTAGAGTGTTACACTCTCTTTCATATAGGGTTCATCCGGCGTATTCAGGGCGTAGGCCGTGAACTTCTCGGCGTCCTCGTTGTCCGTCTCCACCTCACTCTGGAAATACAGCATGGAAATCATACTTTCCAGCTTCTTATCCTCATTCATGGCGTCGTAGGGCACCTGCAGGATATACTGGTAATTGCAGAGCAGGTTCTGCTCGATTTCCGCCTGATAGTGGTCCAGCACCGCCGGAAGGGCCAGGCCGAACATCAGCAGCATATTGGCGAAAAGGATTCCGATAAAAAGAATCAGATAGTTACCCACATTCTGGAAAATGATCCTTAAGCGGAACCGGGTAAAGAACGGAATATGCTGACTCAGCGGCATGGCGTGTTTCTGCTTTCGTCGGCTCAAATCCCGCCGCAGAAACTTCAGCGGCGACAAGCCAAGCTTTCGCCGAAGCACCAGGTAATTGACCACCATCATCAGAAGTACCGGAACCACCGTGGTCTCCACAAAAGCCTCCGCGTTCCAGATGGTCACGTAGGTGGGCAGGCTGTAGCTGCCGTAATACATCCCGGCGCAGACCTCCTTCAGGGAGGTATAGCCCAGAATATTGCCGATCAGGGCGCTGACCAACGTCACGATGGTCGGCATGGTCATATAATGCCGGATCAGTTCATTTTTCGTATAACCGGAAGCCCGCAGGGTGCCGATCACATTGGCCTCCCTGGAAATGGTGTTGCTGGTGGTGATTCCGAAAACGAAAGCCATGATCAATATAACAATATACAAAAGGATGACCATCATGGCCTGGTCACTTCCCATATCGTCGCCGGTAAACTGAATGGCCTGGTTCTGATAAGCGGGAACGAAATTCTCCAGATCAGCCTCATTTAAGATACCCTGCATCAGATCCTCGGCGGCGTCCTGCTCGGGCTCGCCTTCCTCCGGCGGAACGTCGTATTTCCAGGCGTAATTCCAGTACAGCTCATCCTTACTGAAATTCGCGAACATCTCCGGCGTCACGATGGCCACGCCGAACTTCACCGCGTCAAACATACTGTCGTTATTGTCTGAAAAAAGACAACTGTAATCGGGCAAAGCCACCAGGCCGGTAATGATCCAGGAACGGGCGCCACTCTCCAGCCTGTCGCCAATAGTCAGGCCGTTATTGTCCGCATACATACGGTCGATGGCAATCTCGTCCGTGCCTGTGGGCATGGCGCCATCCATCAGGCAGACCAGATCTACCTGATCCCGATTCGGATAGATTCGGAGGGTACTGCCATTGGTCAGAGCCTCCTCCGCGTAAAACAGGTCGTAGACCGTCACGCCCAGCTCCTGAATGGTTTTCAGCTGGGCTTTATTGGCCTTTTCGCCCAGCCGGAAGTTTCCATCCTCGATATTGTATTTTTCAAAACCCTCGTTATAGGCAATGATCATGCTGCCGTCCGCCACCAGAAAGCCCGATACCAGGCTGATGGTTCCGGCCAGCAGAAGGAAAATCACCAGATATTTTCCAATTTCACTTTTCAGCTCGCGCAATAAGCGCTTCCGCAGCGGATTTTTCATACGTTTCCCCCTACCATTCCAGATCCTCTGCCGGAATCTTGTGAACGTTTCGGTAGTCCTTGCGGATCATGCCGTCTCGAAGCCGCACCACACGGTCCGCCATATCCTTGATGGCATCGTTGTGAGTCACCATGATGACGGTGTTGCCGTACTTCTGGTTGACGGTCTCGATGAGCTTCAGGATGTCCTTGGAGGTCTGATAGTCCAGGGCTCCGGTGGGCTCGTCGCAGAGCAGAATATCCGGATTCTTCACGATAGCGCGGCCGATGGCCGTACGCTGCTGCTGGCCGCCGGAAAGCTGGTTCGGCAGCTTTCTCCGATGGTCGTAGAGACCCAGGGTATGGAGCAGCTCGTCCACGTCCAGGGGCCTGTCGCTGAGGTAAGCGCCCACTTCAATATTTTCCCGGACGGTCAGGTTCGGGATCAGGTTATACATCTGAAAAATGTACCCTAAGTGCTTCCGGCGGTAGGCCGTCAGCTTCTTCTCTTTCATATCGGCCATCCGCTCGCCTTCGATGCAGATGTCGCCCTCGTCGGCCGCGTCGATGCCGCCGATGATATTCAGGAGCGTGGATTTACCGGAACCGGAAGGCCCCAGCAGCACGCAGAATTCGCCCCGCTCCATGGACAGGTTGATGCCCTTCAGCACCTCTACCCGGCTGTCGCCGGAGCCGAAGGATTTTTTGATATCGTTGATGGTAAGAAACATGACTCCCTCCCAGGTATACTGTATTTCACCAGTTAGTTAATGCGAACTAACTTTACAGGGCAATTATAGTACATGACGCAGGAGATTTCCATACTTTTTTACTCAATTTTTGTATTTCGACCAATAAAAAAGAATCCTGCGAAGCAGGATTCTCCGCCTGCGGCGAGTGCGCATCTTTGCAAGCTCTGCTTGCTTTTATGGAATAGGGAATTCTATCGGAATTTCCTATTCCATAAAAAATGCACAGAACCATGTCCCAAAACATAATCCTGTGCATTCTCAGCCTTATTATTAAACGATACCTGAAACAGAATTTACCGGGCGCCCCTTACGCGTCTGCCTTCGGACTTCGAAGCCCTCTGGTATTCTTCTCCACCAGCCGTCTGGCAATCATAATCTGATGCCCGCAGCCCATGCATTTCAGGCGAAAATCCGCGCCTACCCGTAAGATCTCCCACTCGGAGCTTCCGCAGGGGTGCGCCTTTTTTAATTTTACGATATCTCCTACTTTATATTCCACTTAAAACCTCTCCGATATTACCCTGGATCAGCAGATCTGCGCTGGCATCCCGGGGCGTCGCGTCCCGGTTGATGACCACCAGATGCTTTCCGGTAAAATAATCTATCAATCCTGCTGCCGGATACACCGCCAGGGACGTTCCGCCGATGATCAGCATATCCGCTTGGGAGATGGCCCGCACCGCGCCCCGAATGGTCGCGTCGTCCAGCCCCTCCTCGTAGAGCACCACATCCGGCTTGATAATTCCGCCGCACTCGCACCGGGGCACGCCCTCGGAATGCAGCATATACTCCATATCATAGAACTTTCCGCACTTCTGACAATAATTCCGGTGCACCGAGCCGTGCAGCTCATAGACCCGCTTGCTTCCGGCCATCTGATGAAGCCCGTCGATATTCTGGGTCACGACAGCGTTCAGCTTACCCGTAGCCTCCAGCTCCGCCAGCTTCCTATGGGCCGCATTGGGCTTCGCCTCCGGGCAGAGCAGCTTTTTCCGGTAAAACCGGTAGAACTCCTCCGGTTCCCGCACGAAAAAGCTGTGGCTGATGATGGTCTCCGGCGGATACTTCCACTCCTGATGGTAGAGGCCGTCCACGCTCCGGAAATCCGGAATGCCGCTCTCGGTGGACACGCCCGCTCCGCCGAAAAAGACGATAGAGCTGCTCTCCTCCACATACTGCTTCAAAAGCTTTACCTTATCTTCCGCTGCTGCCACGATCATCCCTCCTGTTCACTTCGTTTACAGCATACTAATATAACTTCTTCGCATGCACCAAAAACCGCTTCTCCCCATGCTTCGTACAGGTAGACAGCGTAATGATCGAATCCTCCCTGGTCACCGTCACGCTGGTATCGTACAACGACCGGCCCTTGATGGTCTTCAGATACTCCTCATAAGTCTCATCCGGCGCGAAGCCGATGGTATAGCTGTCGCTGTCCGCATCTGCCTCGTACACCGAGAAGATCTGATACGCATGGGTGCCGTCCGCCAGATCCACATAGACATTGGGATGAGCTACCAGATAGGACGCGGAACGATACTCCTTCAGCCCCGCAAACATGGAGCCGTTCTTCATATTATGTCCGTAAATAATCGTATGTAAATCCGTGAAATCCGCGCTGTTCAGGGTCTCCACGAAGATACTGCCCGCGCCGTTCACCTTCTTGCTGAAGGTATGATTCAGATAATAGGAATCGTCGGTCGTATGCATCAGCGGATAACTGATCTGCGTCCCCGGGATCTGAATCCATCCCACGGTGTCGGAATTCTGAGCCTGCAGCTCGCTGATCGCCACGCGCTGCACCCGCTCCTCCGAAGCGTCTTCTGCCTCGGTATCATCTGCATTTTCACCGTCCTCTGCAGCCGTCTGAACCACTTCCTCCGCCGGATCTCCGGACACGTAGGTCTGTAGCTTATCATACTCATCGGTTCCCGCCTTATACTCCAGGAAAATAGTGGACAGCTGCCAGATGCTGACGCCCAGCACCACCACGCAGATGACCAGCACCACCAGAATCGGCAGAGGCATTTTCCCTTTTTTCTTCTTTCTTGTTTCGTCCGCCATCATAGCCTCCTCGTCACTCCTCATTGATTTCTCATTTTACCAGACCAGGCGGGAAAAATCCAGCTCTTCCTGCCCACAGACCGCCACACTGAGCGCCTCTTCCGGGAGCTGCCAGCTCTTTATATACCAGCGGCCCTCCCGCAGATCCTGCGACACCATATTCCCCGTCGTATCAAAGGCGTCCAAGGAAAGCCGCAGTCCCTCGCCGACCGCCTTCAGGAAGCTCTCCTTCCGCACCCAGAGGTCGCAAAACTGCCGCACCGGCTCCGCCGTATCCCGGGAAATAGTTCCGCCGCAGAGCCGCGTCATCGCCTCCCGCTCCCGTGGGTGCATTTTATCCACTATCCGCTGCCATTTCGGGTGTGTTCTCCACATTTCGATGTCGATACCCACCGGTTTGTCCCCAAAGGCACAGGCCGCGTAAGGCCCGCTGTGGGAAATGCTGATGTGGAGATCGGGCCGTCCTGCCAGGCAGGGCTTCCCCTTTTCATCCTTCTCCACAAGACACGAGGCCGCCGGAATTCCATATGCAGTTTCCAGCGCGGACGCAAGCAGGCGGCGGGCCGCCACAGACGGATTTTCGCCCTTTTTTGTCCGTATCAGACGGATTTCTACCATTTACCAGTCCCTATTCCTCTGAAAATAAGATCTGCTCTACCAGCTCAGCCGCATCTTCAATACAGCCGTCGCAGGAACGTAAGGGATGTCCGGTCTCCACACCCTTCAGATCTTTACAGACCGTGGCGCCGTTTTTCTTCTGAAACCCCTCCACGATCTTTTTGGAGATCTGATAGGTCTTTCCCTTGCTCATGGGTGCTTCCAGATCGCCGCAGCTGTTCTTCAGTCCTGCCAGCATTACTGCGCCGGATACCGCGCCGCAGGTGGCCTGCATGCCGCCCATGCCAAGCCCAAAGGCCTCCGTCGCCCGAAATGCGCTCTGCTCGTCCATGCCCACCAGGTCACAGTAGGCGCACGCCACAGCCTGGGCGCAGTTATAACCCTTCTTATGATTTTCCAGTGTCTTCTGTACTCTGCTTTCCATTTTTTACATTCTCCTTTTTACTTTTTCTGCTTATCCAGCATCTCCTGCAGTGCTTCGTCGCTGTCGGAGATCCACACGTCCTCTTCCTCCGCGTTCAGTCCCAGATACTCTCTTAAGGTGCAGGTCTCGTCGCTGTTGCCCCAGTCCTCGATGTATTTGTCGATGGCCTCAAAGGGCAACTCGCCCGCCAGATATTTCTCCTTGAATTTCATAACTCCCTCCCGTTCCTTCCATTGTCCTTGTATCAGATGCTTCCAGACCTTTCTGCCCGTTTTTCTTCTCCGTTCAGTATACTACAGTTTGACTGATTCTACAAAGTTTTTTACACTTTCTGCCGGAAAAAACAGCCACATTTTCCACATTGACAGCCCTTTTTCTTTCCTGTACACTAATTTTACTATCACATTTACAGAAGAAGGTACTTATCATGCAAGTGACACCGCATATGCTTCTCATCGTCTGTCCGCTGGTCTTTCTGGCGGGCTTCGTGGACTCCATCGGCGGAGGCGGAGGACTGATCTCCCTTCCGGCCTACCTGTTCGCGGGCGTTCCGCCCCACACAGCCCTGGCCACAAACAAGCTGTCTTCCTCCATCGGAACCACTGTATCCGCCACCCGGCTTTTCAAATATATGGATCTGCCCCTGGCCGGTGCCTGCGTGATCTGCTCCATCCTGGGATCCTGGGGCGGCTCCTCCCTGGCACTGCTGGCCAGCGAAGAGCTGGTGCGCTTTATGCTGTTGCCGGTTCTGCCCGTAGTGGCCTACTACGTGCTCCGTAAAAAGGATCTGAATGTCACAGAAAAGGAACCCCTTTCCCGTCGGAATACCTTTCTGGTCTCCATGCCCGCCTCCATGCTCATCGGTCTCTACGACGGCTTCTACGGCCCGGGCACCGGAACCTTCCTGATTCTTGTATACACGGGACTGTCCCGGCTCGATCTCCTGACTGCCTCCGCCAATACCAAGGCTGTCAATCTGGCCTCCAATCTGGGCGCGCTGACTGTCTTTCTGCTGAACGGTAAGGTCTGCCTGCCCCTGGGGCTTCCGGCAGCCGCCTGCTGCGTGGCCGGGCACTTCATCGGCTCCGGCATGGTCGTGAAGAACGGCTCCCGGATCGTCCGTCCCATCATTCTTCTGGTCCTTGCAATCCTGTTTATAAAAATCCTGCTCGGTCTGTAAATCAGATCGGCAGGATTTTTCTTCTGTGTTTCTATCTATTTTTCTCCGGGTTCAGCTCATTGCCCTCAGCCAGAAGTACCCGGATATCGGCATGAATGACCGGCTTGCTTTTATGGAATAGGGAATTCTATCAGAATTTCCTATTCCATAAAAAAAGATAACTCATCGAGTTATCTTTTTTTAGAGGCGACAACCAGATTTGAACTGGTGATCAGGGTGTTGCAGACCCACGCCTTACCACTTGGCTATGTCGCCATCAACTATTAGATTATATCACAACGAATCGAGTTCGTCAAGATATAAATGACTCCTACGGGAATCGAACCCGTGTTACCGCCGTGAAAGGGCGATGTCTTAACCGCTTGACCAAGGAGCCTTATTTATCTGCCCCTTTGGGTGGGCGTTAGCTCGGTTCTTTTGCCGTGCCCGATTATATTATCATACTTTCTATCTGTTTGCAAGGGTTTTTTCGGGTTTTCTCGAAAAAAGTTATCGCCAGATTTTCACCACCCAGGCGTGGATTGGCAGAAACCCGGTGATAACTTTTTTCTGGATTTTATTGGTTCACTACGTTCTCCGGCGCGCCTGACAGGAATGCCTTTACATTGTTCACAGCGCAGTCCATGATACGCTGACGGGCTTCTTTTGTCGCCCAGGCAATGTGGGGTGTGATAAAACAGTTCTTCGCGGTGAGCAGCGGGTTATCGCCCTTAATGGGTTCCGCACTTACCACGTCCACTGCCGCAGCCCGTATCTTACCGCTGTTCAGCGCGTCTGCCAGATCCTGCTCCACAACGAGCGGGCCGCGGCCATTGTTCAGGAGAATGACGCCGTCCTTCATTTTCGCAATAGTCGCCTGATTAATAATGCCTTCTGTCTCCGGGAACAACGGGCAGTGCAGGGAAATCACATCCGATTCTGCCAACAGTGTATCTAAGTTTACATAAGTTCCGATAGCTTTGCCGCTCGCGTACTCATGAGGCGAATGCGCCAGTACCTTCATGCCAAATGCCTTCGCGATAGTTCCTACCTTCTGGCCGATCCGGCCAAATCCGATGATACCCATGGTCTTGCCTGCCAGTTCGATCTGGGGATAATCGCAGAAGCAGAAGTCCGGGCTCTGCTCCCAGCGGCCTGCGTGTACGGCTTCGGAATGATGTGCCACGTGATGGCAGATTTCCAGCAGCAGCGCGAAGGTGAACTGGGCTACTGTATCCGTGCCGTAGCCCGGTACATTGGTGACCGGAATGCCTTTCTTAGCGGCGTAGGTATAGTCTACTACATTGTAACCGGTAGCCAGTACGCCGATATAGCGGATGGACGGGCAGCTGTCCAGTACCCTCTTTGTGATGGGCGTTTTATTGGTAATGACGATTTCTGCCTCTCCGATACGCGAGATCGCCTCATCCTCATCAGTCAGAGAGCTTCTGTCATATACAATAAACTCTCCCAGCTCCTCCAGTCTGCTCCAGCTCAGATCGCCTGGATTTTCTGTATAGCCGTCTAATACTACGATTTTCATTGTATGTTCTCCTTATAATTTTTATGAGATTCTAATATATTATCATATTCGACAAGGTATCCTATCTGCCGCTATTATAGCATATTCTATCCCTTCATAAAACTTGCTTTTTATGCGGTGTTTGATTTTCCTTTTCTTCTATCTTTCACCTGACCCTATGAAAAATTGCGCAAAATCTCCCTCTCGCTGTCTTGCCACCTGGCAGGACAGGTGTTACAATATAAAAAGATAAGTTGGGAAAAAGACGTGCAAACTAATGAAATACCCTTCGGGTATACCTGGATGCGCAAAAAGGATTGCGCAAGTTAAGGAAAGGAGTCTCACAATATCATGACAACCTCACAGCGTAGAACAGAGATTTTACAGATTTTGAAAAAGGCTGATACTCCGGTGGCTGCCAAGGAGCTGGCAGCGCATTTTGGGGTGAGCCGTCAGGTGATTGTGCAGGATATGGCCGTGATACGTGTCTCCACACCCGGAATTCTGTCCACCACCCGGGGCTACGTCCTTCAGCAGGACAATGGCAGTGCCCGGGAATTTAAGGTCTGCCACACGCCGGAGCAGACAGCCGACGAGATGAACCTCATCGTAGACTGTGGCGGTCACATCAAAAATATCAGTATCAGCCACCGTCTCTATGGCCGCATCTCCGCCGACATGGATATCCGTTCCCGGCAGGATGTGAATGAATTCATGGAAACCCTGAAGAACAGCCGCTCCAGCGTCTTAAGCAACGTCACCTCCGGCTACCACTATCATCTGGTCGCTGCCGACAGTCAGAAGCGTCTGGATATGATTCAGGCGAAACTGCAGGAGGCCGGCTTCCTGGCCCCATTGCAGCCCTGGGAACAAGTACAGTAAAATATTAACTTAGAAATGGGACTTCGCCTGAATTTACTCGGGAAGTCCCGTTTCTATATCTATATTTCCTTTGTAAAAATTATTTTTACTTGATATTTATTCTCTATTTCCTGTGATAATTAATTTCTCGGATAAGCTATTGGTAAAATGATTTTTATATAGAAAAAACCTGCAAGCAACGCTTACAGGTTTTTAAAGCTCCCCGAGTAGGGCTCGAACCTACGACATTTCGGTTAACAGCCGAACGCTCTACCACTGAGCTATCGAGGAATATTTAATTCAGATACCATAATACCTGATCACTCAACGCTTGTCAAGTGTTCAGGTACTTCCTTGTACCTTCAAAACTATATACTGCATATCTTTTAGACATTTTCTATCCTATGACGCTTCGCGTTCCGCTTTCGCTTCACACTCTTGGTCAAGCCCTCGACCTATTAGTAACAGTCAGCTCCATGTGTTACCACACTTCCACCTCTGCCCTATCTACCTTGTCGTCTTCAAGGG
>NZ_JAOQKC010000027.1:0-46201 GCF_025567165.1 Laedolimicola ammoniilytica
GTTTATTATTGATCAAGTACACACTTTTTGAACCCAAAACAAGAAAAACGCTTCTGGAGTGCTGACCAAAAGCGTTTTGTCTACAGTCTGAAATGAACTGTCATTATTATAACAGTTCATTTTCAAATTTCCTATTCTTTTTTAAATATAATACATATCCTGCCCGTTGGTCAGACGCTGCTGGTAATCAGCCTTCATCTCTTCCAGCGTAAGCTCTGTCAGAAAACGCTCCATGGCCTGGTTAATGGGGTTAATCAGGCGCTCCTGCATGGTCTCTGAGACAGCGTAACATCGGCTCTCCGGGGACACGTCTTCGTCCGCTATCCGATAAGAACCTTCCAGAATCTCCAGTACCTCAGCTACTGTGATGTATTTTGGATTCCGGGCAAGCTGATAGCCGCCCTGGGGGCCTTTTAAGGCCTTTACAAGCCCGGCACGGCGGAAGGAGGCAAATACCTGCTCCAAAAACTGCGCCGGAATTTCTCCGCGTTCTGCAATGTTGCTCAGGGAAACATACTGATTCTGCGGCGCGGAAGCCAGATCAATCAACGCCCGCAGTCCGTAGCGGCTCTTTTTCGAAAGCTGCATAAGTAAGTCCTCCTCATGAAAAAGATAAGGGGCAGATACATGATCCGCCCCTGTACTCAGTCTTTTACTGTACTGCCTTGAATGCCTCGTCCAGGTCCTGAATGATATCATCGATATTCTCAGTTCCGATGGAAAGACGGATGGTGTTCGGCTTAATGCCCTGATCCAGAAGCTCTTCCTCTGTGCACTGGCTGTGTGTGGTGGTCGCCGGATGAATAACCAGAGACTTCACGTCAGCTACATTTGCAAGCAGGGAGAACAGCTCCAGGTTGTCGATGAAGTCCTTTGCCTTCTGAGCATCGCCCTTGATTTCGAAGGTGAAGATAGAGCCGCCGCCGTTGGGGAAGTACTTCGCGTACAGTTCCTTCTGCTCCGGATCATCGGATACAGACGGATGATGAACCTTCTCTACCTGCGGATGATTGTTCAGATACTCTACGACCTTCAGAGCATTCTCTACATGGCGCTCTACACGGAGAGACAGTGTCTCCAGTCCCTGCAGGAAGAAGAATGCATGGAACGGGGAAATGGTTGCTCCGGTGTCACGCAGAAGGATGGCACGAATCTTGGTTACAAATGCTGCAGGTCCTACGGCCTTGGTAAAGCTGATGCCATGGTAGCTGGGGTTCGGCTCCGTCAGTGACGGGAACTTTCCGGATGCCTCCCAGTCGAACTTGCCGCTATCTACGATGACGCCGCCGATGGTGGTTCCATGGCCGCCGATGAACTTGGTAGCGGAATGTACTACGATATCTGCGCCGTACTCGATCGGGCGAACCAGATACGGGGTTGCAAAGGTATTATCTACTACCAGCGGGATTTTATGCGCGTGGGCGATCTTTGCCAGTCTCTCAATATCTACCACGTCGGAATTCGGGTTGCCCAGAGTTTCAATGTAAAGAGCCTTTGTGTTGTCCTGAATTGCTGCTTCCACCTCGTCGTAGTTGAAGATATCTACGAAGGTAGTTGTCACGCCGTATGCCGGAAGCGTATGCTCCAGAAGGTTGAAGCTTCCGCCGTAAATGTTCTTTGCGGATACGATATGATCTCCGCTCTGAGCCAGGTTCTCAATGGTGTAGGTGATAGCTGCTGCGCCGGACGCTACAGCCAGGGCCGCTACGCCGCCTTCCAGAGCTGCGATTCTCTTCTCAAACACGTCCTCTGTAGGGTTGGTCAGACGTCCGTAGATATTGCCGGCGTCTGCCAGTCCGAAACGTGCAGCCGCGTGGTCGCAGTTACGGAATACATAGGAAGAGGTCTGGTAAATCGGAACGGCTCTTGCGTCTGTTACCGGATCCGGCTGTTCCTGTCCTACATGAAGCTGAAGGGTTTCAAATTTGAATTTTCTCTGATCTCTTGTAATTTTACTCATTGGTTTTGCCCTCTCTTTATGGATTTTTGGTCATATTCTTTTATGGTAGAATATCTTTTACTCTGTGAAAAGCGGTGTGGAGTAATATCTGTCTCCGGTATCCGGGAGCAGTGCCACGATGGTTTTGCCCTTGTTCTCCGGGCGCTTTGCAAGCTGGATAGCTGCGTACAGAGCCGCGCCGGAGGAGATTCCTACCAGAACGCCTTCCTTTTTTGCCAGAAGCTTTGCAGTAGCAAAGGCATCATCATTTTCAATGGGAAGGATTTCATCGTAAATCTTGGTATTCAGTACATCCGGTACAAAGCCTGCGCCGATTCCCTGAATCTTATGGGGACCGCTCTTGCCTTCAGAAAGAACCGGGCTGCCTGCGGGCTCTACGGCTACAACCTTTACATCCGGCTTCTGGGACTTCAGGTACTCTCCTGTTCCGGTCAGGGTTCCGCCGGTGCCGACGCCTGCCACAAAGATGTCTACTGCTCCGTCTGTATCCTTCCAAATCTCCGGACCTGTAGTTGCTTTATGTGCTGCCGGGTTTGCCGGATTTACGAACTGTCCCGGGATAAAGCTGTTCGGGATTTCCTTTGCCAGCTCTTCTGCCTTGGCGATGGCTCCCTTCATACCCTTGGCGCCCTCGGTCAGAACCAGCTCTGCGCCATATGCTTTCAGGATATTTCTACGTTCTACACTCATGGTCTCCGGCATGGTCAGGATGATGCGGTATCCTTTGGCTGCCGCGATGGCTGCCAGGCCGATGCCGGTATTTCCGGAGGTCGGCTCAATGATTACGGAGCCCTCTTTCAGTGCTCCCTTTGCCTCTGCGTCCTCAATCATTGCTTTTGCGATACGGTCTTTTACGCTTCCGGCCGGATTGAAGTACTCAAGCTTTACCAGTACGGTTGCTTCCAATCCCAGCTCTTTTTCTACATTTGTAACCTCTACCAGAGGTGTGTTGCCGATGAGTCCTAATGTTCCCTTATAAATGTTTGCCATAGTGTTGTTCTCCTTTCAGTCTCCTCAAGTTCGGTTTGAATTTTCTTATATTTCCTATCTGTTTAGTAGTATATACTTGGTTTTTGAAATTGTCAATAGCTTTTTTCATCTTTTTCTGATAAACTAAGTAGGGAATTATTTTAGAAAATAATTTAAATAAGAAAGGATTCTTTAAAATGAAGTTACAGCAGCTTTTAAGCCATGTCCGCAAGGCCGTGGATACCTACCATATGATTGAGGACGGAGATCGCATTGCCATCGGCATCTCCGGCGGAAAGGACAGCCTGACCCTGCTCTATGCATTGCATGGACTTCAGCGCTTTTATCAAAAAAAATTTGAAATTGAAGCAATCACAGTCGATCTGGGATTCCCGGATTTTGATTTAAGCCCGATTCAGGCGCTCTGCGATGAGCTGGGCGTGCGATATACGATTGTGAAGACGGAGATCTACGACGTGGTGTTCAACATCCGGAAGGAAAGCAGTCCCTGCGCGCTCTGCGCCAAAATGCGCAAAGGTGCGCTCAATGAAGCGATTAAAGGCCTTGAGTGCAATAAGATTGCCTATGCCCATCACAAGGATGATGTGGTAGAGACGATGATGCTCTCCCTTCTATATGAAGGGCGGTTTCATTCATTTGATCCGGTAACTTATCTGGACCGGATGGATCTGACGGTGATTCGGCCACTGATGCTGGTGGACGAAGCGGATGTGATCGGCTTTAAAAATAAATATCACCTGCCGGTCTGTAAGAGTCCCTGTCCGGCGGATGGATTTACGAGGCGTGAGTATGCCAAGAACCTGGTCCGGCAGATCTGCCATGAGAATCCGGGGGCCAAGGAACGGATGTTCCGGGCGGTGCTGGATGGGCTTTATAAGCCCTTTGAGGATGCGGAGTATGTGCGGAATTTAATCCATTCCTGACACCAAAAATCGCCCGGCCTGTCGGCTCGGGCGATTTTCTGTTAAAGGGTTTATACTCTTTTACTCAATCTCTGCGTGAAGCTCCTGCAGGGACTTCACATCAAGCTTACCACCCTTGGCATTTACCTGACGGATACCCTCCGCAGTAGCGATAGCTGCCGCCATTGTGGTCATATAAGGAATCTTGCCCTTGATAGCTGCCTTGCGGACATAGCTGTCATCAAAGCGGCTCTCATTTCCGGAGGGCGTATTCACAATCAAATCAATCTTCTTATTGGCAATAGCGTCCAGGATATTCGGACGGCCCTCGCTCAGCTTCTTGATTTTCTCAGCCGGAATACCATCTTCTGTAATCATATCGTAGGTTTTTCCGGTTGCCATAATATGGAAACCATCCTGATGGAAGCCTCTTGCTACCTGAAGAAGCTCTTCCTTATCACGGTCGCTGACACTGATTAGAACCGTTCCGGACAGGGGAAGCGGCGTCTGTGTCGCTTCCTGCGCCTTGTAGAAGGCTTCTCCGAAGTTGGCCGCCAGTCCCAGTACCTCACCGGTAGAACGCATCTCCGGTCCCAGAATCGGGTCTACCTCCTGGAACATATTGAAGGGGAATACCGCCTCCTTCACGCCGTAATGATGGAATTTGCTCTCCTTAAGGCCGGGTACCGGGGAAGGAATACCGGTCAGCTCCTCTGTAATAACCTGGGTAGCCAGCTGTACCATCTGAATGTTGCAGACCTTGGATACCAGCGGCACCGTTCTGGACGCTCTCGGATTGGCCTCCAGTACAAATACCTTACCGTCCTCGATGGCATACTGCATATTCATCAGGCCGCAGACATGCATCTCTTCCGCAATCTTCTTTGTATATTCCTTAATCGTCTTTACATTCTCCTCTGAGATATTCAGAGAAGGCAGGATGCAGGCGGAATCTCCGGAATGAACGCCGGCCAGCTCAATATGCTCCATGACAGCCGGTACAAAGGCGTGGGTTCCGTCACAGATGGCATCTGCCTCGCACTCCATCGCGTGATGCAGGAAACGGTCAATCAGAATCGGACGATCCGGAGTCACGCCTACCGCTGCACGCATATATTCCTTCAGGCTCTCCGGTTCATGGACAACCTCCATACCGCGTCCGCCCAGTACATAGGAAGGACGCACCATAACCGGATAACCGATGCGCTCGGCAATTTTCAGAGCTTCCTCCACATCAACGGCCATACCTGCCTCCGGCATGGGGATATTCAGCTTCTCCATGATAGCGCGGAACTGATCCCGATCCTCTGCCAGGTCGATGATCTCCGGGCTGGTTCCCAGAATCCGGACTCCATTTTTTTCCAGATCTGCTGCCAGATTCAGCGGCGTCTGTCCGCCAAACTGGGCAATAACACCTACCGGCTTCTCCTTCTCGTGGATACTTAAGACGTCCTCCAGAGTCAGCGGCTCAAAATACAGCTTATCGGAGGTATCGTAATCGGTAGATACGGTTTCCGGATTACAGTTTACAATGATGGTCTCGAAACCAAGCTTCTTCAGGGCAATTGCCGCGTGTACACAGCAATAGTCAAATTCGATACCCTGACCGATTCGGTTGGGACCGCCGCCCAGAATCATAATTTTCTGCTTATCTGTGCTGACCGGGTTTTTATCCGGCGCATTGTAGGTGGAATAATAGTAAGCGCTGTCCTTGGTTCCGCTTACATGAACGCCCTCCCAGCTTTCTGTTACGCCGATGGCTGTTCGCGCGTTGCGGATATCTGCTTCCGGAACCTCCAGAAGCTGGCTTAAATAACGATCTGCGAAGCCGTCTTTTTTAGCCTGTGTCAGGATCTCTGCGGGCGGTACCTGTCCCTTATAAGTTAAGAGCTTCTCTTCCTCCTCAACCAGTTCCCGCATCTGATTCAGGAAATAATCTTTGATTTTCGTCAGCTCAAAGAGCTCTGCATTGGTTGCGCCCTTCCGGATAGCCTCATACATAATGAACTGGCGTTCGCTGGTAGCTGTATGCAGCATGTGCAGCAACTCTTCCTTGGATTTTTCATGGAAATCCTTCGCGAATCCAAGACCGTAACGGCCAATCTCCAGACTACGGATGGCTTTCTGAAAGGCTTCCTTATAATTTTTACCGATACTCATAACCTCGCCAACGGCGCGCATCTGCGTACCCAGCTTATCCTCCACGCCCTTGAACTTTTCAAAAGCCCAGCGCGCGAACTTAATTACGATATAATCTCCGTCCGGAACATAGCGATCCAGTGTGCCGTATTTTCCGCAGGGAATCTCGTCCAGTGTCAGGCCGGACGCCAGCATAGCGGAAACCAGCGCAATGGGGAAGCCGGTTGCCTTGGAAGCCAGTGCGGAGGAGCGTGAGGTACGGGGATTGATCTCGATGACAATATCCCGGTCTGTCTTCGGGTCATGAGCCCACTGCACATTGGTGCCTCCAATAACCTGAATAGCCTCTACAATCTTATAGGACTTCTCCTGAAGACGCTTCTGTACATGCTCCGGAATGGTCAGCATGGGTGCGGAACAGAAGGAATCTCCGGTATGCACGCCAAGCGGGTCGATATTTTCAATAAAGCATACGGTGATGATGTTATTTTTGCTGTCCCGGACTACCTCCAGCTCCAGCTCTTCCCAACCGAGAATGGACTCTTCCACCAGAACCTGGCCTACCAGACTGGCCTGCAGACCTCTGGCTACTACCGTTTTCAGCTCTTCTACATTGTATACAAGGCCGCCGCCTGCGCCGCCCATCGTGTAAGCCGGACGGAGAACAACCGGGTAGCCCAGTTTATCCGCAATAGCTACTGCCTCGTCTACGGTATAGGCAACTTCGCTGCGTGCCATCTCAATTCCCAGGCTGTCCATGGTGTGCTTGAACTCAATCCGGTCCTCGCCGCGCTCGATGGCGTCTACCTGCACGCCGATAACCTTAACGTCATATTTATCCAGGACGCCTGCCTTCGCCAGCTCGGAGCAAAGATTAAGACCGGACTGTCCGCCGAGGTTCGGCAATAAGGCATCTGGTCTTTCTTTTTCAATAATCTGAGTCAGCCGCTCCACATTCAACGGCTCAATATACGTAACGTCTGCGGTTCCCGGATCTGTCATAATGGTCGCCGGATTGGAGTTTACGAGAACGATCTCGTAGCCCAGCTTCTTCAGCGCCTTGCAGGCCTGTGTGCCGGAATAATCGAATTCGCAGGCCTGACCGATAATAATCGGGCCGGAACCGATAATCATTACTTTGTGGATATCCTGTCTTTTACCCATGTTTTCTCTCCCTGTATTTATATTGTAAATTTTTGTTTCTATGATTCTAATAAAATGGTAAATGGTCCGTCATTTAAAAGCTCTACTTTCATATCTGCGCCAAACTCTCCCTGTTCAACCACAGCCACTTCTTTTTTGCAGCTTTCAATGATGTATTCGTAGAGCTCATTTGCCATATCCGGACCCGCCGCCTCTGTAAATCCCGGCCGGTTTCCATGTCTGCAGTCCGCATACAGTGTAAACTGGGAAACCAACAGAAGCCCCCCGTTCACATCCTTCAGGGACTTGTTGATCTTCCCGTTTTCATCCGCAAAAATACGCAGGCCAATCATTTTCTTCACCAGACGGTCTGCGTCCTCTTTTGTATCCTCTTTCCCCACACCAATCAGCACCAGATAACCCTGATTGATACGGCCGATGGTTTCCTCATGCACCGTCACCGATGCATGGGAAACCCGCTGTATCACAAATTTCATTTTAAATATATACTCCTAGATTTTTTCGTGCTCCCGCTCCTTATAGGCCATGAACTCGCGAATCATATGAATCGTGCCATCGATACCCAGCGTCGCTGTATTCAGAGACAGATCGTATCCTGCCGCGTCGCCCCATTTCTTACTGGTATAGTAATTATAGTAGCTGGCACGGCGCTTATCCGTCTTGACAATCAGATCCTTAGCCTTGGCGTCGGTCAGATCATGACGTCTCGCGATCCGCACGACGCGATCCTGCATATCCGCATGCAGGAATACATTGACCACATTCGGGAAATCTGCCAATGCATAGTCAGCGCAGCGCCCTACGATGACACAGGGGCCTTCCTTGGCGATATTCTTAATGGCGTCAAACTGCGCCAGGAAAATCTTGTGGTTCAGGGGCATCTCTGAGAAAGAAGACGTGGTATATCCCAGAGAATAAGTATCCATCACCAGCGAATAGAGGAAGCTGTTGGTCGGCTTCTCGTCGTGATTTTCGAAAATCTCCTGGCAGAGGCCGCTGTCCTTGGCCGCTCTCTCCAGCAATGCTTTGTCATAAAAGGGAACGTTTAACTCTTCCGCAAGCTGTTTTCCGATGTCGTGTCCGCCGCTTCCATACTGGCGTCCGATGGTAATAATTGTGTTATTTGCCATAAAATCATTCTCCCTTCCAGTTGTTCTTGTCTATATTATACAACATTTTGCAGGGAAATGGAACCTGAAAATTATTCCGCGTAATAAACATAGGAAGCCTTCCGTTCCTTAGGCTCCTTCGCCGGTTCTGCCGCATAACCCAGCACACAGTGGCCGATGCCCTCATAATCTCCTTCAACCCCGAGAGCTTTCAGGATTCCCTTGCCTTCCTCACTCTCGAATTCCTCTTTCGCCCGGTGAATCCAGCAGCTTCCAAGTCCCAGATCCGCAGCGGCCAGCATCAGATT
Source organism: Laedolimicola ammoniilytica (assembly GCF_025567165.1). Lineage (NCBI taxonomy): Bacteria > Bacillati > Bacillota > Clostridia > Lachnospirales > Lachnospiraceae > Laedolimicola > Laedolimicola ammoniilytica. The sequence goes on from NZ_JAOQKC010000027.1 coordinate 8,573, forward strand.
GCCCATCACGAGGCTGCCGTCGTATACATGCGTCGGTTTGTTCTTGTCTGCCAGCACCACCAGTACCACCGGAGCGCCATAGAACGGATCCGCTTTTGAACCCATAATTTCTGCATTCATCTTTGAAAGCTTATCCCGCAGCTCCTTATTCGTCACGGCAATGATAATCGGGGACTGCATTCCCATTCCGGTCGGCGCCCAGGTGCCGGCCTCCAGTACTTTATCAAGCAGCTCCTTCGAAACCATATCCGGCTTAAAATTCCGGCAGCTTCTTCTTTCTTTGATGGTTTTTAATGTCTCAGCCATGATGTATCACTCCTTTCGTTTTCCCAATTATAGCATGACGGTATTGCTTTTGCACCCCATTTTCACATTTTTTCGCACCCTTTTTAGCGAAATCAATCCATAAAAAGGAGCCCCGCCGCTTCCGCGGCGAGGCTCCTCGCTCCATTATCCTTCGATGGAGATGTATTTTGACGTCTCGACTTCCGGTTTTTCTTCCTTCTTCGGGATGACCAGCTTCAGGATACCATGCTTAAACTCGCCCTTGATATCCTCCTGCTTTACGCCTTCACCTACATAGAAGCTTCTCTGGCAGGATCCTGCGTAACGCTCCTTGCGGATGTACTTTGCAGTTTCCTTCTCCTGCTCATCTACGTCCAGGCCTCTTGCTGCGCTGATGGTCAGATAACCATTTTCCAGAGAAACCTTGATTTCGTCCTTCTTGAATCCCGGGAGATCCATCTCCAGCTCATATGCTTTATCGGTATCCTTGATATCCGTCTTCATCAGGTTCTTACCTCTGCGGCCATACAGCTTCTTTTCCAGCTTCTGCATGTCTCTGTCATCATAGAACGGAAACTCAAACAAATCATCAAAGAAATCTTTTCCAAATACACTCGGTGTTAACATAGTAAACGCTCCTTTTTTATGTCTCATACAATAGGTCACTGTCTTGAGGTTCCATTTCCTTTTCCCTCTTGACAATTATGTTATAGTCCTTTTTGTTAGCACTGTCAAGAGGTGAGTGCTAATTTTTTTGTGAAAAATTTGTGAACGCTATAAGCTGTGCATGGCGTATCCCTAAAGCTATTGTCATGTCAAATATGAAACATCTCCCTGCAAATCATTTTTCCACATGCTGTTTTAAAAATATTATGATAGACTTTTAAAGCTGCTTCTTTCGATAAGCCATCCTCCATGATGTTTACCAGAAAATCAGCCTCTACCAAGATCTGATAATCCATTTCATCAATATTATTATAGGTATGATGATGTGCAATCAAATACTGAACCCGATCAGATACATCCTGATCAAAGCCTAATTCTCCAAGTAGCTTTTCTGCAATTGCAGGGCCTTCTTTTTCCTGTAATTTTCCATTGCAATTTCCATATTTTTCTTCGCAGAAATGAATTCCAATATCATGTGTCAAAGCCGCCGCTTCAATGGTAAACAGGCATTTTTTATCCACATTTTCCATTTCCGCTATCAATTTTGCATAACTATGCACTTTGCAAAAATGTTGAATTCTCTTTGCATCTCCTCGATATAATTCAATCATTGCCAAATGTAATTTATTTATCATTGAAAGCTTCCTCCTTTTTCACATATAACAGCCTTAAAATTAATCCTGTGTTTTCCATGATATAAGATATCACATTTTTATTCTTGTATCTACATCACCGGAAACAGCTAATTCAAAATGATTTCGATTTGTTTTTATAAAGCCTTCTTTTTGTAATTTTGATATTTCTGTAGACATTGCCGCCCGATCAATACAAAGATAATCCGCCAGCTGCTGCCGGTCAAAAGGAATGTCAAAGGACAAAGACGAATGTCTGATGGATTCTGCTGACAGATATGACAGTAGTTTATCCCTGGTCGTTCGCTTGCCAACATGCGTGATCTTATCGTTCAGGAGCAGTATCTTATTTGCCAGCACACTGACCAGGTTACGAATCAGCTTCTGATGATGTCCGCATGCAGTCGGGCAGGTAACCAGAAGCCTCTGGACATTTAACAGGATAATCTCACAATCCTCATCTGCTATCACACTGATATTCAGAACAGCACCCGGACTTGCTGCATAGGGCTCCCCAAAGAAATCACCGACGTGACATTTTGACAGAATATTCCGATGTCCCCAAAGGTCTTCCTGTATCACAAGAACACAGCCTGACGCTACAAGTCCCATTACCTCAGTAGAATCCCCCGCTCTGAAAATATAAGCGTCTCGTTCTTTGGAAATGGTTGTTGCCTTTACGCAATGCAATATGGATACTATTTCGTTATCCGTAAGGCCTTTAAAGAAAGGACTGTTTCTCAGGATGGGTAAATATTTTTTCAAAATCGCTCCTTCTGTTGGGAATCAAACATACAAGTTGTATTTATTGTATTATAGTTCTAACAGAAACGAAAGTCAAATGTTAAAAACCGCTTCAAAATGGAGTGAAAGGAGAATACGAAAATGAATACAAAAATGTTTTGTTATCAGTGTGAACAGACAGTGGGATGCACCGGCTGCACAGGAAATGCTGGTGTCTGTGGGAAAAAAGCAGATACTGCCAGATTACAGGACGAACTGACCGGGGCATTGATTGGTCTTGCAAGAGTGGTCGACGGCGCAGAAACCATTTCCAAAAGAACTTCACAAATTATAATGGAAGGACTGTTTACCACCGTTACGAATGTAAGCTTTGATGATACAGCAATTGAAACTATGATACAAAAAATCAGAGCTGAGAAGGAAAGACTGGTTTCTGATTGCAGCAAATGTCAGTCAACCTGCGGAAAAACCGACGAATACGATATGCAGCAGCTGTGGAATGCCAATGAAGATATCCGTTCCCTGAAGTCTCTTATTCTTTTCGGGATTCGCGGAATGGCAGCCTATGCCTATCACGCAAATGTTCTGAATTACGAAGATGCCGAAGTGAATCGCTTCTTCTGCGAAGCATTATCTCAGATTGGTTATGAAGAAAGTGCGGACGCTCTGCTTCCTACTGTACTGAAAGTAGGAGAAATCAACCTGAAGTGTATGGCACTTCTTGATAAGGCAAATACCGAAACCTATGGAACGCCAGAACCAACCGATGTTACGCTCACCATAGAAAAAGGACCTTTTATTGTCGTGACCGGACATGATCTGAAAGACCTGCAGCTTCTGCTTGAACAGACGGAAGGGAAAGGAATCAACATCTATACGCATGGTGAAATGCTCCCCGCCCATGCTTATCCGTTCTTAAAGAAATTTTCACACTTAAAGGGGAATTTTGGAACCGCATGGCAGAATCAGCAGAAAGAGTTTGATCATCTTCCAGCTCCGATTCTTTACACTACCAACTGTCTGATGCCGCCCAAAAGCAGCTACGCTGACAGAGTATTTACAACCGAAGTGGTTGCCTTCCCAGGCGCTGTCCATATCGACGAGAAGAAAGATTTCACACCGGTCATTGAAAAAGCACTGGAGCTGGGTGGTTACAAAGAAGATCCGATACTCACAGGTATCAACGGCGGTACAAAAGTGACCACCGGTTTTGGCCATGCAGCTATCCTGTCCCACGCAGGAACTGTAGTAGACGCCGTAAAATCAGGCGCAATCCGCCATTTCTTCCTGGTTGCAGGCTGTGATGGTGCTAAGCCAGGTCGGAACTATTATACAGAATTTGTAAAACAGACGCCTTCTGACAGTATGATCCTCACCCTGGCGTGCGGAAAATTCCGTTTCAATGATCTCGATCTGGGCGAAATCGGCGGGCTGCCGCGACTGATGGATATGGGACAGTGTAATGACGCTTATGGCGCAATCCAGGTTGCCGTGGCACTTGCGGACGCTTTTGGATGTTCCGTAAATGAGCTTCCGCTTTCCTTCGTTCTCTCTTGGTACGAACAGAAGGCCGTCTGCATCCTGTTAACGCTTCTGCACCTGGGTATCAAAAACATCCGTCTTGGTCCTTCTCTTCCGGCGTTTTTGTCTCCCAATATTCTGAATTTTCTGGTGGAAAATTATGGAATTGCACCGATTACTACACCGGAGGAAGACATCAAAACACTGCTGAACCCTAACAAATAAAGTTTTAACTGTTCCGTTCCTTCACGGTTACAAGGCTTTCAAATTATCTATAGAATCAATAAAGCCGATGCAGGATTCAACGTTCGCATCGACTTTATTGATTTTAATTATCTTTCACATTTGTAATCATTTACTTCTTCGCGTTCTCTTCCAGTTCCAGCATATACTTATCAAAATCAGACATGAACAACCTATCCTGTATAACGCGATATTTTTCAAATTCAGTTTCAGCTTTTGCCTTGGCAATCTCAGCAGTAATTTTGCCTGCATCCTGAAGAACCTCTCTGTCATCAGCCATCAGGAACAAATCCAGTCGCTTTGACCAATCCTCCATCGTCATTGGAATGTGACGTTCTGCACGGTCCTCTGCCAAATCCAGATAAGCAGATACGATACGCTCTAATGAACGCATTTCCTGCTCTGAAAGATAATTCTTAGCAATGCTCACATCACTTTTTACAATCTTTCCTTCCGGTGCTGACGCCCATGTAGTTAATCCCATGTGTGGCTTATCCGCATCTGCTCGCTCGTAAATCAACTCCGCTGCTGTATGTCCATGAACTGCATAATGCATCTTGTTCTGCACTTTTGCAAAGAACTGCTTGGTTGTTTTAGCTGTTCGGTCATAATCCAGAGCTGTAGCATAGATGTCCGTTATCTTCTGATAAAATCTACGCTCAGAGAGGCGGATTTCACGAATCTGCTCAAGCAAACGGTCAAAGTATTCTACTGTAAGCATAGATCCACCATTTTTCAGGCGTTCATCATCCATGACCCAACCTTTGATGGTGTAGTCCTTCACGATGCCATTGGCCCACTTGCGAAACTGTACTGCTCGCTCATTATTAACCTTGAAACCGACCGCAATAATCATTTGAAGATTATAATGTTTCGTATCACGAGTGACCTGGCGTGAACCTTCGGTTTGAACTATCCGGAATTTCCGGATAGTTGCTTCTTCCTCAAGTTCTGAGTCGGAATAAATCTTCTTAATATGCTCATTGATTGTACGAACATCCACATCATACAGTGTGGCCATCATCTTCTGTGTCAGCCATATATTCTCATCCTCATAGCGCATCTCAATGCTGTCCTGCTGATCACCGATAGATGCAACATAAATCAGGTATTCTGCTGCGCTGGAACGGATGGTTATCTCATCTTTTTTCTTTTTCAAATAGGAGGCCTCCTTCCCCAACAAATTACTCTATAATAAACTAATTTCTACATACTCTCATCGTCCGTGACAACGCTTATACTTCTTTCCGCTTCCGCACGGACACAATTCATTGCGGCCTATCTTCTTCGGCCATTTTACTCTTTTCTGAACCATAATAGGAATTTTTCCATCATACATAAGTTCAAGTTCCCTCAGACGATACAAATATTCAGAGATACCCAATATAGCTTGAAACATATGCATAGCTTCATTTTCAAACTGAAGAAGGTGTTCTGTTTTCTTTTTTGTTTTGTCTTTCGGATTAGGAATATACGTTATCAGCTGGTCTACTGAATTGTATTCAACATCATTATGACCGATAGCATTTCTCAATTTCGCATTCACGAATGTTTTCAAAAAGCCTGTGTAAACTTCAGAATCCAAACAGAAATGATATCTTGATGCTTTTGTGAGTTTAATATAGTCCTCCAAAGAATTTACATTCTTCTCAATCGGATTCATAGCATTTATATCAGACCTGTATTTAATATTATTGAGCGCTACAGGTATAACCAACAAATTGCCCAATGCCTCATAAGCATCCAAATAGAACTGTTTTACGCTATCAAAACTACTTGTTGTAGAACCTTCATGTTCAAAATCAAAAGAGTTCTCTTTGCAGTATTGTATAGCTAGTGCAGGTATAAGTCTTTGATATACTGTCATAAACTCATCGTAGACCTTATAGACAAGCTCCTGTAATTCTTCAAGGTGGAACCCATCATGAGAATTAAGAAACTCAATTAAGTTCTTCATTTGTGCTGAATCCATTTTCAATATTCCTGCACTAAATGAAAGATCATTAAGGATATCTTTTCTTAGTGCCGAATAAAGACCATGTACCTCAATCATGTGAACAGCTCTCAATGTTTCCGATTCATCTCGACATTGAAAAAACTGACCGGAAAATTCCTTTTAAATCTCTTGGATTAGATGCTCGCTATTATTTTTCGCTAAGGTAAGAATTCTTTTGTAGTTCTTCCACTTTTTAGCGGTTGCATTTAATTGGGATACAGCTTGTACAAATTCTTCATAAGAGTCATCTGTCTTCATACAATTCATATATCGAATAAACGGTGTTACTACCAAGCCCTCTAAGTCGGCTGCTTCTGCTTGTTTTGCTGTTGGAAACTCACCGGAGCATTCAACAACATAATCCGCGTTCTCGTCCTGAGCATCATCAGCATTATCAAAGGAGAAATTTAAACCCGGACAGTCTTGCCCTATTTTCACTTTACCAGACAAAGAAGTTCCACATTTACCGCATGTTACTTCTATCGGGTGTTCCTCTTGCCAGCCAACTTGTAAACGCACTCTAGTAATACATCCACAAACTTGGCATTTTATAAAAGTATTAAACACCATGAAAACTTTCTCCTTTCTCCGGATTATATAAACATGTCATCATTCCAAACAAGTTTTACCAAATCAACGAGAACAGCAATTCTCTCAGTAATCTCATTCTTACCAAATGGTGCATAAGCTTTAAATCCAAGAGAATTATCAGCAATAAATTTCTTGAATTTAGGGTTATTCTGGTACGCTAATTCACCAAGTGATTCCGTGTAGATATTGCCTTCGTTAGAGCAATACTTCTTAAGCTTATAATCATATTTTGCATCATTTAAGCTTGCATTGATGCTCTTGTGAAGAAGTAATAAAGCACCGATGCTATTTCTCCAACATCTAAAATCATCTTGGTCAGAATACTCTGCCGTAAACCATTCATAATGGTCTGTAATAATATGCTCAATCTCAAACGGATTCTTTGTTTGAGTATTCACGTAATTACAATAATTTGAGGCAACACCAGTCTGTTCTTCAATATATCCAGTAATACGCGCAAGGATATTCTTGATATATTTCTTAGTAATATCTCGCAAATTACAGAGCTTCCGTACCCATTTTTTTCAGCTCCCCGGCCAGGAAAATTCCGGAAATCACAGCGGCCAGGCAGTCTGCGATGGGGCCCGCGTACATGATACCGTCAATCCCCAGGAACAGGGGCAGGATAACCAATAAGGGCAGCAGGAAAATAATCTGCCGGGTCAGAGACAGGAAGGTTCCCTTCTTCGGCTTTCCGATGGAGGAAAAGAAGGTGGAGGACATGGGCTGCAGGTTATTGATAAAGGTAAAGAACAGGTAAATCCGGAAATACCGCTCCGCAAAGGAAAAGTACAGATCTGACCCATTTCCGAACAGAGCCGTGATCTGTAATGGGAAAATCTGGAACAAACAGAAGGCGGTAATACAAATGATCTGTCCTGCCGACAGGCTCAGGAAAATGACCTTCTTTACCCGGTCATAATTTTTCGCGCCGTAATTGAAGCTGGCAATGGGCTGCATTCCCTGGGCAATTCCGATACAGAAAGCAAAAAACATAAAGCTGACCTTATTGATAATGCCGGAGCAGGCCAGCGGAATGGCCTCTCCGTATACAGACAGGGCGCCGTAATGGCGCAGGGAATTGTTCATAACAATCTGCACCAGCATCATAGCAAGCTGGTTAAAGCACTGAGCCATACCCAGCGTCATGGCGTAGCCCAGATAAATCATTCTGGGCCGGAGATGCTCTCTGGTAAAGGGTCCTGCCTTATAGTGACGGAGATACCGGAACACCAGAAAGGCAGAGATTATCTGGCCGGTGATCGTAGCAAGGGCCGCTCCGGTCATTCCCATCTTGAAGCCGAAAATCAGAATCGGATCCAGAATGGTATTGATGAGAGCTCCGGTCAGGTTACAGGCCATGGAATAATTGGGGCTTCCGTCTGCCCGGACCAGATGAGCTCCGCCGGAGGTCAGAATCAGAAACGGAAATCCAACGGCTACAATACGTACGTATTCCCGGGCCAGTCCCAGGACATTATCCGGCGAACCGAAAAAGATCAGCATGGGATCCAGGAAAAGCTCCGCAATCAGAAACAGCACAATGCCGCTTCCAAACATCATGACCGCCGCGTTTCCAATGTAATAAAGGGCCTTATCCTTCTCGCCCCGTCCCATGGACAGGTTAAAGGCGGAGGCCGCTCCGATACCGAACAACAGGGCCAGGGCGGTACAGCTGGTGGTCAGGGGAAAAGCCACATTGGTCGCTGCGTTTCCCAGCTCCCCGATACTGTGGCCGATAAAAATCTGGTCAACCATATTGTAAAGGGCATTGACCAGCATGGCTACAATGCTGGGAACCGCGAACCTTCGAAGAAGTCGGCCCACCGGTTCTGTGCCCAGAGGATTGATCTGTGTTGTATTTGTCTGTGTCATTTCATTCATCTTCCGTATCCCTTTTCATTTTAAAATAGTCAGTTCATTCTATTATAGCGTTCTTTATCCTCTCTGTAAAGAAATGACATGAAAAAAGGATTCCGTCAATATACATTGGAATCCTTTTTTCATGTTATTTCTCTCGGATTTTATTCCATTTTGTCAATGCGTCTATAGCAACCTGCGCATAAATAGCTGCTCCGCTGTGAAGCATCTCATCCTCTACCTGGAAATTACCATTATGTCCGGGACCATGTCCGCCGCCGCCTAAAAAATAATAAGCGCTAGGAGCCACATTTCCGAAATCACCAAAATCGTCTCCGGCCATGATTTGTGGATAATCAAACAGCAAATCCGGCGAATCCAGAATCTTCGCGGCGCTTTCCGCTACAATTTCCATGACTTTCGCATCGTTGATAACCGGCTGTGTGTGAATCTTAAACTGTACCTCTGCGGTACAGCCGTAAGCCGCAGCTACATTTTCTGCCACTTCCTTTAAAAGCACCGGTATCTTCTCATTCAGTTTCCTCTCAAAATAACGGCAGGTGCCTTCAATGCAGCAGGTATCTGGGATGATATTGAAGGCAGTACCACCGCTTATCTTTCCAACAGAAACCACCAGCGGCCACTGAGCCGGAATACGGCGGGATACGATACTCTGCAAGTTAGAAACCACCTGGCACATGGCAGTCAATGCATCGCATGATTCCTGCGGGGTTGCGCCATGAGCAGCCTTTCCATGCACGGTAATACCAAACCATGTCGTTGCTGCCAGAGCCGGCCCCGGACAGCAGCCGATACTGCCTACCTGATAATCTGGGGCACTGTGAATGCCAAAGCACATATCCGCATCTTTCGCGGCGCCTTGGGAAATCACTGTCTGCGCGCCCTTGCCATTTTCTTCTCCAGGCTGGAACACAAAACGAACACGACCGGGGAGTTCTTCTTTATATTTATTCAAAATTTTCAGTGCTCCCAACAGCATCGTTCCATGTGTATCATGTCCGCAGGCGTGCATGATGCCTTCGGTCTGTGACGCATAAGAAAGTCCCGTCGTCTCCTGAATCGGCAGGGCATCAATATCCGCACGAAGCAGTATCAGAGGACCGTCCTCCTTTCCCACAAGCTCTGTCATCAAACCCGTGGGCTCAAATCTCTGAAAGGCAATCCCCCATTCCTCCAGTTTCCTCGCAAACTGCTCTGTAGTGCGGAATTCCTGCATACTGAGCTCCGGATGCATATGTAAGTCATGCCGGAATTCTGTCAGAAAGGGCTGCAACTCCAGCGCATCTTTTTTTATATCCATTCTTCTTCTCCTTTTTTCTTGATTACATAGCTGCTAACATACCTGCGCAAATACTTGCCAGCAACACAGATACAAAGGTAACGCTGGTAAAGCCGCCCACCAGCATCATCGGAACCATTCGGCTTGCAATAACCTTACGCTCCTCCTTATCCTCTATAACATTATCGATAGCTTCTTCTGTCAACATGACATTTACCGGGAATCCGTGATAACAGGTTAGAATAATACCCATACACATGTCAAAAGTAATATCTTTGAAAACCTTACTTGCCACAAATGCCATGATAAACATACCAATGGTAGAAATTACTGCCAGTCCCAGGATTTTAAAGAACAGAGAGAAAAATACATCTGGGGTTGCCGCAGAAAAGCAGCCAAAGAGATACGCCAACATAAAAGTCATGCAGATACCGTTAGCTTTGGCCTTGCCAAGCGCGTCTGCCTCCAGAAATCCAGTCGCAGAAGCCAGAAAACCTAAGATCAGGCAGGCAACCAGACGATTCAATCCTGTTATATTCTGAATCCAGATGGAAACTACGGCAATGGCCGTCAGTTTCAGAAGAATCACCGTCGGGCTTGAAAATTTCTGCAGTTTTACGAAAGGCTTAAATTTAAATTTATCGCCGTCCTCTGCCATGGTATGCGCAGTCAGATTGCCGGACTTATACTGTACGCCCAGTCTTTTTGCTTCTCGCCGGAGTACCACGCCTGTAAGCGGATAGCCAATCAGGATCTGTGTCGTTCCGGCAATCAGCGCTGCCACCGCCACATTTGGAAGATTCAGTTCCTCAGCCGCCTGCTGAATCACAATTAACGCTCCGGAACCACCTGCAAAGCTGGATACCGTGGAAAGTACCAATTCTTTTCCAAATAACAACATACCAATGGTAAAGCTGGTCAGACAAATTCCGATAACACCAATACAGGCGATCAGAATTGTTTTCCATTGACGCTTCATCTCTGCCACCGGAATACTGGTTGCCATATTGGTGATGCAATAGAAAGTACAGATCGTATACATGGTAGCAATACCGCTGTTCTGTACAATGTCCTTGGGCAGAATTGTCCAAAATCCGACAATATAACCCAGCGCCAGAATCAAAGCCGACGGAATCTTACCCTTTGTCAGCTTAGATACAATTTCGGCAAATCCCATGATTGCAAGAATGAACAATAGTGATAACATTTGTGTCATAACATCCATCTCCTTCGCATGTCATATTCTAGAATAATAACTAGAATATATTCTATTTTTATTCTGTATTATACACTTTATCATAGTAATGTGCAAGAGTAATTTTAAAAATATAAATGTTCAAAAAAAGCACGTACAAAGCTTTTTACTCTGTCGTGCTCTTTGCTTATTTTGTTATAATTTTCATAAAATCTTCTGTGTATTGCTCCATGCGTTTCATACCATCGAAATTGCCATGCTGCACTGTCCACCAGTGCAGAGTGCCACGGAAGATGGTAATCAGAAACCGCGCATAATATTCTTCTCCTCTGGGACAGTCAAACACTCCCTGTTCTATCCCGGACTTCAGTGTCAGCACAAGCTCCTGAAAGCTAACGCTCCGCTCGTGCACCAGATTGATTTCTTTTTCACCGCTAGTCTGAGCGCAGGAGAGCCGCAGAAATGGGAGTCCCCATTCCAGACTGTAGCGCATCATTTCCCTTGTAATAGATTTCAGACGCGCAACTGGTTCTTCCGGCATTATTAATAATTCTTTTTCCATATGTGTATCAAAAAAAAGATACAGATCGGAGGTTACTTCCTCTTTACTTTTATAAAAATGGTAAAAGGATCCCACAGACACCGAAGCCAGATGACAGACATCCTGTACCGTATAGGCATCCCCATACTGGTTAACCAGCTGATAAGTGGCATCAAAAATCCGTTTTCGTGTCTCCAGACTTTTCTTCTGACGCGGTGACAGTTCTTTTTCTATCATTCGGTTCATTTTGCCTCCAATACCAGGTCTTTCAGACTCCGCTTAGGAACATAATGGGTGTCCTCCGCGTCCCGGTAATATTCTGTACTTCCATCTTCTCCCACATCAATCAATACTACTTTTTCCGCAGGCTTACCAAGCGCCACAATCAGGTTCGGCTCCACGCCCTCCGGCAGATTCAGCAGTTCCTTCAGCTGAGGCTTATAGAAGCTTCCAATCATACAGCCGCCAAAGCCTTTTTCTACTGCGGCCAACAGCATAGTCTGGGCCACCACGCCCACATCCCGTTGGAACCGAGTAGTGTTAGAGCTGATGTTCATATCCTGACAAATGATAATGAAGGCAGCAGGCTCCTTGCCCGGATGAGGTAGCTGCATGTCCTTCAGCGCCTTGGCCCACATGGTCAGGAGCAGAATCTGCTCCACCTCTTCCTTTTCCCAGGCAATATAGTATCGCAGAGGCTGTTCGTTGACGCTGGATGCTGTGTAACGTGTCAGGTCAACCAGATCCAGAAGATCATCTCTGGTAAGACGCACCTTGGGATCATAGCCGCGGTAACTGCGGTTTTTTATAACTAACTCTTTTAACATGCTGTATGCTCCTCCCATCTCTGTACGTTTTCTATCAGTTCACTGCAGATGGCTGCCGTGTTCTTGCCGTCGGTTGCAATGGTCAAATCAGCCGCCGCTTCGTACTTGTCCCGGCGTTTGTCCAGAAGCTCCGCGATATACGCTGCAGTCTTGTGATTCTCCAGAAGTGGACGGTCATGGCTGTGTTTTACCCGCTCTAAAATGGTTTCCGGTTCCGCGGTCAACAGAACGATGACGCCGCTTTTCTTCATTTCCTCCACGTTGCACTCCCGCATGGGGGTGCCTCCGCCGCAGGAGACGATGACATCATTTTTCTGCTGCAGCTCCACCAAAAGGCCCGTCTCCAGCTCTCGGAAATAAGGCTCGCCTTTTTTCTCGAAAATCTCCGATATGGGCATGCCCTCCCGCTTTACAATCAGCTCGTCCATCTCCACTACTTCCCGGGACAGCCGCCTGCCCAGAGCCGCGGAAATGGTGCTCTTTCCGGTTCCCATAAATCCTATCAGAAATATATTCAATGTTTTATCCTCCCTGTAAACTCTGTTTTATTTTAGTACATCTGTACTTTTCCGTCAAACTGAATTTCTATTTGGGCTTTCATCGAGAATCCAAGATGGACATTTCTATCCGGGAAATCAGATAGAGAGTATCTATGGTTTCATAGATACTCTCTATCTTTAACATGCTCATCATAAAATTAACGGTTCAAAGTGGCAAGCACGCCCTTGGCAATGCCCTTGGCTACACTGTTCTCATAGACGTCGTCCGCCAGGCTGCTACCCTCGCTCTCGTTGCTCAGATAACCGGCTTCCACCAGAACGGCCGGCATATCCGTATCATTTACGATGGAGAAATCACAGGAACGGCTTCCCTGATCCTTCGCGCCGGTCTCCTTTACCAGAGCCGCGTCGATATTCTCCGCCAGAGATTTACTTTCTTTGTCGCCGTCCGCGTAATTGACCCGCACGCCGCTTACGGTGCTGTCATCCTCCGCGTAATTGCAGTGTACGCTGACCAGCAGATCCGCGCCGGAACCATTGGCAATCGCCACACGCTCCTCCTTGGATACATGGGAATCATCCTCCCGGGTCATCACCACCTGATAACCCTGGCTCTCCAGCATCACTTTCAACTTCGCGCAGATGTTCAAATCCACCTCTTTCTCTTCGATGGCCGCGCTGCTCATACCGGTATCCTCGCCGCCGTGGCCAGGATCCAACACGATTACATAGTTACTTCCCTGCGCCGGGATCGTGGCGCTGCTTTTACCACCCATCAGCTTCGAAACCGCAAATAGAATGCCGCCCACGATAGCCACAGCCACCAATATCATTGCCACGATAAGAAGTGCCCGGCGACGCTTTCTGCGTTTCAGTTCTTCCTGCCGCCGTCGCCTGGCTGCCGCTCTGTGCCGACGCTCCGCCGGGCTCATTTCGTGCTTGTCGTTTGTGTCCATCCGATTAGTCCCCCTGTTATTTTTCCCATTTATCGCAAAGAGCCTGGATCTGATCCGCCAGCTTCGCAATATCCTTATTTGTCCAGCCCTTACACTGGTCGATGAGACGCGTCAGGCGCCTGCCTGCCTCCACCAGACGATCGTAGACGGTCGTACCGGCCTTGGCGCTCTTGCGCTGCTCTTTCACAATGCGTTCACGATTGCCCTCGGCGATCCGGCTGTTGGTGGCCAGATCCCAGACCTCTCCGGTATAGGGTGCAGTGGTCGTAAAGCCGTAGTCGTCATGCAGGCAGGCCGCAAAGGTATCGCAGACCTGATCCTCGCCGTGTACCACGAAAACCCGCTGGGGCTTGGTTCGGAAGCCCTGCATCCAGGCAATCAGACCTTCCTTGTCCGCATGGCCGCTAATACCGGCCAGCACCTCAATATGGGCCCTGACCTCCACAGGTTCGCCAAAAAGCTTCACCTCCGAAGCGCCCTCCACCAGAGAACGTCCCAGGGTGCCGATGGCCTGATAGCCCACGAAGAGCACCGTGCTCTCCGGCCGCCACAGGTTGTGCTTCAGATGGTGGCGGATACGTCCCGCCTCGCACATACCAGACGCAGAGAGGATAACTTTCGGTTCATCGTCGAAATTGATCATCTTCGACTCGTCACTGGTAATCGACAGGCTTAAGCCCGGAAAGCTGATGGGATTGACGCCCGTTTTCACCAGCGCCAGTGTTTCCTCGTCGAAGCACTCGTACATATTTTTATTGAAAATGGTGGTCGCCTGCACTGCCAGCGGGCTGTCCACGTAGACCTTGAAACCGTCATGACCGTGAATCAGCTTCTTTGCCTTGATTTCCCTCAGAAAATACAGCATTTCCTGGGTTCGCCCCACTGCAAAGGACGGAATCACCACATTGCCGCCCCGGTCAAAGGTCTCCTGAATAATCCGGGTCAGCTCTTTTACATAATCCGGCTTGGGCCCATGGCTGCGATCTCCATAGGTGGATTCAATCAGCACATAATCTGCCGTATTCACATGAGCCGGATCCTTTAAAATTGGCTGATGCAGGTTGCCCACATCTCCGGAGAATACCAGCTTCTTCTCGACACCGTTTTCCTGGAGCCAAACCTCGATACAGGCTGATCCCAGCAGATGTCCCACATCCGTAAAACGGATATCGATACCGTCTGTCAGATGAATCCGTTCTCCATAGGGGCAGCCACAGAAGAGTTTTGAAGCGCCGTCCGCATCCGCAATGGTATATAGCGGTACATATTCGGGCTTTCCGGCGCGCTTTGCCTTCCGATTCCGCCATTCGGCCTCAAACTCCTGGATGTGGGCACTGTCCCGAAGCATGATCTCGCAGAGATCACTGGTGGCATAGGTGGAAAAGATCGTTCCCTTAAAGCCACGCTTATAAAGCAACGGCAGCAGTCCCGAATGATCAATGTGCGCATGGGTCAGCAACACATAGTCGATATCCGCAGGATTCACCGGAATTTCCTGATTTTCGTAGATATCCGGTCCCTGTTCCATACCGCAGTCTACAAGTATCACCTTTTTACAGGCCTCAAGCATATGACAGCTTCCCGTCACCTCGTGATCCGCGCCAAGAAATGTAAGCTTCATAGTCTCATCTCCCTAAAATATAGATACCGTTTTTTGTTATCTTCATTATACCGTTTGGTATATAAAAAAACAATGCTCTTTCGAAAATTTTAAGGATTAAACAGCCAGGTTTTGAAGCTCTGCGATCTCTTTCGCCCAGCCTGCGTCGTCATTGGGCGTCTCCAGGATAAAGGGCAGATTCTTCAGGACTGGATGATTGATAATCCGGGTGAAGGCCTCCCAGCCGATGTATCCCTCGCCGATGCGGGCATGGCGGTCCTTGTGACTACCGCGATCGTTCAGACTGTCGTTCAGATGGATGGCTTTCAGGCGGCCAAGGCCGATGGATTTGTCAAATTCTGTAAGAACTCCGTCCAGATTTCCGACGATATCGTAGCCTGCGTCCCATACATGGCAGGTATCCAGGCAGACGCCCATTTTCTGTGAAAGCTCTGTTCGGTCCAGAATCTCCCGCAGCTCCTCAAAGCTTCGGCCCACCTCGCTGCCTTTTCCCGCCATGGTCTCCAGAAGCACCGTCGTGGTCATGTCCGGATAAAGAGATGCGTTCAGCATCTCAGAAATGAGCCGGATGCCCTCTTCCGCGCCCTGTCCCACATGACTACCGGGATGAAAATTGTAATCATTGCCGGGCGTATATTCCATACGCTTCAAATCGTCCCGAAAGGCTTCTCCGGCGAAGCGGCGGGTATCTGCTTTATTCGAGCAGGCATTCAAAGTATAGGGCGCATGGGCTACGATTTTTCCATAGCCCCGCTCCTGCCAAAGTATCCGAAACCGCTCCACGTCCTCCGGCACGATGGCCTTGGCGCTGCCGCCCCGTGGATTGCGGGTGAAAAACGCAAAAGTATTAGCTCCCAGCTTCAGGGCCTGCTTTCCCATGGCCTCATAGCCCTTGGCCGATGAGATATGACTTCCTATCTGCAGCATATGCTCTCCTTTACAGGGTATAGTCTTTCAATGTTACACTGACCCAGCCCTTTCCATAGTCTTCGCTCTCATAATTGAAGCCTGCTTCCAACCCCACTGGAGAATAAAAGTATGCAGCTTCCTCCGGATCGGACAAAAGCTTTAACAGCTCCTCATCGCTGCTGTTGGTCACGAAATCTACGCCGCCGTTCTGGGTCTGATCCTGCGCCCGGAACCGCATCACCAGTTCCTCATCGATCTCTGCCATTTCTGACGGTGCCAGTTGCTCGCCGGTCTCAATCCGGAAATTCACAGCTGTCATTCTGGGCAGGGTACCGTTTTCCTCAGACAGGCGGTGCTGAAATACCACGCTGATTTTCTCCTCATCCATGTAGGTCACATAGCCACTGGAGGTCACACCATCCGGATAACTCCGGTAAGAATCCTTATACTGCTCCGCTGCCCGCTTAATCGCCGCATTGATGACATCGTAGCTTCTGCCGTCCTCTTTATCCCGCAGCTCTGGATAAGTCACATTATAACTGGTATTATCCTCAGTTGCAGTGGCAAACCGGGATTCAGTCAGCCAGTCGATGGTATAAGACACATCCGGATCGATGGTATCCACGATCTCCTTATAGTAAGGATCATCTGCCGACGGTTCATAGTCATCGGAATCATCGTAATAATCGCCGTAGTCATCACTGTAATCTGAACTGCCTGAATTACCCAGGGTATCCTGGGCTGTATTCAGAATAAGCCGATTCACATTGAGCGTCACAATGAGCAGTGCCGCAAGCAGCAATACCGCGCCGAGAATACTTAACGCAATTACCCAGCCCCTGGTCTTCTTTTTTCTGGGCGTGTTTCTGGTTCCATATCCCATTCCATTGCCGGAATAGGATGCCTGTCCGCCGCCAAAGCATCCACTGTAACCGCAGCTTCTACAGACGCCGTCCTGCATCAGAGCTCCGCAGCGCGGGCAAAAATCAAAATCTCTGTTTTCACTCATTGTTCTTCTCCTGTCAGTTCATCCAGATTTTTACCGTAAGCATCAATAAAATAAGTAAAAAATAATTCCGCCTCTTCCACATCCAGTGCATGAAGCTGCTTTAATGTGGTCTCCCTGGCACGGACAAATTCCCGGTTACCTGTTCCCTCTTCCTCAATGCACTTAATATAGGCTGACAGCTTGTCCGCCGCCTTTACAAGCTTCCAGAGATAGGCGTCCTCATCCTGCCTGGTAAAAAGGCGTTCATAGGAGACGCGCATTTCCTCCGGGAGCATGGAAAGCAGGGTCTGTCCCGCCTTTTCCTCTATATCCTGGTAGGTATGCCGAATCTCCGGATTATAATACTTGATAGGCGTCGGCATATCTCCGGTGATGATCTCCGTCGCATCGTGATAAAGGCCAAGTACCGCCGCTCGTTCTGCGTTCAGCTCCTTTCCCAGATACGTATTGCCAAGGATGGCCAGCGCATGGGCAATCATAGAAACCTCCAGACTGTGCTCACTTAAGTTCTCCGCCCGGGTATTGCGCATCAGCGCCCAACGGTCGATATATTTCATCCGGGACATCATGGCAAAATAATTATTCATGATTCTTCCTCTTTTTCTCCTGAATCAGGCAGATATTGCTGACCCAGAAGCTGCTGTACCGCTTCGCATAATCCAGATATTCCTGCCAGGAGATAAAGTACTCTTTTCCCCAGGAGGAAATCTGCAGGTAGCCGTTCTCCATACCGGTGACCACCACGTAGTGCGCTTTCGTCTCTGTATTTGGCAGATACACGCCGTTCTCCTGGCGGTAAAAGGTCAGCTTTTTCTTCTTCCAGAAGGGAATATTCTGGCCCACTGCCAAAATCACCGGGTAGTCCCGGGACAGACTGTCCTGAATCCGCTCCAGCATTTTTCCGGAGCTTAAGCACCATCTGGCCCGCAGATCGATCCGGTAATGACGAAAATATCGGTTCATGGCCCGCGGAATCTGAAAATTCGGCACGCCAAAACCCGGAATCACGCCCAGATAACGCTTGTTGATTTTTCTAAGATAACGCTCATAGCGGGGATAGGAAAGGCAGCCGTCCTCCCGGAGGATTCCGTACAGCAGATCCGTATTGCAGGACAACTGGTGAATGCCCAGATAAGCCAGCACATCGCCAAGGGCCACCACACCGCAGCCATATCTGCGCATCATGCAGCCTGCAGCCCAGTTCTGATTTCCTCCGAAGGATTTCCCATCCTGCGTCTTAACCGCAAGATAGGTATGCCTTAGACAACAGCGTCTGTTCTCCATAGAAGTTCTCCTAGTCTCTTAAACAATGGTTCCCATGAAATAAAAGCCCTTGCACTCGTCCAGGCTGACGTTTACATACTGGCCGATCTGGGACGCTTCACCCGGAAAATGAACCAGCAGGTTATTGCTCATGCGGCCTGTCACGTAGCCGGGTCTGTGGTCGTTGACCTCTTCAATCAGAACCTCTTGGACGGTTCCGGTATAACGGGCTGTCTGCTCTCTGGCGCAATCCTGTACCAGTTTCAGAAGCTTGTCAAAGCGGACTTTATTGTCGGCTTCTGATACCTGATTTTCCATAGAAGCGGCAGGAGTTCCGGTACGCCTGGAATAGATGAAGGTGTAGGCGTTGTCATAATGAACCTTCCGCACCACATCCAGGGTCTCCTCAAAGTCCTCGTCGGTCTCCCCCGGAAAGCCCACAATAATATCCGTGGTCAGGGAAATGTCCGGGATTTCCCGGCGGATCTTTTCCGCCAGTTCCAGATACTGTTCCTTCGTGTACCTGCGGTTCATGGCTTTTAAGATGCGGCTGCTGCCGGACTGTAAGGGCAGATGTAGGTGACGGCAAATCTTCCTGGATTCCTTCATTACCTGAATCAGTTCGTCGGACAAATCCTTCGGGTGGGATGTCATGAAACGGATTCTGCGGATGCCGTCGATCTTTTCTACTTCACGAAGTAACTCCGCAAAGGTCATCGGGGTTTCCAGATTCTTTCCGTAGGAATTGACGTTCTGGCCCAACAGCATGACCTCTGTGACACCGTCCGCCGCCAGCTTCTCGATTTCCTTGATAATATCCTCGGGCTTCCGGCTCCGTTCCCGGCCCCGCACATAGGGCACAATGCAGTAGCTGCAGAAATTGTTGCAACCGAACATAATGTTGACCCCAGACTTGAAGGAGTATTTCCGCTCAATGGGAAGCTCTTCCACGATCTCCTGGGTATCCTTCCAGATATCGACGATCATGCTGCCGTTCTCCATGCTTTCCGCCAGCAGCTCCGCGAATTTGAAGATGTTGTGGGTACCGAAGACCAGATCCACGAAGCGGTAGCTCTGTTTCAGTTTAGCCACCACCTCCGGCTCCTGCATCATGCAACCGCAGAGGGCGATCTTCATATGAGGATTCTCTTTTTTCCGGTGCTTTAAGAGGCCAAGATGGCCGTATACCTTCAGGTTGGCATTTTCTCGAACGGTACAGGTATTGTAAATGACGAAATCGGCAGTATCCTCCTCGGTGGGCTGATATCCGATCTGCTCCAGAATACCGGTGAGCTTTTCAGAGTCTCTGGCGTTCATCTGACAGCCGAAGGTTGTGACGCAGAAGGTCAGGGGACGGCCAAGTTTTTCTCTCTCCTCTGCCACCTGTTTTTTACAGACCTCTATAAAATAATACTGGCGCTCCGGCTCGGTCTCCGGAGCTGCCGCCCAGATTTCACTGTTTAAATTCATGTTCATTCTCCTGTAATATCCCATCATTCTGTACGGGTTGCCATGATTCGACGTCCCATTCTCTATAATATTACCTTTTTTACAGGATTCCTGCAACTGTTTGTTTTTGTTTGTATCATATTTGTATCGTATTTCCGGTTTTCATCAGTTTTTACGCTGCTTAAAGTGAAAAGAGGCGCAAAGCTTATCCCAGAGCCACGTCCAGTGCCATCATAAGCGTAAAGCCCACGGCGAAAAACACGGTTCCGATATCGGAATGTTTTCCCACGGACATCTCCGGAATCAGTTCCTCGATGACCACGTACATCATGGCTCCTGCCGCGAAGCTTAAGAGATATGGCAGCGCCGGAAGAATCAGGGTGGCGGCCAGAATCGTCAGGAAGGCTCCGATGGGCTCCACGATACCGGACAGAACCCCGTACAGGAAGGATTTTCCTTTTCCTGCGCCCTCCGCCCGCAGGGGCAGGGAGATAATCGCGCCCTCGGGAAAGTTCTGGATGGCGATACCGATGGACAATGCCAGCGCGCCGGTCACAGTAATATAGGTGTTGCCGGAAAGCCAGCCCGCGTAGACGACACCTACGGCCATACCCTCGGGAATATTGTGCAGGGTTACAGCCAGCACCAGCATTGTGGTTCGCTTCAGACGGCTTCTGGGGCCCTCCGCCTCCTCACTGTTTCGGTGCAGATGAGGGATGATGTGATCGAGAAGCAGCAAAAACAGAATCCCAACCCAAAAACCCACTACAGCCGGTACAAAGGCCCAGGTTCCCATATGGGCTGACTGCTCCATGGACGGAATCAGCAGGCTCCAGATGGAAGCCGCCACCATGACGCCCGCCGCAAAGCCGGTCAGCGCCCGGCTGACCTGTTCATTCAAGCTTGTTTTCATAAAAAAGACCATGGCCGCTCCAAGGGAGGTGCCTGCAAATGGAATCAGGATTCCACGGATTGTTTCTGTTGTCATAAAATGATCCCCTTTCTCGGATTAGCCTGAGCTAACTATTTTATGATTATTATATGCAGCAGGGTTCTTCCATGTCTATAGAAGGATGGGTTGTTGAGAATAAATGAAGGACAAACCGTTGCAATTCTATGTACAGACACAATTTCATAAAAAGTGTTATTGTAAAAATGAATTGTAATCATATGCCAAACTTCATTGGCTGGTTTGTCCTTCGTAAAATGCTATTTATTTTTCTTTTTCCGCTTCATACTTCGAATCCGGGCCTTCGTCTCCTCCGACACCCGGTAAGATTCGATAATTTTCTGCAAGGACTTATTATAAGTCCACTCATCCAGCTTACAGCGGTTCAGATACTTTTCCGTCTCCTCCGGGAAATACACATAATAGATCGATACCGCCCAAGCCACGCCCATCCGCACATAATAGTGGTCACATTGAATCCGGTCAAAAGCTGTGAAAGCCGCCTCCAGATATTCTGCGCTCACAAAATGACTCAACAGCATGACAACCGCAAAACGGATCTCATAGGGTTCCTTTGAATCCAGATAAGGTTTCACCAACTCCCAGTAGACTTCAGGATACCGATCCGCATCCTTAAGAGAACTGCAGAACAGATCGCAGACCGCCCAGTTCTCAATGCGGAGAAGAAATTCCCGGATATAGGTCAGGCGCTCCTCCGTCTCCATCTTCGCCCCTGCAATCACCAGAGCCTGCAGAAGATCATTTTCATACCATTCCCGGTCATTTTCCAGAAGAAAGGTTCTCCAGTCGCCCTTTAAAATTTCCTTTGCCAGGGTGCGGAGCTTCGGCGTCCGCACGCCCAGGACATTTTCCGTACCGGGCAGCAGCTTTGCCTGAAAGGCCTGATACCCCGGCTCTGCAAGTTCCCGCAGACGTTCCTTTACCTCCGCAGCCGCGAGTCCGTCAGTCCGTATAGTTGACACTTCTTGCTTTGTCATAATAAATCACGTTCTCCTGCCGTACAGAAGCCTTTCCATCTGCTACATCAATGATGGACACTGCGCAGTTCTTATGAACGCCGCCCTTCCAAAAATCTTTTAAATCGGTGATCAGAAGGCTGGATAAAAGCGCCTTTACCAACGCACCGTGACCGGATATCAGCACCGTCTTGTCCTGATACTCCAGCTGGTCGATAAGCCAGGTCAGAAAATCGGTTCCCCGGACACAGAGCTCCGCAATAGATTCTCCATCCTCCGGTGGGGTGTAATGAGCCGGGTCCTCGAAGAAATTCCGAAAATCTGGATCAGGAATATTGTACCCGTCGCCCATGCAGCACAGCCCCTCGAAGCTGCCAAAGCTGACTTCCCGCAGGCGCTCGTCCACAATCAGAGGAATCTTTCGATCCCGCCGCAGGATTTCCGCCGTCTGATAGGCACGCTGTAGCGGACTGGAAAAGATCACGTCAAAAGGAACTTCTTTCAACGCCTCTGCCGTAATCTCCGCCACCTCGATCCCGTTTTGATTCAAAGGAATGTCCGTTGTTCCCTGTAACCAGTGCTTTGTATTCCAGTCCGTCTCGCCGTGACGGATCACATAGATAACCATGTATGTTTCCTCCCGCTGTTAAATCAATTCCACAATCAAAAATTCGAACTTATATTCGTTTTTCGATTATTATATCATCTTGCTGAAAGCTTGTCACCCACTAAATTTTCTTTTCAAATAAATTTTCTTTATATAAAGCAACACCTGCCCGGATGACTTTTTGCTCTATAGGAAGCGTAACTTTCACGCATTGATGTAACATGGTATTTCCTATAGATCAAAAAAGAACCGCAGCCTCAGATTCCCATCCGAAGCCGCGGAGTCTCCTGTAACTCAGGTTTCTTTTTGAAAAACTCTTTCGAACAGGACGGCCTTATTTAGCTGCCATCTGCTTTTCCTGTTCCTCGATCATCTTCTTCACCATATAGCCGCCGACGCTTCCGTTCTGCTTGGAAGTCAGGTTGCCGTTGTATCCGTCGGTCAGGGGTACGCCCAGCTCGCTGGCTACCTCATACTTGAACTTGTCCAGAGCGCCTTTTGCTTCCGGTACTGCTGCGGTATTTGAAGATTTGTTTGCCATAAGAAACTCCTCCTTACTGCAGACGGGAATCTTTTATCGAAATTCCATTTGTCTGCGGTTCGTGATTGGTTGTTACAGGAGTTATTATGCGGAATCTTCGCTGCATTACACTGGGAGTTGTTTGCTTTCCTGATAAAATCTGGTTTTATATCAATTTTAAAAGGTCAGGCGCATCTGATTCCAGACCGCGTTTCCATGAACGGACTCCGACACGCCTTCATTCACAAAACCGAATTTCGCGTAATAGGGAATCAGACGATCCTTGCAGGTCAGCACCAGCCCTTTCCGTCCCTGGGCTTTTGCGTCCGCAATGGCCCGTTTGATGAGCTCGCCCGCGCAGCCTCTCTTCCGGTAGGACGGAACCGTATTGACGCCAAAAATCATCTGCCAGGCTCCGTGTTCCTTGTGAAGCTCTGCTTTTTCATACATTTCATCTGTCAGATCGGCCTCGTCTGTTACAAAACCGTCCACAAAAGAAATCAGTTTGTCGCCGTCATACATCAGCCAGAAATGATTTCCATAATATTCCAGGCGTTTTGCAAAGGCTTCCTTTGTAGCTGCTTCCGCAGGCGGAAAGCACTCGGCTTCCACGGCGGCTACCGCTTCCAGATCTTTCATCGTCGCTGTTCTTATGAGCATGCTCGTTTCTCCTCTTTCCTTTGTCCGGATGACTTTTTCCATAATTTTGGCTTACTCGCCGGTAACTCATATTCTGCTTTTAGGATAACATAGAAAACGCCATCACCACAATCCCCAGAATTACCAGGATTACGCCGGTTGCCCGGTTCAGGGTCTTCGGCGTAGCCCTGTTGGCAAATACCGCGGCAATCCGCGCCCAGAGCAGCGTGAAGATCACGCAGAGCGTAAAGACTGTCCAGTCCGGCGTGCCGCCGATGACGAAATGGGAGGCTGCCCCTGTAAAAGCTGTAAAAGCCATGATAAACACGCTGGTTCCCACAGCTGTCTTCAGCTCGTAGCCCAGTACAGAGGTCAGAATCAGAAGCATCATCATACCGCCGCCTGCTCCGACAAAGCCGCAGATAAACCCAATCAGAATTCCGCAAATCACGGACTGCACCGCGCGCTTCCTTGGCGATACTCCCTGCATGGCCTCTTTTGTGGTCATTACAGGCCGTACAATGAATTTAATGCCCAGTAAAAAAGTCATGAATACGGAAAAACTTCCCATCGTCGTGGAGGGAACCAGACTGGACAGATAACTTCCCACCACCGTAAAGGTCAGCACGGTAGCCATCATAATCAGGCCGTTTTTCACGTCCAGATTTCCGTTCTTCTTGTAGGTGTAAGCGGAAACTGCGCTGGCCAGCACGTCCGAGGATAAGGCGATACCTACCGCCATGTAGGGATCCATACCCAGAAAGGTGATCAGCATGGGACTGATCACAGCCGCTGCGCTCATACCGGCAAAGCCGGTTCCGAGGCCGGCTCCCATGCCGGCAAAAAATGTAACCAGTAGTGTGATTAAGAGTTTCATGTTATTGTGCTCCCTTCAAAATCTCTTCTATGTTGTGTTCCATGTCCTTCAGAGCCCTCTGGAAAATTCTCTGCGTTTCTTCCTCCATTCCGTCCAGCAGCTTTTCCCTGAAATCCTGCTGCACCGCGCGGCCTTCCAGAATGACAGGCTTTGCCTTTTCTGTACAGAGCAGCTCCATTTTCCGCCGATCCCCGGCTACGGAATGTCGTTCCAGATACCCCTCCCGCACCAGCCGCTCTACATTGACCGATACCAGGTTTGCCTTGATGTTCCGGATCTCCACCACGTCCCGCGCCGTCCTGTATTTCGGATTATTGCCGAAAAACATCAGAATATCAAAGGCGGTCTGCGGCAGGTCAAGCCTTTTACATAAGGGCCTGCACACGGCATGATAAGCCAGTTGAAGCTTTCTGGGAAATTCAATTTCCATAACCATAGCTTCTTTCCTTTCTTTTTAGTAGTTCATTTTTGAATAATTCATTTTTGAAGTATTATAACACACAACGATGAAAATGCAAGAAAAAAATAAGAACCAATCCTCCTTTTCCCGGAGGATCGGTTCTCATTTTCATCTTTCTTCCATTCAGATAGCGTCCAGAGCCTGCGCGATATCCGCGATCAGATCCGCTTTATCCTCCAGGCCGCAGGAAATCCGAATCAGTCCCGCCGGGATTCCTGCCGCGGCAAGCTGCTCGTCGTTCATCTGGCGGTGGGTGGAGCTGGCCGGATTCAGGCAGCAGGTCCGCGCGTCGGCCACATGGGTCTCAATGGCCGCCAGCTTCAGGTTTTTCATGAACTTTTCCGCTGCTTCCCTTCCGCCCTTCAGTTCAAAGGAAACTACGCCGCAGCCGCCCTTCGGCAGATATTTCTGCGCCAGCCCATAATACGGATTGGAGGGCAAGGTCGGATAATTTACAAACGCAACTTTTTCATGCTGCTCCAGGAATTCCGCGACCGCCTGTCCGTTCTCCACATGACGGGGCATCCGCACGTGCAGAGATTCCAGTCCCAGATTCAGGATAAAAGCGCTCTGGGGAGACTGCATACAGCCCAGATCCCGCATCAGCTGAGAGGTACACTTTGTAATAAACGCGCCTTCTTTTCCAAATTTTTCCGCATACGTAATTCCGTGATAAGACTCGTCCGGCGTACAGAGTCCCGGAAACTTGTCCTTGTGGGCCATCCAGTCGAACTTGCCGCCGTCAATAATCGCTCCGCCCAGAGCCGCTCCGTGTCCGTCCATATATTTGGTGGTGGAATGGGTCACAATATCTGCTCCCCATTCAATCGGCCGCAGATTTACCGGGGTAGGAAAGGTATTATCCACAATCAGAGGCACGCCGTGGGCATGGGCCGCCTTTGCGAACTTCTCGATGTCCAGCACCGTCAGCGCCGGATTGGCGATAGATTCCCCGAATACGGCTTTCGTGTTCTCCTGAAATGCCGCGTTCAGCTCCTCCTCGGCACAGTCCGGATCCACGAAGGTTACATCTACGCCCATTTTCTTCATGGTTACAGAAATCAGGTTATAGGTTCCGCCGTAAATGCTGGAAGAAGCCACAATGTGGCTGCCTGCCTCGCAGATATTAAACAGGGCAAAGAAATTCGCGGCCTGTCCGGAGGAGGTCAGCATACCTGCGGCTCCTCCCTCCAGTGCTGTGATCTTTGCCGCCACATAATCATTGGTGGGGTTCTGCAGACGGGAATAAAAATAGCCCTCTGCCTCCAGATCAAACAGCTTTCCCATATCCTCGCTGGTATCATACTTAAATGTGGTGGACTGGATAATCGGAATCTGTCTCGGTTCTCCGTTTCCCGGTGTATAACCGGCCTGTACGCATTTTGTGTTGAATGAATAATCCATGTATGTTCTCCGCCTTTTCGTAAAAATGTAAAACTGCTTTTATGTTACACCTATTTTTTCTATCTGTAAAGATGGAGAAAAGCCATTTATTGGAAAGAGATGCTATTCCAATGCATCACTTCTAACATAATGTGTTTTGCGCCCGGAGCCAAGACGCGTAATCGTCCCATCCTGAACTAATTTTTTCAATGCTGCTTCGACAGAGGAACTGCCTAAACTGGGGCATCCTTCCAGAGTATTCTGTTTCGTAAAGGTACCGATGTGATTCATCGCATATTCTCGTACAACATCATAAGAAGTAATTCCTGCCGGCCTTTATGTTCATGTATTTGAGCAACATAAGAGAGGATTTCATTATCCCACGTTCTCTCTGCCAGTTTGTGATAGTCAAAGTTTCTCATAGGTTCCCTTCTTTCTCCCAATTATATATCTGTTTTGGGAGAAAACCAATTCCCTCCGGGAGAAAAACTTATCTTTAATCTTGCGTTTTCATTCCCCTGCAAAAAAACCTTTGAAATTTTCATTTTCCTCTGTTATAATAATCCAATGGCAGGAAAAACCTGCATCGAGTAGCAGAAATGCGTAAGTCCAGATTCTCAGGGCTTACGCATTTTTTATGTAACAGGAAAAATTCCGATGGAATCCCCTGTTACATAAAAATGTTATCGCACTGCGGCGGAATGGAATCATGTCGCCAATGCGACCCGCCACAGGCGGAGAATCCTGCTTCGCAGAATTCTATTTTTATCAAAAAGAAGGAGATTATTATGAATACCGGAAATCAGTTTTTAGGAACAGAGCATATCGACAGGCTCATGCGGCAGTATGCCATTCCCTGTATCATCTCACTGCTGGTTGGCGCGCTCTACAACATCGTCGATCAGATCTTTATTGCCAATGCCAGCTATCTGGGCTCTTACGGCAATGCAGCCAACACCGTGGTTTTCCCGCTGACCGTGGTTGCCCTTGCCATCGCCGTCATGATCGGAGACGGCTGCTGCGCCTTCGTCAGTATGGCACTGGGCAGAAATGAAACTGCCAGGGCAAAGCGCAGCGTTGGCAATGCAGTAGTATTGATCCTTGTCAGCAGTCTTGCTTTGACGGCCATATACCTCATTTTTGCGGACAGCATTATCGCCATGTTTGGCGGTACTGTCAATAAGGAAACCTTCCATCACTCCCAGGAGTATTTCTTTTATATCAGCCTGGGCGTTCCGTTCTATATGTTCGGTCAGGCCATGAATCCTGTTATCCGCGCAGATGGAAGCCCGAAATTTGCCATGGTCTCCACCCTGGCGGGCGCCGTTATCAATATCATACTGGATCCTATTTTCATCTTTGGCTGTAAATGGGGTATGATGGGCGCAGCCGTGGCAACGGTGATTGGTCAGGTAGCAACCGCAGTTCTCGCCGTCTGGTATCTCTTACATATGAAAATTATCCGTCCTGCATCCGGCGACTATTCCCTGCAGGGCAATATTTGCAGACGCATGCTGACCCTTGGCATTACCAGTTTTCTTTCCCAGATCAGTCTCGTGGCAGCAATGGCTGCCATCAACAATATGCTGCGAAAATACGGCTCACTGGACGCTGTGTTCGGACAGGAGCAGTATGCCCAGATTCCCATGGCCGTAGTGGGCATTGTCATGAAATTTTTCCAGATCGTTATCTCCATTGTAGTCGGTATGGCCGCAGGCTGTATCCCCATCGTCGGCTACAACATGGGCGCAGGAAAGAAGCTGCGTGTACGGGAGCTGTTTACCAGACTGCTGATTGCCGAGGCGCTGGTGGGCGCGGTGGCACTTGTACTGGCCGAGGGATTTCCCCAGCAGCTTATCGACATTTTCGGCGCAGCCAATGAAAGCAGCTACTACACGGATTTTGCCATCAAAGCCTTCCGTACCTATCTCTGCATGATGATTCTGGCATGTATCAACAAAGCCTGCTTCATTTTCCTGCAGGCGATAGGCAAGGCGCTGGCGTCCACGCTGCTGTCCATGTTCCGGGAAGTGGTATTCGGCGTAGGCTTCGCCCTGCTGCTGCCGGTATTTTTCGGTCTGGACGGTGTGCTGTATTCCATGCCGGTTTCAGATATCCTGACCTTTCTCATCTCGGCTGTCATCATTGTAAAAACCTATCAGGAATTAAAGCAGGAAGTACGAAGCTAACAAAAATGGGAGTGAACTCTGTTTTTCTGAGTTTCACTCCCGTTTTTTGTTATGCCCTGGCCTGTTTTATAATTTCAATTTTATCGTGCTGAGCGCCACAATCAGAATTCCTGCACAGGCAATCGCCACGTCAAATCCATAGGGAATTCCAACCATAAGTGACACCACGCTATACGCCAGAAATATCAGCGCAAGGTATCCGAACCGCTTCATATGTGCCAGAGCGAACGCTTTTCTCCTCTCACTTCCTACGGCTTTGGCATCCTCATAACTGGTGCCATTGTACCAATAGACAGACTCTGTCTGATAAATCAAAAGAGTCAGGATAAAAATGCCGATGGTCGATGCATTATCTACGACAGCCAGCGTAAGCTGTGTGCCAAGATTTGGCAGGAAGCACGCGCCCACCACAACCACGCAGAATCCAATGAGCCAGACCACAAACCCGGTGTAGCTTTTCTTATATACCTCCATGAATAACTCCTCCTTAGTTGACTGATACACGTTTTCACGCCCTGTTTGTCTCCATCCATTTCACCGCAAAATCCACAAGCTCTCTCTGATACATCAGCCTGACAAGGGCATTTCCAATCCGGACCCCAGGAACCGCATACGCTTTCTCAAAATCCTCTCCGATTTTTTCAAAATCGTTGCCATCCACAAACAGGGTTTCGTAGGCTTTCCAGACTCCTTTCCCCGCTTCTGACACTGCGCTGTGTTCCACACAGGTATGCTTGCCCGGATATTCCGCGCGCACGTTTGCCAGATGAAGAGACGTATTCTTATCATACCCCGTACCAATCAGCAGAACCTTTCCGTCCAGCTCATAAAGCCTTCCAATCGGAGAACCATCTCCAAAGATATTAGACAGATCGTGATCCTTCGTCAGATACTCCGCATATCTGCCCCACGCGCACACAGACCGAGCCGGGTGGTCGCTCCGGACACTGCCGGGTACCTGCCGGAACATTTCCGCAACAGCACCCATCGTATTGGTCGGGGTCAGATTTTTATCATAAGCCGGCCAGTTGTCCCGAATGAGCTGCCAGTCCTTTTGATCTGCCTCCCAATGAACCCCCGTCTCTGGATCCAGATTTTTCCATGACTGTGTGGGCATCATGATTGTTCCGGAATCACCAACCACTTCCATTAGCGCCTCAATCACAGCCTGTGCGCCGCCGCAGACATACCCCATCTTTCCCAGGGAAGTATGAACCATTACGGTATCTCCGTTTTTCAAACCAACTTCCTTTAATTTTTGGGTTATTTCATCTTTCAGGATAACCTGCATTCCAATCCCCCTCCATATCTTAAAATCAACGCTATCCCCTACAAAACCTTCCGCCCGTTCACCGTCAGCTTAAACGTGGTTCCCAGAATCTCTTGAATCTCTGACAGATTCCCCGCAAAATAAATGCCCTGCTGCCGTTCCCCGGAAGAAAGCCCCTTCGCAATCATATGTTCCAGCAGCGCCTTCAGGCTGTCATAGTACCCGTTCAGGTTGTAGAGAATACAGGGCGCGTCAAGCTGCTTCAGAGACACCTTTGACATGACCTCCGCAATCTCCTCCAGTGTTCCGGTGCCGCCCGGAAAGGCGAGAAAGGCATCTCCAAGCTCTATCATTTTCGCCTTCCGCTCCGCCATGGTGGGCGTCACATGAAGCTCCGTCAGGCCTTCATGCTGCACGTCCTCGTCCACAAAGCACTGGGCTTCAATTCCGATCACTCTTCCACCTGCTGTGAGCGTACTGTCTGCCAGTTCGCCCATCAGGCCGGTTCTGGATCCGCCATATACCAGCGTATTGCCGCTTTCCCCAATCCAGCTTCCCAGCTCCTGTACAGCCGTTTTTAAAGCCGGATCATTTCCTTCATTTGCCCCCAGATATATGGTAACATTCATGGTCTTTTGTCTCCTGTCTTTTCTTATTCTCTTTCTGCCGATATTCCTTCGGCGTCATTCCCGTCAGCTCCCGGAACCTTCGGGTATAATAGCTCTGGCTGGAAAAGCCGCAGCTTTGCGCTACCCGGGCAATGGTGCTGTCCGTTTCTTCCAGTAGATACATGCTTTTGTGAATCCGGTACCGTAGCAGATAATCGGAAATGGTCTGTCCCGACTGCTTCTTAAAATACCGGCAGCATTCACTCCGGCTAAGACCAATCTGATCCGCCACATCATCGAGACCGATTTCCGCTGCATAATGCTTCTGCAGATAACCGAGCATTTTCTGAAACCGGATATCCGCCCTCTGTGGCTGACAGATCAGTTCCTCCTCTAAAAGTGCCCGCATCCGCTTCCAGATTTTAAAAACATTTCCCATGAGTTCAAGCTCATAACCTTCTTCCTTTGCCTCAAAGCTTCCGGCCATTTCCGTAAGAAGAGCCAGAATCTCTTTTCCCTGTACTGTATGGCGATCTATCACTTTCCGGTTCAGGGCCGGACTTTGCAGCACCGGAAGCACGCTGTTTTCATACAGGCTTCCCTCCCGGACCGGGCAGATCAAATCCGGCGGGAAATTTACGCAGAAGAAAGCCGCTTCTTCTCCCTGCGCTCCTGCCCTGTGCGTCCTCTGGGAATTGATAAAAACCGCTTCTCCTTCCGGGACTGTGCTCCGACAGGATTCGGTACTCCACAGAACCGTCCCCTGCACAGTCAGACACAGCTGGAAATCCACATGCCAGTGCCAGTCAATCAAGTCATAGGTATCTGAGCTAAAGCGGCTGAAATGACAGGATATGGGAAATCCGGGGATATTTTTCATAATTTCCTGCTTCCCGGAATCTAGGTTGATCTCTTTCGCTCTCATGGCATCCTCCTGCTGCAAGCATAGCACACACTCTTTATAAGCGCAATATTTTTATAAATTTACGCGAATATAAGTCTATAAAGAATTTCTTCGCCGCAATATAATATCACTATCAACCCAAAAAGGAGTTACTGCAAATGAATCATTCCAACCACACAAAGGGGTTCTGTACGCAGCCCTGGGAAGCTTAAGCTGGGGAATCTCCGGCGTCTGCAGCCAGTCACTTTTTATGCATTATCAGCTGGAGGCTCCCTGGCTGACTGCCGTCCGTATGGTCTGCTCCGGTATTCTTCTGCTTCTGATTACCCTTCCAAAAGATAAAGCCCATGTTTTCCGTATCTGGACGAGACCCAAAGATGTGATACAGCTTCTGGCCTTTGCCCTGCTGGGACTTCTGATGTGCCAGTACACCTTTCTCTGCGCTATCCGGTATTCCAACTCCGCCACGGCCACAGTGCTTCAGAGTCTTAACGTGATTCTGATGGCTGTCATCATGGCAATCCGGAATCGGAAGAGAATGGGAAGTCGCCAGCTGCTTGCCGTTTTTCTGGCATTGGTCGGCACTTTTCTCATCGCTGCCGGGGGCAATCCTGCCAACATGAATCTCTCAGGGGCGGGCTTGATCTTCGGCCTTCTGGCCGCAATAGGCGTTATTACCTACACCCTTTTATCACGGCCTGTTGTGGCAGTCTGGGGAAATCTCATGGTTACCGGCTGGGGAATGCTCATCGGCGGCCTGACACTTTTTCTGGCCATAAAAGCCTGGCAGCTTCCCTCCGGCCTGGACGCTACGGCCTGGCTCCTTGTGGCATCCATTGTCCTCATCGGAACAGCCCTTGGCTTCTCCATTTTTCTGGAGGGCGTCAAGCTCATCGGCCCCGTAAAGGCAACCCTCATCGGCTGTCTGGAACCTGCCTCCGCCACGGCACTTTCCGCCCTGTTTCTGGGAACTCGCTTTTCCCTGCCGGAGCTTAGCGGATTCTGTTTTATTATTCTGACGGTATTTTTATCTGTAACGGGATCCGAAAAGCAGTTATGATTTACCGTTCTCTTCTGCTTTCTTTCCGATAAGCCCCCGGCGTCATTTTGCAGGCTTCCCGAAAAACCTTTCCGTAATAAGCTGCGCTGGAGAATCCGGTCGCCATGGCAATCTCCATTACCGTCTCCTCTGAATCCTTCAGAAGCTTTTTACTCATCTCAATCCGGTATTCCATCAGATACTCGAAGGGCGTCTTCTGCATGCAGGCTTGAAAACAGCGCAGCGCCTCCCGTTTTCCCACTGACGCGGCGCCGGCAATTTCGTCCAGGCTCAGCTTTTTCGGATAATGATGGTGTATAAAGGCCAGCATCTGCACCAGACGCTCCTGACGGATGGTCTGAACCGACCTTTCTCCATAATTGAAAAGCGCAATCTACTTTCCCAACAAAAGCCAGATTTCCGAAAACAGATTTCTGGTCTGAAATTCCGTATCCAGCTCATTCTGGAGCCTGGCAGCCGCCCGCAGCTTTACTAATATTTTCTGCTGATTTTCATTCGTCCCCCGTAATTCCAGAATATCCAGCTTTTTATTCTGCAGCACTGGTTCCAGATATTTTGTTTCAAAAATGCTTTTAAAATGCCCGGCCAGGAACGTGCTGGCTCGGTTGTTCAACGAGTAACCTAGTCACTCCCTACTGTATAGGGCAATCGTGGAACAGGCATTTTCCCTTGAAAATCGGTATGTTGAACCGATTAAAACCTTGATGTTGCCATATTTATCGAACATGACAATATACGGATTCTCTTATTTTTCTTGTTCATCTTTACATAATTCAGCCAGTCTATTAAGAGCAATAATGAACCAGCTCCTGTTAGGCATAGAAAGTATCTCTGCTGCATCGTATGCCCAATGATTGAAATATCTCCATCTGGAATATATAGCCGCTCCAAGTAAAGAAATATCATTTACATTTTCAGTGATGGTATCTAAGGCTCTTGCATCATATACAGCTTTTTCAAATTTTTCTTCAAAAGCATGGCCACAATCCATCTCAAATCCAAGTGCTGAACAATCATCTGCCAAGTAGCGATCAACCAACTCTATATAATCAATGTCTGAATCACGAAATTTCTCGTTCCACTTCACGGCAAAACTATAAACATCTTTTCTTTCCATTCAGTGCTATCCCTTCACTAATTATCATTATATCCATTCTTGATGGTATCAAAGCACCGTTTCCAATATTGTTCTCTTTCTAAAATCTTTATCGGATCATACGAGAGTCCAAAATATTCAAGTAGGGTATATGTAAAATACTTTTCAAAATACTCTGCACCTTTCTGTTCATAAAGTGCAATAAGTTTTTTATTACTACCATGCTTTGAATCCAAATAATTACCCCATCTTTGAGCTACGCCCTCTTCTCCTGTGGCCGATCCAATATATAGTTTTCCAGTATGGGTATCCGTAAGACAATACACCCCTGTAATCTTTTTCAAGGCTTCATAATAAATTGGAAGAATTCGACCATTGAAAATGTCAGATAATCTATGATACGGTAGATGTACATGGTCATATCCTTCAAACTTCTCACCACTATAAACACATGGAAGAACCTCTCGAACAATTGCCTGATCAAGATATTTGCTCAAATTAAATACATATCTTGAGAAGGTATTGCCTTTCTTGCATTTGATGATGAGCCTTCCGAATAATGAAACAAATCTATCAAGCACTTGAATATCAGCCCAATCATCAGCTGGAGTATCTATTATCTGTGCAGCCGAAATAAGCAACCATTCATCTTCCGGCATTCTTGCAAAACTAAAAACCCATTGTCCAGGATAGACGTTTCTCTGCTTTCCATACCAACCCTAATATGAACAATCCTTGCATGTACCGTTTGCTTTTTCTCCTTCCGAGTGTTTCAACCATCTATCGAGAAATGGTTGTCCTCCACTTCCAACTTGCATATTAAATTCTATTTTACTATTCTTAATTTCTTCTTGTGATAAATGAAGAATGTCATTTAATAACAAGTCCATTAAAACACCTTCCATCAACCCTTCTTTGGTAAATTAAAATCAAATTTACCTCCAAGAACACTTGCACTGATTCCTGCCACGGTTAAAACAGCCATGCTGATTCCACCCACAAGTTTCCAGTTAAATTCTCCTTTTTCGGTATCTTTTTTGTTTACCTTATCTTCGATTTCTTTTTCTTGTTCTCTGATTTCACTATCTTTCTCATTAGCCATCTTTACTAATTCAGACTCTCTGTTTAAAATTTCCATAATCATTTCTGGTGAAAGGTTAGGATTATCTAAGAGTTTGCTACAGTCAGCTTGTACTTGCTTAACAAAATCATAAAACTGCTTTCTACTATCTGCTGCACTATCCATTTCCTTATTAGCAACACCATAGTACTCCTTGATGCTATCATCATCACTTTCAACAATTGAGTCAAGCATTCCTTTGTATTCTGTTAATGTTGTTTTCATCAACCCAACAAATTCAGGAAACTGTGCGAGAACTTCCTTTGCCACTTCGGGACGCAATTCTCCGAGTTTTGATGCAAAACTAATCACATCACTTTTTGATATATTCTTAAAATCTGTTCTCTCCATGAGTGAGAGAATTTGTTTTTCATTACTTGTATATTCCATGCTCATATGCTCCTTGATTTAATTAGTGAGTGCCACTTTATTCTTCTTCAGAAACCGTTCCGGCTAATTCGATGTATTCCTTCAATTTTTTCTGCAACAGTTTCTTGTCAATCAATTTCAGATTATATTCAGAAACCATCGTTGGTGATAAACTACGACTGAGAGCAAATTCTACAACCTCATCGTCCTTGCTTGCACAGAGAATAACACCAACGCTCGGATTTTCATTGTCTTTTTTGACTTCACGGTCAAGAGCTTCAAGATAAAGATTTATCTTGCCAATATACTCTGGTTTGAATTCTCCAATTTTCAGTTCAAAAGCCACAAGGCATGAAAGACCTCTGTGGTAGAACAGCAAATCGATATAATAATCGTGTTTTCCGACCTGTACACGATACTCCTCACCGATGAAAGTGAAGTCCTTGCCAATCTCAAGAATGAAATCCTTTAGGTTTCGAATAATAGACTTCTGCAAATCCCGTTCAGATACTGTTTCCGGCACATCAAGAAAATCAAGCACATAATTATCAAGAAAAACATTGCCTGTTGCTCTTCTGGATTCTTCAATGGCAGGGGTCAGTGGTTTTTGTGACAACATATATCTTTCATAGTATCCACTGTCAATCTGACGTTCCAATTCTCTTTTTGAAAGACGCTCTTTAATACACATATTCATGTAAAAAATACGTTCGTCCATACTCTTACACGCAGACATGATTTTGAGATGATTCGTCCAGCTCAATTGTGTCACCAGTGGTGACACTTTTTCATTGTCTTTGTAAAGTTCATAAAACTGCTTCATTCTGTAAAGTCCACGACGATTAAATCCTTTCAGTTCAGGATAATTCGTTGCAAAGAAATCAGCCAGTTTCTGCACAAATGCATCACCATATTCAGCATTTTCCGACTGCACGCTAATATATTCGCCTATATCACGGTACATTAAAATCAGTTCCTCATTCACTTTGCGGTATGCACGTTCTTTAGCAGACTCAATAATATCAACAATTTTTTTAAATTGTTCACCATAAGGTATCAAATCACTCATAATGTGTTCCTTTCCAAATAGTTATTTTTGATTTTAATCTCGTTTCACATAAGTCAGTTCAATATCATAACCCAAAGCCTCCAACATCTGCACGAAGGTCTTATTCACAACACTGTCCTGCTTTTTGATGATGCGATTAACATACTGACCTGTAGTTCCGATTGTTTCCGCAATCCGTGCTTGGGTTGTTCCATTCTCTATGCACTTTACTTTTACATCTACTTCAATATTGTTTTTAATCATATATTTGCCGCTCCCATTCACAATCCTTGTTAGTTCTAACACAGATAAGATAATTTATTATAACACACAATTCACAAAAATACAATCCCGGCACGGTTTTGCTCTGTAAATTTTCTATGCAGGACAAAATGATCCATTGTGGTGACCCCGCCTTCGGCGGTGCCATGTATGGCTGTAAGCATTGCGGCAATCTCAAGTTTGTCCCTTTCCGCTGTCACAGCCGCTTTGCCCTACCTGTGGTAATAAGTACTCTATGGAACGTACTACTTCCATGGCTTTTAAACTCATTCACGTTACTCACCGTCATTGTGTTTTTACCATTGATGAAAATCTTCGCCCTTTCTTCTTAGACGATCGTTCCTTGCTTCATTGTCTTCTTTCCTCCGAAATTCTTTCCTTTCCGCCCTACTCAACGAGATGCAACATAAGCTTGGAAATTCATTCAAAAAAATAAAGGCCAAACGTTATGAAGATCATCCCAATGGTTTCTATGTTTATGCCAAGCCCAACAGTTGCGATTCCAAAACCGTTCTTAATTACATCGGTCGTTACCTTGGCATACCTGTTATCGCTACTTCCCGCATTGATTCTTATGACGGTGATTTGGTTACCTTTCACTACAACCGTCATGAAGATAATAAATATATCGTCGAAACCGTTCCCGCCATTACCTTTATTGAACGGTTAATTCAACATATACCGGAAAAGCATTTCAAAATGATCCGCTATGGTGGTCTTTATGCCAGACACCGTAAGATTGACAAAAACCTTCATCGTGCTATTTCTCGCGAAAAACATCACATTTATCGTAGTTTTAACCGCTGGCGTCAGGCTATCTCTCTTTCATTTGGATATGACCCTTTAAAATGTCCTGACTGCGGCTCTACTATGTCCGTCCTTGAACTTTACTACAACCATAAGCGCGTCTCCCTCGAAGAAATGTACGAGAAAGCCATGTCCAAAGCTCGTAGGAAAAGAGCTGACTTGAAATCCGAAATTCCAGTGCAGCAGTAAATTCCATCCCATATTTAAAATTCTAATTTTTAAAACCACTTATAGTGATAAAACAAAGGATTTCTGCTATAATGAATCTGTCTTTTCAAAAAATACTCAGTTTCAGGGCATGAAAAAGAGACCGCTGGAGTTCAGTGTGCGTGACTAAATTCCACCGGACGCATGGG
>NZ_JAOQKC010000028.1:0-12614 GCF_025567165.1 Laedolimicola ammoniilytica
CCGTCCCGTTTTCATGCCCGCCTCCGCGCGGGCCTTTTTCGTTCAAGAGAGCGCCGGAGGCGGTCTTTCCTATAAAGTAAAAAAGAGCATAGTCATCTTTGCGAAAGCTGTCGATATACCGTTTGGCATCTCCATATGCCGCTATTTTGTTTCCGAGAATCATCTCGGATTCATTTGTATCTGAATACGAGATATTCGTATCAAACATGATTCCTTTACACGCAGAAAACTTCATACGATTATTTTCTATTTCTGTCAGAAACTTCACCCAGTATAAAACATTCTCCGGAATGATATGAGACTTATCCGGATTGATCGCAAATTCATAGATAACCGTTGGATCTGCTACTTTCACATTTGCATATTTCTGTGCATTCTGAACGTTTCCTTCTGTTGTAAGCAAATACACTTCACCATTCAGGCTGGAATAGTCATCTGTATTGAGATCAACATCACCCTTCTTTACCTGAATGTAAATATGCTTTCGGTTCAGGTCATTTGGGTCAACCAAAACACACTCATACTTTGGCGTAGCAATTTTATTTGTCGATGGGATGCAGACATAGCCTTTCGTATCATACAGCCACAGCGCAAGTAAATCCTCAACATCTTCCGGCTGGAGCAGGCTGTAAAAATGCTTTTCACATAATGAAAGAGCCGGATCAGGATAATTGAATAGATCCAGCGCTGAATCGTGGACACGGTTATACAACATCTGACTGTATGCTTCCACTCCATTTTTCTTAATTCTCTGGATGGTTGAACCCATAATAAATGATGTTGCCACAGCACCAGGAACGGATTCTTCATCTGCCTTATCTGTAGCTGGATACCAGTCTATATTGGTCAACTGATTCGCTGCATCCATCTGTACTGCATCTTCGCGAAACACCCAGGTACTGTTCGCCTTAACTCTCGCAATATAGTATTTCCCTTCATTTCTTGAGCGCATCCATAGGAGGTCTCTTTCTTTCACATCCTCTACCATGCGGCACACACTGTCGAATGATTTGTACTGAGTTCTTGCCAGATTACAGTAATCCAAAAATGTATGTATCCCAGAACGTTCTGCCTGGGTTAATTCACGAAGGCTCCATCCCACTGCTGCGACATGATTTTTCAAGCAATAGTCGGCAACATTTGTGCCTCCTGTATTCACCTGCAATCTCCATACTGCCATTTTATCTTCCTCCACAGTTCATTCAACATTTCTTCTACTGCTTCTTCAACCCGTTCATCTGCATCTTCTCTCAATGCCAATGCCAGCGAAAGCTCATCTACAATGTTTCGCGTGGACAATTTTCTTGGATTGTATCTCCACATCTCTACGGCCACTTGCACCTGCGAATCATACAAGCTATTTGCCATAACTTCTTTCCATTATCTTAACATTCCCCAAATACACTCCAGTAATGTTAGTGCAAGGATAATGTTAATCACACGGAAATACCGCAGATAAAATTTCTGAATCAATACGCCCAAGCCAATCCAAGTACAGGTTGCGATCGTTCCGATTGTTGCAATAACCAGCTCAAAAAACAGCAAAGCCGGAAAAGAGGACATATATCCTACAACATAACCCGTTAGTGCGGTAACTCCGAACATATAGATCTTCACATTGACAAATTGCAGCATGAAGCCTTTCAGAAACGATGCGGATTGCTCTGTGTTTTCTGAGGTCTTCTTACTGAAAGCAATATGAATCGCAAGCCACAGGATATAGGCTGCTCCGATGTACTTCATCACTTCCATTACATTTGGAAGCAAAGAATTAACCCCATATACGAAAATTGCGCATAAGATTTGTACTACATAGTAGCCTGCAAAAATTCCAAAGAACAGCGGCTTTCCTTTTTTATATCCATAGTTTGTTACGGTATTTAATGCCAGAATATTTCCCGTCCTGGAGTAAAGGCATTTACAACACAATAAATCAGGAAATTGCTCAGTACCGCCATAGGCATAATCATTAACCACCTTTCTGCTGTTATTATATCAGC
Organism: Laedolimicola ammoniilytica; assembly: GCF_025567165.1. NCBI lineage: Bacteria > Bacillati > Bacillota > Clostridia > Lachnospirales > Lachnospiraceae > Laedolimicola > Laedolimicola ammoniilytica. Next base: position 2,001 of record NZ_JAOQKC010000028.1, read on the forward strand.
AAACAGCGGTACATACATAACACCTATGCTGTTAAGCTTTCGATCTTGATTTGGCTGTGAACTCTGAGATAACAACTTTGATGACCTCTACTGTCGATGCCATCTCTTCATTGATATTGAATTCATGACCCGTCTGATTTTTCATAAAGAGCGAAAGGCCTCGTATTTTCTCCTGCACATTCTCTGTTAATTCTGCACGGCCACGCCCAATCACAGATGCAAATGATGCTCCGTATTTGCAAGCTACATCTCCGCCGGATATAAGCTCAACATCACTTTCTACCTCAATGCACACGTTTGGATTACTTCTGATCAGATCCAGCTTATGCCCTTCTTTTGCGCAGTGCATGTAGAAAATCAAGATACCCTTTGTATATTCGTATCCGTAGTGAAGTGGAACGATGTAGGGATAATCAGCATCAAACAAAGCAAGATGCAGGACTTTCGCTTTTTCAATAATCTGCAGAATTTCAATAATATTTGTTACTTCTCGATCTTTTCTTCTCATAGATAAATACCTAAAGAATCGTACACGATTCCTCTTTTTCAAATTTCAAAATTATACAATCTAGAAGTTGTCACTCTGTCAGTCGATTCTCCTCGCCCCAGGCACAGAGCTGATCCAGCACAGTCATCAGCGTTTTTCCTCGTTCCGAAAGCGTATATTCCACCTTCGGCGGGATCTGCGGATACTCGGTGCGGATGATCAGTTTATCCGCTTCCAGCTTCTTGAGATTCGTGCTGAGAGTTTTGTCGGAAATGGTTTTCAGATACCGTTTCAACTCATTGAATCGCACCGTCTCAAACTCCATCAGGCAGTAAAGAATGACCATCTTGTGCTTGCCGGAGATCAGCGACAACGTGTAGGCAAAGCCGGTATCTTCGAAATTGGCGTTCTCAATATAGTTCTGTATCATTCACTTTCTCCTAAGATAGTACCTGTCATAATTATTAGTACTTGAATTTACAATTTGCGTGGATATAATTATAAGTAGGATGAACAGTCCTGTCAATATGATCACAAGGAGGAGTTATCATGAGAACAAAACTGAAAATTACCGACGGCATTTTCCCCATGCCGGTTCTGATGGTTGCAACTTACAACGAGGACGGCAGCGTCAATGTCATGAACGCCGCATGGGGCACCATGCAGGAGCGGGACTCCGTTGTTCTGAACCTCGCCGAGACACACAAGACCGTACAGAACATCAAGGCTCGGGGAGCATTCACCGTCAGCATTGCCGATGCTGCCCACATAGTGGAAGCAGACTATTTCGGCGTAGAGTCCGGCAATAAAGTTGCCGATAAATTTGCCCGCAGCGGTCTGACAGCCAGCAAAGCAGAAACAATAGATGCCCCTGTCATCAACGAGTTCCCGCTCTGCCTGGAGTGCAGGTTCATCGAGTATCAGAACAATGAATACGGATGCGGCGTCATCGGCAAGGTGATCAATGTCACTGCCGATGAGAGCGTTATGGTGGATGGAAAAATTGATATGTCTAAGGTCAACGCCATCGCATTTGACCCCTACACCCACGGCTATTATAAAGTCACCGAGCGTGTGGGCGAAGCATTCCGAGATGGCTTAAAGCTGAAAAAGTAAGGTGTGCAGAAAAGGAGCGTTCGCATAAGCGAAGGCTCCTTCTTCAAATATGTAGATTTCACAAATTCTAAGTTGTCAAACAGCGTTCGTTGTTTCGCTTTGTGGCATTTTTACACACTGCTGAATCACACCTGTAACATACGTAATGGAATCGGCGCAGTCGTTCTTGAGCCATTCTGAGATAATTGCCATCAGTCCCCGAATATAAAAGGCCATGATATAAGGTCGATCTTGCTGTAGTACACCGTAGCGGTCGAGAATCGGCGTAAACACATGACGGAACATCCTATCATAGCTTTTATCCATCCCCAACACCGCCGCATTTTCTGTTGCTGTGCGGAACAGTCTCTTGTTGTTCTTAATGTAGCTGAGGTAAGGTGTTAAATAATCCGGCGTAATTAGATATAATTCATCCCTCGGGCAATTCTGCAACTTTGCAGAAAAGGCATCTGAATCTTTCTCCATGCAAGCATGAAATTGCTCGTTCATACGACTGATACTCTCCGAGAGCAAGTCTGACATCGTTTCATAGTGCAGATAGAAGGTGGAACGATTGACCCCTGCTACTATATTCGTCAACGCATAGAGATATGTCATATTTCAATATATAGCATTTGCTACCTGTTGTCCTATTTCAGTTTTCCATATTGCTCATCATCTAAAGCTTCCAGCCATTCATTGCTGCCATTCTCGCCGGGAACCTCAATGGCAAGATGGCTAAACCATGAATCCGGTGCTGCTCCATGCCAGTGCTTTACACCGGCAGGAATATTGATGCAGTCACCCGGCTTCATGAGAGTTGCATCCTTGCCCCATTCCTGATAATATCCCCGTCCGGCTACACAGATTAAAATCTGTCCGCCGCGCATCCTCAGCCGAAGTTCCCTTTGCAGATAATTCGTCCGTCCATACTTCCTTTGCCATATGAAACACAGCCCAGCCCTTTGGCCATCCTGCATAAAATGCCACATGGGTGATTACCGCAGCGATCTCTTTTCTTGTCACTCCGTAATTTTTTGCATTTTCCAGATGATATTTGAGTGAGGAATCCGTCACACCCGAAGACATCAGTGCAACCACTGTAATGATGCTCCTCGTCTTTAAATCAATATCCTCATTATTCCAATTCTCGCCAAAGAGCACATCGTCATTAAAATGTGCAAATTCTGGTGCAAATCCGGAAAGTGCATCCCTGCCTGCTGTCTGTACTATTTTTCCCATAATCAAAAATCTCCTTTTCTACACTACATTTCCTGCTTTTTGTTTCCCATTCTGCGCCATGACACCAACCAGCGCATGTGGAACATACATCTCCTCCAGATAGGAAATTTCATCCGCTGTCAATTCCAAATCTACAGCTTTTGCCGCCCCGTCTGCATGAGAAAATTTTGTTGCTCCCACCACTGGAGAAGTAACCTTTGTCAATAGCCACGCCAACGAAATTTCCGTCATGGAAACATTCCTCTTATCCGCAAGCTCTGCTACTCTGGCAATGATTCGTGCATCCGCTTCTGCTGTGGCATCATACTTAAATTTTGCATATGCGTCTTCTTCCAGACGCTTTGATGTCTCACCCGGACGCTTTGAGAGTCTGCCGCCTGCAAGTGAACTGTATGGCGTCATTGCAATATTTTCCGAATAGCAGAACGGTGCCATTTCCCGTTCTTCTTCTCTTGCAATCAGATTATAATGCCCCTGAATCGAAATAAACTCTGTCATTCCGTTTTCTCTTGCATAGTAATTTGCCTTGGCAAGCTGCCATGCAAAGCAGTTGGATATACCGATATATCTGGCTTTGCCAGCCTTCACAACCCTATTAAGTCCATCCATGATTTCCTCCATAGGGGTATGATAATCCCACATATGATAGATATAAAGATCCACATAGTCCATACCGAGATTGCTAAGACTCTGATTCAAGTAATTTTCTATATGTTTCTGTCCGCTCACGCCGCCGTCAATTTCTTCCTGTGTTCTCGGTGTGAATTTCGTTGCAATCACATAATCATCACGCTTTGCAAAATCACGAAGTGCTTTTCCGACATACTGCTCGCTTGTACCATTCTGATATGCGATTGCCGTATCATAAAAATTGATACCAAGGTCAAGTCCATGCTTAATGATTTCTCTCGTCTGCGCCTCATCTAATGTCCAGCTGTGCTGTCCGATAGACGCATTTCCAAAACCCATACATCCCATGCAGATGCGGGATACATTTAAATCCGACTTTCCAAGTTTTGCATACTTCATAAAGACACCTCTCGAATTAAAGACTTTCAAGCAGTTTCTTCATCTTATCAACATCACTGCTGCTCCTAACAAGATAGCCCTCTTTGATTTCAGCCCCTGACGAAACAGACGCTTTCAATCCATCCACTGTTTTTCCAAACCCACTACCGCCAGATGTAGCAAACAGTACAATTTTCTTTCCGGTAAAATCATAACTTTCCAAAAAACTGTTGATGATGGTTGGCGCAACATACCACCAGATCGGGAAGCCTAACAGGATCACATCGTAATCCTCAATATGCGCATCCTTATTTGCCAATGCCGGACGAAAAGCCTTATCATTCATCTCCACTGAACTGCGGGAATTCTTATTCATCCAATCCAAATCATCGCTTGTGTAAGGTACTTCCGGTCTGATTTCATAAAGATCACTTCCGACTGCCTTTGCAATTTCTTTTGCCTTCTGAGCGGTTGTTCCGCTGGCACTAAAATAAGCAACTAATACTTTTTTCATTTTACTCATTACCTCCATTTACTTTTTCTATTTGATGCAGTATATAATCCAGTTCCTCTGTTTTTATCTTCATTTACACATTCTCCTGAATATTTTTGATAAATCTTGCAGGTACACCCCCATAGACAGTACATGCCGGTACATCCTTGGTTACGACAGCACCCGCAGCAATCACTGCACCATCTCCGATCGTGACACCTTTACAAATGGTTGCATTGGCACCTATCCAGACATTTTTTCCTATATGGATTGGTGCAGGAATCAGATTGCCCCGATGCTTTGGATTAAGACTGTGGTCTAGCGTAGCAATCACCACATTATGCCCAATCAATGCTCCGTCATCGATTGTGACGCCGCCCTGATCCTGAATCTTGACACCCGCATTGAAGAACACTTTTTTCCCAATCTTCAAATTCTTTCCACAATCTGTATAAAACGGCGGAAACAGGGAAAATGTTTCATCCACCCTTCTTCCCGTGATTTCACACATAATTTCAACAATTTCTTCGTTTGTATGGTAGCTTCCATTTAACTCTGTGGTCAGCCGTATTGCCTCCTGCGATAACTTGTGCATACATAAATGTGCCTCTGAACCTGCCTCAATCTCAGCTCCACTCTCCATGTATTTCAAAAATTTGTTCAGTTCCATTTCATTTTCACCTCGCTGAATCAAGACTCGCTCACGAGTCTTGCACACCAGATTCGGGGAAGCCTATGCTGATATATTTCCTTGTCGAATCTGTGCACATCCTCGCGGAGCAAATTAACTTAAGTTGGAGTCCAGCTCTGACTGAGTTAATTATAATTTTCATCAAGGTAAATATCAAATTGCTATAATTTATATCTGGTTATTCTTGAAAGGAATATCCGTTTGATGTACAATCAGGATATCAAAGAAGGGAGACTTTCAAATTGGAATTACGAGTATTACGCTATTTTGCCACATCAGCCAGAGAAGGAAGCATGACAAAAGCGGCTGAAAAACTTCATGTTACACAGCCTACACTGTCAAAACAAATAAAAGAGTTGGAAGAGGAACTTGGTCAGAAACTGTTCATCCGGGGAAATTACAATATCCATCTGACTCCGGAAGGCGAAATTCTCTATAAACGAGCTTTAGATATTCTTGAGATGGCAGACCAGACAACTGCTGAATTTGCTTCTATGAACCAGTTTAACGGCGGAGACCTGTATCTTGGCTGTGCAGAATCCGACGGCATCTCTCTGCTTGCCAAAACTGCCGGACAATTACTGAAAAAACATGCCAATCTTCATTTTCATTTATACAGTGGAAATGCTGAAACCGTATGCGAACGCTTGGATAAAGGTCTGCTTGACTTTGCGTTTGTCGTTCAAAATATTGATGTGTCCAAGTACTCGTATCTGGAGCTTCCTGTGAAAGATACTTGGGGCTTGCTTATGCGAAAAGACAACCCCCTTGTATCGAAACAATCCATAGCACTGGAAGATCTGCTGGGACTTCCGCTTATTGTCTCCAGACAAGGTGCAACCAACGAAATGCCGCAGTGGCTTCAAAAAAATTATTCTCGTCTAAATATTGTTGCCACCTATGATCTGATTTTTAATGCATCTATTCTCGTCCGTGAAGGTATCGGACTTGCGCTTGGATTTGACAAGCTAGTAAGCACCAGCGCAGACAGCATCCTTTGTTTCCGCCCAATCACACCTACTATTGTCTCTCCCATGCGTCTGATATGGAGAAAAGACCAGCCGTTCTCCCGTGTGGCGACGCTGTTTTTAGAAGAACTGAAACCGTTGTGTTTCTAAATCTTCGTTACTCGCAAGAAGGTCCCGCCATTGCACAATAAGATTTTATGACCTGATTTTCTTCCGTAGTATACCTCATCCAACACTGTCTTTCAATTTATTTGCACGGTACTCACACTTCATGTTTTGTCAGACACCCGAAAAGCCAAAACAAACTTATTTTATATTCCATATTGCTGACCTGTTCCACCGCATGAAGTACATGGAACGCCGTGGAAGTGGCCTACGCAAAATCGTCAGTGAAACCGAAAAGCTGCCTGGATACACAGAGGCATATAAGCCCGAATTTTCCTCAACAACGACAGATTTCAGAGTCATCTTGAAAAATGTAAACTACAACATGTGCGGTGCTTCCGCACATGATACAGCACATGATGCCGCACATGATACATCTGTGATCAGCAAAAACCAGAAATACACTACCGTTCATTCCAAATAACCAAGAAGCAGGGCACTGGGTCTCATCTCCCATTGTCCTGCTTCTTTTCATTCCAGATTTATTCACATCATTTACCCATACATCCAATCCTGGATCGCAAATTTCAAATCCTGCACCTTACCCAACAGCCAGAGCGCCGCAAGCGGCAATCCCATCGGGCTAATCAAAAAGCTATAACCAGCAAAATCACACCATTCTGCGGGAAATGGGTAATAAGCACAGCCACGCCAAGCAGAGCAATTACCGTGCTGAGCAGACCAAGCACCAGACTGGATATATAGATTAGCCCCGTGCAGAGCCAGACAAAAATCGTCAACACCAAAATGGCCGGTGCAGTTACAATCATCAGCAGGCATTTCAAAATCTTCATTCCAATTCCTCCCTCCAACGCTCCAGATACCGTTTGCACAAGGCATCCGCTTGTGTATTTCCGAGTGATACAGCACTACTGAAAGCCCTGTATCTGGCAACCTTTGAAGCAACCAAAAAGTGGACTTCCACAATCCGAAACTGGGGAGCGGTCTATGGAGAACTAAGTATTATGTACGAAGGACGCCTTCCAGAATAGGCAATATTCCATCGCAAAACAGGCGGCAGAACCGCCTGCTCTTGACATGCGTTTTGTGCTGTCTATTCGATTGTCAATGTACGAATGAAGGAGGAAAACTTGTCCTTCTTATTAACACTGACAAAAAAGGCAAAAAACAGGCGCATCAAATGAAATTTTATCAAAAATATTTTACAAGCTGCTTTAATCCACGGCGGATACTGTCTCGGACACGGCTTGGGTCTACACCTTCTACTTCGGCAATTTCGTTTACCGCCATTCCCAGATAGTATCGGGCATAAATTCGCTTTGCCTGTTTCTCCGGCAGCTTCATCACAGCGGCATAGACCTGCTCCTGGAACTGTTTTTCCTCCAGAACCATCTCCGGTGTCTGCGGCTTCAACAGTACCGCATTTTCAATGCCATTCTCGCAATCCAGAGAATACTGTGCTTTATAACGATACATCTTTCGCTCATACGCAGTCTCCGCACGTTCAGCTGCTCGAATAGTCTCCATTACTTCCTCTGTCACATCTACAAAAAAATCTGTTGTATAAACATCAGGATAAAGTTCCCGAAGGTTAATTTTCTTCATTATGTACCTCCATTTCGATTCACGGGTGATTGACGGGTGAATCGAATGGAGGCGGAGACCGGCACCGGCAGACAACCGGGTCATCTCCGAAAAAATGGCAACAAAAAACGCCAGATTTCCGTGAGGGAAAACTGGCGCGCCAAGAACAGCCATTATTATACTGAATTACATGGAACGATAATGCCGATGCAATATTATACTTGCCCAGAGGAGGAGCAATGCTTTTTTTAACTGATGTAGATCATGTGAGCTTTGAAAAAGCAAACGGGACACGGCAAAATAACCTCCAATCGGCTACCGTGTCCCTGCAAGTCGTCATAGGATTGTGTAAACGCAAAGAAACGGCGGCTCTGAAAATCAAAGCCGCCGTTTCATATGGGCGTGTCAAATTGTCTGCTCTACGACGGCTTTTTTTCTTTTGCCGTCGTCCGGCAGAGTATTATTCAATATTTAATTCAATGTTTCCAGTGAAATTCTCACATTCAATGCCAATATAATTTCCACCATCAGGAAGTGTAATTGTGTCACTATAAGTTCCGGTTGCTTCAATCAACGTGACTGCTTCATCAGATCCAGAAATCCAAAATACTTTTGCAGTACCTTCCGGAATCTCCAAGGTGCAATCAATGGACAGCTCCTTACCGGCTTCTCTCTTTATGGAAGTTCCTCCGAACAAATACTCTGTACCTGAAAAGTTCGCATAATCAGCCGTATAAGTCCCTGTATAATCATCAATTCCTTTTTCTTTTTCCCCTTGCAGTGACGATTTCCCTGTCAGTTCTATGGAGCCCGCAGATTGAACAATGTTATTGTAATGATTGAGAATTTCATCTTTTGAACAGCCAGCAAGCATAAAACTTCCCACAAGGACGAATGTTAATGCTAAAACTATTTTCTTCATAAAATCATCACCAGCCTTTCTTTGGAGCTACCTTTTTGGCCTTTTTCTTTGTTTGGGTTGCTTCTCGTTCTTTCATGCACAAAATCAAGATGGCAGAAATAACGACAGCAAGCGCAAGACTGCAAGAACAGGTTCCGATATTCCAGTTGACTGCGGTATCATAGCTACGGTAGCCTACCATTCCAAGACTTGCGGTAATCGGATAAAGGTTTGCTAATGTCATATTTCCTGCGGCAAACATCCCTCCATATCCATAGACAAAAGCAATGATTACACCGACTAAAAAGCTGCCTGCCCTCCGACAAGTAAGAGCGATAATCGGCAGAACCGCAAGATATAAAAAGAAATTAACCGCAGTAATCTGCAAGGCTGCTTTTAGAGCTAAGGAAATCTCAAAGCCGGGAAATCCCACAATCATTTCTGCTATGATTGTAAACAGACTGCATATCAGCCCGAAAATAATAGACAATACGCCGCACACAATCAATTTTCCGGTCAACAGTTTCTTAAAAGAGATCGGCACAGTCAGAATATTTTTCAATGTGTCATCCGTCTGCTCACGAGAAATCATATATCCAGCAATTAGGCTGATACACATCGGAAAAATCATGGACATATTGTTTTTGATGACCTGTTCTGTAAGATAGGCAAAATCCCAAACGGAACCATCATTCGCCATAGAGGTAAACAAGGTCAGCAGGACGGATAGGAGCATGAGTGCAACGCTCGTCCAAAGGATATGATACCTTTTCAATTTATAAAATTCTGTTTTTACAATGCGAACCATGTTTATTCCCCCCTCTGCTTATATAATTTGTCAATCAGTAAGAACGAAACCAATGCCATGATTCCAAGAATGAATACAACTTGAAATGTTGAAGGAATTAGCCCTGTCATTTGCTCCAAGTCCATTTTTATTCCATGAGCCGCCATATCTCCTGCACTCCAAAATGTAGTCAGTGGCGTGGGCAGAAGCCATAACATGGTTTTAGGCAGCGTGTCAAACAATGCCGTAGCACTCATGTTCAGAACGCTGTAAAAGACGCACAGCAAAATAGAAAAAACATAGGTCTTACTGAAAAAGACAACAAGAACAATCAACGGGAGTGTTCCTGCCGTAATGAAAATTCCTGTTTCAACCGCTAAAAACAATTTATAGCCTATTCCATAAACTTCTAATGTTCCAAATCCGCAAAGAATTGTTGCAATGGTAGAAGCCACGCAAAAAACAATTCCAAAGATAAAAAGGACAATAATCTTTGCAAGTACCATTTGCGTGCTGGTTACGGGAATTGTACGCAGATTTTTGAATGTATCGTTGTCGCGTTCCATAAAAAACAGAATAGCGGCAATCACTCCGATAATGCAGGGCAGTAAAAACTGGATACCATATCCCAACACCATGTTAAATAGTCCATCGAAAGCATCTGCCCGATCCGTATATCGCTCCATCATAGAGGGCGTTGTCATCAGATAAGCCAGCGGGATTGGAAACAGGAAAGCAGCCAGAATAATCAGCGGAATAAATTTCTTCCGTTTCAATTTCAAAAATTCGCATTTGATTAGTTTAAGCAATTCCTTCGCCCCCTGTCACACGCTTGAAGTAATCTTCAAGACTTTCTTCACAAGTATGCGCCTCCGATACCTCCAATCCATTTTCTACAAAGGCAGTTACAATTTTCCCCACAGGCAGATCAAGGTTGTGCAGGCGCAGATTGTGGTCGTCCTGTATGGAGAAATGGTTTTCATGGAAATTGCGTTCCAAAATTCTTGCCGCCTGTGCAGTATCAGAGAGCGTAAAACGGATATGCTTACTGCTTTTTTGCTCCAGCTCAGCAAGGCTTTCTTCTTCCAGCAACGCGCCGTGGTCGATAATTCCAATATCGTCAGCCAGCAAAGAAATCTCCGAAAGAATGTGACTGGAAATCAAAATAGTTTTTCCTCTTGCGTCGCAAAGCTCCCGAATAAAGGAGCGTACTTCTGCAATACCGATGGGAT
>NZ_JAOQKC010000028.1:12864-15994 GCF_025567165.1 Laedolimicola ammoniilytica
AATCAGGCTTCCGATACGGGGCAACAGCTTCTTTTCATTCCCTTGCAAAGACTTTCCCCAGATTTTGACCTCCCCGGAAGTCGGCTTCGTTAAGCCCAACAGCATTTTCATGGTAGTGGTTTTTCCGGCTCCGTTTCTGCCCAGCAGACCGTAAATTCTCCCACGCTTCACATGGATATTTAAGTCAGCCACACTCTTTTGTGAGCCGTATTGCTTCGTCAGATTTTTTGTTTCAATGATATAATTTGTATCCATATTCAAAACCTCCTGTTCTGTAAGGTATTCTATCATGCCAACCTTGCATTAACCTTGCCGCAACCTTGCATTAACCTTGCAATTAAGGAATAGGAATTGCAATGCAAATCCTATTCCGCTACTTCTCAATCCGTTTGGGGATTGAGAAGGTTCCCATGCCATTTTCTAAAAGACTTCTGAAAATAAGTAAGGCTCCCGCCATAAAGACGGGAACCCGCTTAACTCTCCAAAGGAAAAAGCAATATAAATTCAGTCCCTTTTCCCGGCAAACTTTCAACTGTTATACTCCCATCCATCTTTTCTACGAGCTGATGGACAATAGAAAGACCAAGACCGCTTCCTTTTTCAGACCGTCCTTTGTCACACTTATAGAGCCGTTCAAAAATGTGTTTCAAATCTTCCTTCTCAATTCCCACTCCATTATCCGCCAGCAGCAGCTCCATGTTATTTTCCTTCTTTGACAGGGCAATTTTGATTTTGTCTGCATGGCTGTGAGCGATTACATTTTGAATGAGATTATTGACAATCCTCATATAGCTGTCCATATCCAATCTTACCCGGACAGGCTGTTCGGGAATATCAATGTCATACTCAACCTGTTTATCCTCAAAAATCGGTATCCAGTCAATGAGGATATTTCTTGTCAGCTCTGCGGCCTCAACACTCTGGATCTCCAAAGCAAACTCGTTAGAATTTAACTTGAACCAGTCAAAGAGTACATCAATATATTCTTTCAGATCATGGGCTTTCCGGCGGGCGGTTTCAATATAATCATCCCGGTCTTTTCCTGTGACCAGCCCTTTGTGTGCAGCGTCAAGATACCCAATCAGAGTAGTAAGGGGCGTTCGCACATCATGGGAAAGGCTCGTCATAAGCTGGCGGTTGGTTTCTTCTGTCTGCCGTACAGTTGAAAGTCTGCTTTCATAGGCCACAACGATCTCATTGATTTCATAGGCAAGAGGTGCTGTCAGTTCATTTGTTGCAGATAGAATACGCCGGTTGCCATTTCCGTTTTTCACATCAACCAGCACATCGGTCATTTCTGCTATTTGTTTTTTTACACGCCGAACGAGAACGATGGAAGTCAATACAGCCACAACAGCAATCACAATGGACAAGAATACGATAATTTCCATGCTGACTACACCTCCTTATTAAACCGGTAGCCAATCCCTTTGACCGTTTGGATATACTTTGGGCTTGAAGGATTGACTTCTAATTTTTTACGAAGTCGGCTGATAATCGCCATAATGTTACTATCATCATAGAAATATTCTTCGCCCCATACTTCCTCATAAATCTGCTGTTTGGTCAAAATTTTCCCTTGATGTTTTGCACAGTACAGGAGCAAATCAAATTCCTTTGGGGGCAGTTCAAAAGTGCCGTTTGATGTAGTAACAGAACGATTTTCAAGGTCAATCTGCAATCCATCAAAATCCAGTTTTTGCACAGCTCCGGCTTGATGATTAAAACGGGTGTAGCGGCGAATGAGGGACGCAATGCGGGCAATCAGTTCATCCATATCAAACGGTTTTGTAAGATAATCGTCCGCGCCGGCCCGTAAGCCCCGTACTTTAGAAATGCTGTCATTTTTAGATGTGAACATCAAAATCGGCAGACTGTTCTCTTTGCGGATTTCTTCCAGCGTTTCAAAGCCATCCATACCAGGCATCATCACATCCAGCACCACAAGCTGATACTCCTGCTCTCTTAATTTTTGTAAACCCTCTTTTCCGGTATTACAAAAATCAGCTTCTATGTTTTCTGCTTGTACGCTGCGTTTAATCAAAGCACACAGTTCTCTGTCATCATCTATAATCAGGATTTTATTCATGGCGCAACTCCTTCCCTTGTTTTGTCCTTCCGTCAATCGGCTTTTCTGTGTTCTTTGGGATCAGCCAAACACCAGCCATCTTCACAGCACCGGGGATACGCCCAGCTGCACAATAGTAATTTACTCTACGAGGTGTCACGCCCCATTTTTCGGCGGCCTCTTTTAGTGTCATATAATCCATTCTGCACCTCCACAGAGTACATTATAGTTCTTTGTCTCGAACAATACAAGTTTATCACCAATCGCAGCTTTATAAAATCGGCATAATCGTACAGTTTTTCAGGCATAATAAGGTCATTCCATCATATAAACCGGAACGATACAATATTATTGAGGTGAATGATTATGCCGATTGATGATTTAACTGCTTTAGGGCAGAAAATGCGGGAAGCCCGAAAGAATAAAGATCTGACGCAGCAGGAGCTTTCTGATCTGAGCCATGTTTCTGTAAAGCAAATCGCCAATATCGAAAAGGGGAAAATGAATCCTTCTTATTTGATTTTGAGAGCATTGGCCAAGGTCCTGCATATCTCTTTAGATACACTTATAAATCCAGATGTTTCTCTGGAGGATGCGGGTGTCAATCAGATGAAAATGCTTTATTCCAGCTGTCCGCCAGAAATGCGTGACACCCTGCTGCATCACACCCAGGAAACGGTGAAGGAACTGACAGAGTTGTCCGAAAAATTTGAAACGAATTGAGCCAGTGAGTGAAATTTAACGATTCTCTCACTGGTTCTTTTCATTTTCGGAGAAAAGAGGCAAGCAATGCCTGTGTTAATACACACAGGCCCGCAGAGAAGAAAATCCCTTTGTGATTTTCCTCTCCGCTTGCTTGTTGAGGGCAGCGCCCCCAAGCCCCTTTGAACACAGAATTTCATTCTGTGGCTGCGCGGTCTCCGTTCCACTCCGGTCGGCACTAAGCGGACATCCCCCGGATGTCCAGTGCCTGCGAACGCTTTTGACCAGGACCAGCTTACCGCTGGCCGTGGTCTTTTTCTTTTTCAACATCCTGTTCTACCTCCATTTTCAGCACTCGAT
>NZ_JAOQKC010000028.1:16244-35633 GCF_025567165.1 Laedolimicola ammoniilytica
CTCACGGGTCTTGGCATAATTTACGATGTGAGTACGCAGAACAGCGATCTCTGCCATGCGCTTTTCAGCCGCTTTGATCTGCGCCGAAAGTTCATTGTGATGTGCCGTGGCAGCCGTAGCCTTTTCTTCCAAAACCGCATACTCCAGCAGATTGTTCTCTGACAGGTAATTCATGGTCTGCGCCATTTGTTTCAGATTAAAAACTTTAGCCCATCGAGCATAGCCAGCACCTTTTCCAGCCTGCAATTTTGCCTGAATGTCCACCAGCAGATTGACCTTCGGCGGCTCTGCCTGTGTGACGGTTTTCTTTCGCGGGGTATGTGCTTTCTTCCCTAAGAGAACTGCCCGCAAATCTTCCAATCCATATCCTTCGCCCAGACTGTCCATGCGGGCGGCTTTCTCCCAACCAGAGAGCTTCAGTCGATACGATTTTCCGCGCTTTGAGACTTCACAATCATACTCTTGCAACAGCTTCAGCAGTTCTTCAAAGTCAGCAGGACTTTGTGATAATGCGTTGTCAATCGCCACACGAAGCAGCTCTCGGTGAGATGGCTTTGCCTGATCGCCCAGCCATTTGTTATAGCTCTTTCCGTAAAGTTTCGGATTCTCTACAATGGACAGTCCATTCTCAATACAGATGGTGTCACTTAGCCGACGAACCGCCTTGGTACTGCCCCAAAAATTGCGGAACTTCCGGTCATATTCTAAGCTGACCGATGACCAGATAATGTGATTATGAATGTGCGACTTGTCTATGTGAGTGCAGACCACAAAGGCATGATTTCCTTTAGTAAAACGCCTTGCAAATTCTACGCCCAGACGGTTGGCTTCTTCCGGGGTAATCTCACCGGGGCGGAAGGACTGGCGCACATGATAGGCAATCACATCATCTGTACCACGCACTCGTCCGGTAGCGGCAATGTATTGCCTCTTTGCCAGAAGAAACTCTGCATCCGCAGTCCGGCTGTCACACGCATAGCCGGTAATGAGCCTGCCGTTATCTGTTTTCTTTGGATTGGCCACATAGTCGATGATGTCACTGATCGCCCGACTCTCTGTGCGGCCTTTGCCGACATGAAGCGGCATGATTCTTGTAGTTGCCATAATAGAAGGCCCTCCTCTCATAAATATTTTTGTTTTCGCTGAACTCTTTGCTTCTATCGTTGCAATAACTTTCTCCGCTGGGTATAATAAAAAAGAATATTCTACAACCTCAAAGGAGGGATTTCTATGATAGAACAGCTCATTGCTGAAGCAACCGAATGTGATTTCAAAGTTGCTCTCGAAACAAAAAAGCCAAAAAGCTGGTTAAAAAGTGTCAGTGCCTTTTCCAATGGAATCGGCGGCACTCTGTTTTTCGGAGTCTCCGATGACCGGGAGCCTATCGGCTTGTCCGATGTTCAAAAGGATGCTGAAGCGATCAGCCGCTTAATCAAAGAACGTATCACACCATTACCTCAGTTTATCTTAAAACCATTACAGGAAGATGGTAAAAATCTATTAGCTCTGGAGGTTTCTCCCGGCCGTAGCACCCCATATTATTACAAGGCAGACGGCGTGATGGAGGCATATATCCGTGTTGGAAATGAAAGCGTAATTGCCCCGGATTACATTGTGAATGAACTGATCTTAAAGGGAACCAATCAGTCCTTTGATACCCTAACAACAGATGCGGTAAAAAAGGATTACAGCTTTACACTTCTGGAAGCAACCTATCTGGAACGGACTGGTCTCCGCTTTGAGCCATCCGATTATGTCTCCTTCGGTTTGGCTGACAAAAATGGGTTCTTGACCAATGCCGGAAAGCTCATGACCGATCAGCACACAGTCTATAACTCCCGTATGTTCTGTACCCGGTGGAATGGCTTGGAAAAAGGCTCTATCTTTGATGATGCGCTGGACGATAAGGAATACGAAGGGAATCTGATTTATCTACTGAAAAGCGGCAGTGAATTTATTCGCAATAATTCCAAAGTCCGTTTTGTCAAAGAGGCACAGTATCGTGTAGACAAGCCGGATTATGCTGAACGAGCTGTGACAGAGGCTCTTGTCAATGCGCTTATCCATCGTGATTATATTGTGCTTGGCAGCGAAATCCATATTGATATGTTTGATGATCGGGTGGAAATCACATCTCCGGGCGGTATGTTTGGCGGCGGCTCAATTCAGGAATACGATATTTACAGTATCCGTTCCATGCGACGAAACCCTGTGATTGCTGACCTGTTCCACCGCATGAAGTACATGGAACGCCGTGGAAGTGGCCTGCGCAAAATCGTCAGTGAAACCGAAAAGCTGCCTGGATACACAGCGGCATATAAGCCTGAATTTTCCTCAACAGCGACAGATTTCAGAGTTATTTTGAAAAATGTGAATTACCATCATGGCCCTTCTATCATAGAAACGACCCATGATAAGACCTATGACGCAACCCATGATGCAACCCATGATAAAATCCTTGCATTTTGCATAGAACCACATTCAAAATTAGAAATCGCAGAACACTGTGGATACAAAAACACAAAAAACTTTACACAAAAATATCTGCGTCCGCTATTGAACAATGGAACACTCAAAATGACACTTCCCGATAAACCGAAAAGTAAACATCAAAAATATATTACAGTTCGTTCCGAATAAACAGAGAAGCAGGGCATTGGGTCTCATCTCCCATTGTCCTGCTTCTTTTCATTCCAAATTATATTCACATCATTTACCCATACACCCAATCCTGGATTGCAAATTTCAAACTCTGCACCTTGCCCAGCAGACAGATTGCAGCCAGCGGTAGCCCCATCGGGCTAATCAAAAATGCCATAACCAGCAAAATCACACCATTCTGCGGGGAATAGGTAATCAGCACAGCCACGCCAAGCAGAGCAATTACCGTGCT
The DNA here is from genome assembly GCF_025567165.1 of Laedolimicola ammoniilytica. Taxonomy (NCBI): domain Bacteria; kingdom Bacillati; phylum Bacillota; class Clostridia; order Lachnospirales; family Lachnospiraceae; genus Laedolimicola; species Laedolimicola ammoniilytica. Next base: position 19,138 of record NZ_JAOQKC010000028.1, read on the forward strand.
TAGTAGACCAAGCACCAGACCGGATATGTAGATCAGCCCCGTGCAGAGCCAGACAAAAAGCGTCAACGCCAAAATGACCGGTGCAGTTACGATCATCAGCAGACATTTCAAAATCTTCATTCCTGTTCCTCCTTCCAACGCTCCAGATGCCGTTTGCACAGGGCATCCGCTTCTCTCTCATCATCTTCCGTCACTTCCCGTTTTCCTTTGGTCAGTTCAATCTCCAGATAAGTCCGGTAATCATCGGCTAAGAGGTCGAACAGTTCCTTGGGAGTATGGCACACCTCGCCAGAGCAATAGTGAAAGTCCTGGTCAAATTCAACTCTTACACATCCGTGGCGGCTTATATAAACTTCTATGGTCTCGTCTGCGGTCAGGTAATCCGCAAAAATCTCCAGCACCTTTTCAAAGGTCAGCATCTGTTTTCACTCCTTTGCTACGCTTCTTATTCTACTCATATTATCCGGTACGGACAGGCAAAAGACAAGGATACAGACAAAAAGAAAAAGCGGAGGAAGGTGCGGCGAAGAAACGCCGTTCCTCCCTCCGCAAATGGAGTATCTATCCCTGTTATGAAAGTTTGGAGAGTTGGGTAAGGATTTCCTTCACACCCTCCCACAGTTGTTCCTGCCGCTGGGATATATCCTCCAAGTCAGCATTATAAACCCGCCCGGTCTCATGCACTTTGCGGGTCAGCTGATTCAAGTTGTTGCTGCTTCGGCGCATCAGGGAGACCAACTCCTTCAGCTCCGGCAGTTCCAGCTTGATCACATAACCATCCAGCGCCATTTTCCGCAGATAAGCGCTCAAATTCTCTGTCCCGTATTGCTGCATCTTTTGATGGATCAATTCCAGTTCTTCTGCGGACACCCAAAACAAAACCGGCACATCCCGCTTGCGCTTTGCCATGGTTATCGCTCCGGCTCCCGTTTTTTCGGGGAGGCAGACTTATGGGCGGGCAGCTCCTGTTTGAGCTTATCCCGTACTGAGGGACGGGACGGTTCCAGTTTTTCTCTCTGGGTACGGCTGCGCTGCTGTTCTTCACGCACCAGATCAATAAAACCATCCAGCACAGCAGGGTGGCTGTTTAAGGCATAACCACAACGGACGGTTTCAGGATTATCATTAGGAATGGTCTTAGCCCATTCTTTGTTGCGTCGGGAGTAGCGCCCATCCCAGTCCTGAAGCTGGACCGTGTTAGACAGAACCATAGACACACGCTCCATGCCATAGGTCTCGATCACACCCTTTGCCGCATCGTGGCTAAGATACATTCCGTCGAAGTGCTCCCGCACCGCCGCTTCAATGGACTCCTTGCATTGGCGATTTACATTGTTGGAAGCTCGGTACTGCTCCAGCTCCCCATGTTCTCTCGCATAGACAGCTGAATGGGGATAGACCGGTGTTGTTCGCAGTTCCTCTTTAGCCCTGCACACATCGTCGGCACGGTTCTCAATGCTGTCCCGGATCACATCCATGTAACTGGTCTCCAGCTTTTCAAAATAGCGGTACACATCCGCCAACGGCGAAGAAGATTCCAAAAGTGCCTGGGCCTGGGCGTCGGTAAGCTCCAGTTCCTCCATCGCCATCACAATATCCTCACGGACAGTATATTCATAGGTGTGGTGCAGGATTTCTTCCGGGGGCTGGCTTTTCAACCAGTCCCTGTATTTTTCCTGCTCAGTGGCCATCTTTTCATAAAGGGCCGTATTCAGATCGTTGGTATTCATGTTATCGCACCTCCTCATGCTGTTTTGGTTTCTTGTCTGTACTGCGGGGCGTCACCGGGCGTTTTAGGTTATCCAGCACCGAAGTCCGTGTGCTTTTGGCAACAACAGCCTCGGCGTGTGCCTGTCCCTTTCCGTCGATGTTGAGCAAAGTATCCAGCTCCACCAGACGGGCATTTTTGCTTCGCAGTTCTTCTTCGTAGAGGAATGGCTTTCCGACTTCCTCCTTTGCGGCATCCTGCTGCTGATAGAGGTTATCCAGCTGGGCCTTTGCCGCCTCCAGACGCTGGGGCATCTGAGCGAGGGCATTGTCGATACGGGTAAGGTTTCCGCGAGGGTCTGTACCAAGGGTTGCCCTGTGGGTCATCTGGCCTTTCAGCAGGAGCGTATATTCCTGTTTCCATGCGGAAAATTCCACGGACATGGCATAGCCCCGGTAGCTGCCAATCTGCACCGGATCGGAGGTTTTGACCTCCTTGCAGGCATCCAGAAGTGCTGCACCGGCATTCTCCTTATCGGTCAGCAGGTCTCCACGAATCTCCATACCGACAAAGCTGTCCTCCGGGTGCGGGTGCGCTGCCAAAACCTCCAGATCGGATTCAAAGCCCTTGATAAAACCTTTGTGCTTTTCAATCTCCTCCGGGAAGTATTTGAGCAGCTGATCCTCCAGACGATACTGCTTGCTCTGGTGATCGGCTTTCATCAGCTTCAGGCGGGATACCTCCACATCCAAATCCATACGCTCCTTGATGCGGGGATCTCCGGCGCACAGGGCTTTGATCTCGGCAAAGGAAAGCGCCGTTTCATCCACATCATCGCAGGAGCGCACCGGCGATTTAGAAGTCATGATCTGACTGATGAATTTTTGCTTGTTCTCCACCGTCTGCCAGAGGTATGCGTCAAAGGTTCCTTCTGTCACATAGCGGTACACATGGACAAGAGGATTCTGGTTGCCCTGGCGCTCGATACGGCCCTTGCGCTGGGCAAGGTCTCCCGGTCTCCACGGACAGTCCAGGTCATGAAGTGCCACCAGACGGTCCTGCACATTGGTGCCTGCGCCCATCTTGGCGGTGCTGCCCAAAAGGACACGCACCTGACCGGTACGGACTTTAGAGAACAACTCCTTTTTCCGCACTTCGGTATTGGCTTCATGGATAAAAGCGATCTGGTCGGCAGGCATTCCCTGAGCAATGAGTTTCTGACGAATATCGTCATATACCGTAAAGACCGGTTCCTGCTCCGGCAGAGGCACAGCGCCTTCCAATGCGTGAAGCAGTGGATTATCCAGCGTTTTCGCCGCCTTGCTTGCAGGAGCTTTTGCCTGCGGTGTAGAAATGTCGCAGAACACCAGCTGGGTCAGCTTGTCAGCTTTGCCATCCCGCCAGATCTGCATGATGTTGTCCACGCATTGATTGACCTTTGTGCCAGGTTCATCCGGCAGCATCTGGTTGACGATTCTCTGATCCAGGCCCAGCTTACGGCCATCCGAGGTAATCTTGAGCATATTGTCCTGGGACGGGTCAACGGTTCCGCTGTGTACCAGCGATGCACGCTCCGAAAGGGTCTTGACCATTTCCTGCTGATGTTCGGTAGGCTGCGCCACGATGTTGTGGTATTCCACCTCCGGGGTGGGCAGATTCAGCTGGTCGGCAGTCTTAATGTCGGCCACTTCTTTGAACAGGTTCATCAGCTCCGGCAGATTAAAGAACTTGCTGAATCTCGTTCTTGCCCGGTAGCCGGTGCCTTCGGGAACGAGTTTGTCAAGATGATTTTTGCAAATTTTCTAAATTCAAATAGTTATCTGCTGAAAAATCTCCCAACATCTCGTGTCTGCATATTTCTTGAAATACCGTATTCAAAGGCTTCTTTGCTCTTTCCGATTGCTTCACATTGACAATAAAAGTTGTTTTGCCTATTCGTGTTGTATAAGATAAAGTGTTTTCTTTCATATAATCCGTTTCTCCTTTTCCAAAATTGACTGTGGGGCATTCCCTTTGGAACACCCCACAAATACATCTGTTTCATCAGAACATATCAAGAAGTCATTAAGTCGTGAGTATAATGGAAATGGTTATCTTTCCATACCACGCTTGTTTCTGCGTTCCTTGATACGCTCCTGTCTTGCTTTTTCCCTTGCTTCTTTTTCGGCTTGTAACTGTGCTTCTCGCAAAGAAAAAAGTTGCCTTACTTTTTCGGTAAAAAGTTTGGCAACTTCGGGGAAATGCTCTAACGCTTCAAGAAAAGGTCTGCACTTTTCTTTCAGTTCGTTGTATTTGGTTTTCATTCGTTCCAATGCGTTTGCACTGTCCATATATTTCTGTCGGTAATAAGTGGCACTCTGCTCAAATTTTTTGATTTCCGCACGACTGGTAATACCCTCTTTGGCAAGGGCAGTCAGTTGAGAATAATCCTCTTTGGAGATTGCCATTTTACCTGTGATTGTTTTCTGCCCCATACTGTCAATCTCATTTAAGGTTTTGGAAATATGACGGGCAGGCTCATACTTAACTTGCTCTTTCTGAATACGCTTCTGCAACCTCTCCAATCGCTCTTTGTCCTGTTGGATTTGATATTGCAGGGAAGTTAAATGCTCTGCTGTACTTCCGTATTCGCCACGCTGAAAGCCTTTGAATCCTTGTTCCGTCATATAGTTAAACAATTCGTCTTGCAGTATGCTGTACGACGCTCGGAACATCGGCTTACCGTTCTTTCTTAGCAACGGATTTCCTTTTTCATCGGCCAGCGGAATATCCGATTTCCATTTCTTTGAATGGCTAATCTGATTAACAACTTCCTTGACTGTTCCTCGCAGTTCGGGGTCTTTACAACGCTTACTCCATAAGATTTCTTTCTCCACCACTGGCAGAACCATAGCGTGAAGATGATAATGGTAAACCTCTTTTCCAAGTTCCTCACTGGCTGCTATATTGATTTCATCAGCGTGCATTACTGCCGATATAACATTGTCAGCACCGAATTTTTCTTCGATGAAATGATAGGCTTCTTCATAAAACTGCTTTGCGTATTCATAGCCACCATTACGCTCAAAGTACATCGCGTTCACATCAATCACAATTTCATCAAACAGCGTTGCGTCTTTCCTCAACCCACGAAGCGACACCTGCCCGTCTGTTTCCATCTGCTTTAACTGTTCCATATAGGTCGGGGCAGTCGTTTTTTTGAAATGCACATTAAAGGGTATTCGCTCCACAATCACATTCATATTTTCGTAAGTTTCATTCTTGCGTTCGTTGTGCCTTTCCGCCTTGCTCACATCAGAAGCGGTGTATTGTTTTACCCTTGCACAACTCATATCTGCCTTGTTGGTTTTTGCCATTTTGCTCTCCTTTCTCAGCAGGAGGCGAAGCCATTACACAACATTCTTTGAATGTGTGTAACCCACTATGACACTTTCAGACTTCGTCTGCAAAGATGTCGTGGGCAAGGGAGTTCCCCCTTGACCTCCTTTTGATACCTCAATCATAAAAACAGGCTGTCCAATCATCAGACAGCCTGCTTTTATTCTCTCGGTATATCGCCCATCGGCAAAGACCAGTACCACAGAAAGCCTCGTTTTCGTGAGATAACGCCTGCTTTCTTCTTTGCCTTTTTGATGGTCGATTTCTTGAACCCTGCGGCTTCAAGTCTTTCTTCACAATCCGAAGAAAGCATTTCTCCGTCTTTCAGCATTTCTAAAAGAAATTCTTTCGCCTTGATTTCCTTGTCGTTCGGTCTGCCCATTTTAGGGGCAAGGGACTGGAACGCTTCTTCTGCTGTCATTTCCATTTCAGAGATAAAGTCCACGCCCTTTTCTGCCACCTCAAAGAGAATTGCCGAGCCTGTCGGGGCAAGGTTGGATTTCACTTGCACCATATATCTTTCCGCTGGAGCTTCTTTGTTCGGTGTGCGTGTGATTGCAAGAATACTTCTTGCAGCACCCGCAATATCAATCGAACCGTTGGTGCGATAAAGTGGGTTCGTATCTCTCATCTTGTTCATATGAGCGATAATCACAATGGCACAGCCAGTATTCTTTGCAACCGCTATCAGATGATTAAACTCTGCTCGTGTTTCGTTGGCATTGTTCATTGAGCAGTTCTCTCCGATATAGGAACTCATCGGGTCAAGAATTAAAAGTTTTGCGTGGTACTTTTCGATTGCTTCAGCAATACGGTTATCCCCAAAGGATAAAGATTTTTCATCTTCCTTGATGAAGATAAGGTTTTCTCCGTTCCCACCGGCAGAATTAAAACGGGGTACTACCGTATCGTCTGCATCATCTTCCGTTGTCTGATAGATGATAGTCATAGGTTCAACTTCTTCATCGGTAAAGGGCAAGGCTTCTCCTTTTGAGAGCAGGGCGGCTATGGAAAGCATTAACTTGCTTTTCCCATCGCCAGGATCGCCCTGCAAGAGCGTAACCTTGCCGAACGGAATATACGGATACCACAGCCATTTCACTTCTTTCGGTTCAATCTCACTTGCCTTTACAACTTCAAGAGGTACAGTTACATTTATTTCATTTTCCATTTTCATCATTGTTCTTCGTTCTCCTTTTTGATAAATACTTCGGGCAATACACCACGATACAGCGGAAACTCTGCTTGCAGTCATTACTGCATTTTCTGCAAAGGTCGTTGTAGGTAATGCGATTTCTTTCATTCAGAAACAACGCCCACTCTTGTTTCCGTTTCTTACTCATTCTCGGCATATCAATCCTCCTTTCCGTCTGAAAACAAAAAAACCACAGGGAAGATACTCAGAGCCTTGTTTCTGTCATTTCTCGGGGCGAAAATCGGGCAAAATTGCCTTTCTAAGCCTTTCTAAAAATCACACAAGGTATTTGTACTAACCTGTGGTTATGTATGAAATTGTAGGGTTTGGGGCAACAAAAAACACCGTATTTCTACGATGTTTTCTGCGTTCTAATAGATTGTTGATTATCTGCGTAAAACTGAAAGTTTCACTTTTATTATTGTTTCTTGTTTGAAACTATACTGCCGATTACCTGAACAATTAGAGCCATTCCTAAACCAACTACGCCGCCTGCTAAAATAATCATAATAATTTCATCATAATTAAATCGGTTTGCAGCAAAAGACCATATTCCTGCTATGGTTGCAAATATTAAAACAAACCCTAAGTACAACGTCTTAACAGTCTTTCTATTCGTTGTTGATACTGGTTCTATTCCTTTAAGAATATAATCCGTTGTGACTTCAAAAAGTTCGCTCATAGCGATTACTTTTTCTAAATCGGGTGTGCTTTGTTCACTTTCCCATTTTGATACAGCCTGTCTTGATACACCAACCTTATCAGCAAGTTCCTCCTGCGAATATCCTTTTTGTTTTCGTAAATATTGTATTCTGTCTGCTATATTCATTGTCAGTTCTCCTTTCCTTTTGACAAAATCATAGCATTTTTTATAGTTGCATTACCACCACCTATGCTTGGAAATGTGTCAACCAACGGTTTCAATCAAGTTTTTCAGTTCAAAAATGTATTAAAAAATTCGGAAAATTCAAAGTTTCCTTTGCTTAAAAAATCCCTTTATTGTATTTAATTTGTCCATACAACATAAAGCCTAATCCGACAATAACTGCTGGAAGAATAATAAATCCCATAATCTCTTCACTCCAAAATGAAACTATAAAACCTAACACCAAAGATATTCCGATAATCAGTGTTCCTGTTCCAACGGCTTTTCCATACTTTGGTATATCTTCTTCTTTTACTTTTCGCCTATTGTAAGAATGAATTGTACTGATATTGCCTTTGATATTTACAATTCCCATAACAGATATGAACACTCCTAAAATCAACAACATAATGTTCTCCATAATTACCTCCTAAAAATAGAACAGTTCTTCAAATTTCTTGTCTAAAGCAATACATAAAATCAATGCCAACTTTGCTGTTGGGTTGAACTGTCCAGTTTCAATAGAACTAATGGTATTTCTTGAAACTCCTACCATTTCTGCAAGCTGTGTTTGAGAAAGATTTGCTGCTGTACGAACTTCCTTTAAGTGATTTTTCAAATGTAATTGCTCTTTCATATGCTCACCTCTAAAATTTGGCGAACAAATCCAACAAATGCCAAAACGGAAAGAATGAAAAACATAATGGTCAATAGCAAATCACTCCTTCGTTTCATTTTGATAAAGCGAACTAACCATTGTGTCGCAAGAATACTGAAATATATAACCCAAGGACTGTAAATCATAGTATGGGCAAGCATAGAAGATAGCAAAGAAAGCAGACAACACACCAAAGCCCCCACTCTACTTGCGTGACTTCCTGCTCGATATATCATTTCCATTTCAGCCAAGTCTTTATTTTGATGTTCTTTTCTACTTGCGTTTAAGATTTCTTCCTTTTTCATAAGAATACCTCCGTTCCAAGTTTTCTTTGCACACCTTAATTATACTCATACCAAGTTTTCTTGTCAATAGCGTTCATACAAAAGTTACAACCATATATAAGGGAATGGCATATCAGATACGGGGTTTATACCTGTTTGCGTTATACTTTTCTACCACTTCCATTACACTCACGACTTAATAACTTCTTGAATACTTGCCGAAAAAGAAAACTGCCATCCGTTAAGACAGCAGTTCCTTTTCGGTTGGTATGCTATTAGGAATACACAATATCGTTCAATACAATCTCATCTGCACAGGCTCGGATATTATTCATCAATCCGACCCATCTCATCATATCCTCCGCTTTCAGTTGTTCCGTCACACCTTGTTTTCTTGCCATTTCCTTTATCAGATACTCCGCCATATTACACGCCGAAGTATCAATTTCAGCAAGGTGTTCATATAACTTTCCGCTTGTAAGCAGATTGCAATATAAGACTTTCCTATGCTCCCTCAAATATCTTTCCCTCATTCTTCCGTATTTTGTGAGCGTAGGCGGTTCTTCGTTTTCTATCGTCAAGCAGGGATAGTAATAATCTCCGATGAGTTCGTACTGGATACCAGTTCTTTCGTCTGTAATAAATCTTTGCATTCTGATTTCTCCTTCTGCTTCTTGTGATAAAATTCCAAAGACTTCTCGTTATGGTTTATCTTTTGACATTCTTCGGAACAGAATTTCTGCTGACTGTGTGTAGGCCAGTAGGTACTGCCACACACAGCACAGACACGCTGACGATAATAATGATTTCCTTTTTCAGCTTCTCTGTCGGCTTTTGTCTTGTCCTGCCTTGCCTGATAGCAACAATCTTTTGAACAGAATATCTGTCGGTTACTTGTAGGCACAAACTCTTTTTGACAGTGAGGACATATCTTTGTCTTGACGATTTCTCCACCGTTTTCAGCGAGTTTTTTCGCCTTTCGCTTCTCTCGGTAGGCTTTTTCACGCTCACGCTGTTTTGCCAAGCGTTCCATCTCAATCTGTTCTTCCTGTGCCTTTATTTCAGCAAGTTCTTCTTCTGTATAGGCAATATCGACCTGCCCGACATAGTTGAAGTAAATATCAACCTTTTGTGTCCTTGCTTTTCCCACACCCTCTGCTTCATAAACCACAATCTTGTCAATGAGTTCAGCAAACATCAAATCGGAAATTTCTGTCGGCTCTTTGCACTTGCGAATTAAAGAAATGAAATGCTTAATATCAACAGCATTTACTTTTTCTTCGGTAAGTTCCTTTTCCATTTCCTCAATCTTCGTTTCCAGCTCAGCCTGTTCGTCATCGTACTGCTTCATCAGTTGCTTATACTGTCTTTCGGGCAGTAATCCCGAAACAAGATTTTCATACAAGCCACGAATAAGTTTAGACAATTCATCGTATCGCTTCTGAAAACGGTGCAATTCCGATTTATTGTGCTTTGGCTTTTCTGTCTGCTTTTCATTCCAAAGTGCTTGAAGTTCCTTTGCAAAGTCTTCTTCGTCATTCAGAACAAATCTTGATAATCGTTTGACAGCCGATAATATCAAGGCTTCAACATTATCAGCACTAATTGAATGGGCAGAGCAGGAGTTTACTTTGCTTGCATATCCGCCGCAACGGTAAGAATACTGCACCGAACGGTCTTTTTTACTGTAATGCGTTTGCAGGGTCATTCTTCTGCCACAATCCGCACAGTACAGATAACCGCTTAAACGGTTGCTATGCGTTCCTCTTGCCGCTGTCCTGTTCGCTCGTTTCTTTCGCTTCTGAACGCTGTCCCAAAGTTCCTGCGAGATGATAGGCTCGTGCGTATTATAAAATACATACTGTTCATCTTCATCGGTATTCTTTCTTTTGTGCAGTTTGAAATTGGTGCTGACCGATTTACGCAAAACAGTATGACCGAGATATTCCTGTCTGCTTAAAATCGCTCTTATGGTTGACATTCCCCAAAGATACGGGTCTGAAAACTTTGTTCCGTTATACTGTTCGGGGTGATATTCCTTTGCGTGTGCAGCCGGAATTAAAACCTTTTCTTCGGTAAGCAATTCAGCGATTGCTCTCGGACTTTTGCCCTCGTTGGCAAGCAAAAAGATACGCTTTACCACCGCAGAAGCCACAGGGTCAACGACAAGCGTTTGTTTGTCGGTTGCTAATCGGTTATATCCATAGGGAATTGAACCGCTACAACGCTTTCCGTCTTTCATACGGGCGTCAAACACAGCCTTGATTTTATTGCTTGTGTCTTTTGCGTACCATTCGTTCATTATATTCAAAAATGGGGCAAAGTCATTGTCAGAAGCATTATTGCTGTCGATACTGTTATTTATCGCAAGGAAACGGACATCTTTCTGTGGGAACAGAACTTCCGTATAAAAACCGACTTGCAGATAGTTTCGCCCTAATCGGCTCATATCCTTAACAATAATCGTTGCGACATTTCCTGCTTCTACTTCCTTAATCAACTCCTGAAAACTCGGACGATTGAAATTTACACCCGAAAAACCATCGTCAGTAAAATGGCGAATATTCGTGAACCCATTTCTGCGAGCATAATCTTCCAAGTATTTCTTTTGGTTGGTTATTGAATTTGATTCACCATTGAGGTCATCATCTCTTGATAAACGCTCATAGAGTGCTGTAATCTTTGAAGTCCTTGACATTCTCTTATCCTCCTTTCTTTATGTAATCTGATTTAGCATTACAGGAATTACTCCCTCTGCTAATAGGAGAAAATAGGGGTACAAAGCGGAACTGTTTTTCAAAAAAATCAAAAAAATTTTTGAAGTTCTGAAACCGACTTTGATAACCTATTTTCAATTTAGGAACGCATTATTTATCGTCCTACTAAAGTATAGCCCTCCGGTGCCAGCTCCAAAGCTGTGACGGTCTCTCCAAATCGGGAAGCCCAGCAGTCGAAGTGGGTCATGTTCAGCTCTTGCAGGCGTTCATACTGAAGGTAACGCTGCATGGTGTAAAGCTCGGTCATGGAGTTGCTGACAGGTGTGCCGGTGGCAAAAATCACGCCACGGTTTCCGGTGATCTCATCCATATAGCGGCACTTGGCAAACATATCGGAGGATTTCTGCGCGTCCGATGTGGAAAGACCAGCCACATTCCGCATTTTTGTGTATAGAAACAGGTTTTTATAGTTGTGGGCCTCGTCCACAAACAAACGGTCCACACCCAGCTGCTCGAAGGTTACCACATCGTCTTTTCGCCCTTCGGCTTGCAGCTTTTCCAGTCTGGCTTCCAGAGACTTTCTGGTACGCTCCAGCTGCTTGACGGTAAAACGCTCGCCGCCGCTGGCCTGTACCTCTGCAATTCCCTCAGTGATCTCGTCGATCTGTTCATAGAGAAGCCGTTCCTGACGCTCCCGGCTGATGGGGATACGCTCAAACTGGCTGTGTCCCATGATGATGGCGTCGTAGTCACCGGTCGCAATACGGGCGCAGAACTTTTTGCGGTTATGGGTCTCAAAGTCCTTTTTGGTGGTGACTAAGATGTTGGCAGAAGGATAGAGGCGCAGAAACTCCGACGCCCACTGCTCGGTCAGGTGGTTGGGAACCACAAAGAGAGATTTCTGGCACAAGCCCAGGCGTTTGGCTTCCATCGCAGCAGCTACCATCTCAAAAGTTTTGCCTGCGCCTACTTCATGTGCCAACAGGGTATTTCCTCCATACAGCACATGGGCGATAGCGCTTTTCTGGTGTTCCCGCAGGGTAATGGCCGGGTTCATGCCGCCAAAAGTGATATGGCTGCCATCATACTCGCGGGGACGGGTAGAGTTCATTTCTTCGTTGTACTGGCGCACCAGAGTCTGGCGGCGCTCCGGATCTCTCCAGATCCAGTCCTTAAAGGCTTCCCGGATAGCCTGCTGTTTTTGTGCAGCCAGGGTGGTCTCCTTGGCGTTCAGCACGCGGCGCTCTTTTCCGTCTGCGTCCTCTATGGTGTCATAGATACGGACATCCCGCAGGTTCAGGCTGTCCTCCAAAATCTTGTAGGCATTGGCACGGCTGGTTCCATAGGTGGTGTAAGCTGCTACATCGTTGTAGGATACGGAAGATTTCCCCTTGATCTGCCATTCAGCAGTAAAGGAGGAATAGTTGACCTCGATACTGCGCTGGAGATAAAACGGGGTGTTGAAGGTCTCGTACATAAACTGCTGGATGTACTCTTTGTCGATCCAGGTAGCGCCCAGACGCACCTCGATCTCCGACGCATCCAGGTCTTTGGGCTGGGCGGCGGTAAGGGCTTCCACATTGACTGCATAAACCTGGTCCTGCTGTGCCGCCCGCTGCGCCTGGCGCAGTTTGCGGCGTACATTGCCGGAAAGGTATTCATCAGCAGTCACATAATGGGGCGATCCGTCCTGTTCCAGCTGTCCCGGTACACGAAAGATCACGCCTTGCAGTTCTCCGGCCAGTTCTTCTTTGGTTTTTCCGGTAAGCTGGCTCATATAGCCCATATCCACGCAGGCTTTTTCCGAGATAGACACCGCCAGTGCTTCGCTTGCCGTATCCACCACAGCCACCGCCTGATGGGGCTTGATGGTCCGTTTGGTGAACATATCCGCCTTGCGTTCCAGCTTTCCGTCCTCGTCGATGACTTCCAGCGCACAGAGCAGGTAATAGGAAGAATCATCTGCATAAGCCAGCCGGTTTGCACGGTCGTTGATGAGACCGTATTTGGCAGAAAAGCTGTCATAGAGCCGGTTCAGTTCCGCCTGCTTCTCCCGAATGGTGCTGTCTGGAACCGCTGCATCCATCTGAAGGTCGATCAGTTCCTGCACACAATCACGCAGTCCCACAAGACCTTTCACGCGGGCTTCGGCGGTGGCGTTGAGATCAGGGCGCACCATGCGGCTGTTTTCCCGGTAGTACACCTGTCCGTCTACAATGGCATAGGAATAGTTCTTCACATTTGGGTCAGCAGGAATGGAGGTGTCAATGGTTTCGCCCTCGCCCAGCTCCGGCAGTTCTGCCTCCTGATAAGTGCCATGAATGTACTTCACAGCATCATGCAGCTGATCGGCAAGCTCCAGCCCCTCAATGGGATTCACGGTGTAGTCCATGCCATGGGCGGTGCTTTCCGGTTCCTGTCGGCCCAGCACCATTTCCGGGTGGTCGATAAAATACCGGTTGATGGCAAAGCCGTCCTGCGTCTGTCCGGTCTGGGTCCACTCTGGTGCAATGTCCAGCAGGCGGTCCCGCTTTTGGAGGAAGATGATGTCCGATACCACCTCGGCACCGGCATTCTTTTTGAACGCGTCATTCGGCAGACGGATCGCTCCCAGCAGCTCAGCACGCTGGGCAAGATAGCGGCGCACGGTGGAATCCTTGGCGTCCATAGTATAGCGGGAGGTTACAAAAGCTACCACTCCGCCGGGACGCACCTGATCCAGTGCTTTGGCAAAAAAATAGTTATGAATACTGAAATTCAGCTTGTTGTAGGCTTTGTCGTTGACCTGATACTGACCGAAAGGTACATTGCCGATAGCAAGGTCAAAGAAGTCACGCCTATCGGTGGTCTCAAAGCCGCCTACTGTGATGTCCGCCTTGGGATAGAGCTGCTTTGCGATGCGCCCGGAAACCGGGTCCAGCTCCACGCCGTACAGACGGCTGTTTCTCATTTCCTCCGGCAGCATACCGAAGAAATTGCCCACACCCATAGATGGCTCCAAAATATTTCCGGTCTCAAATCCCATACGGCCCACCGCTTCATAGATGGCCTGAATGACCGTAGGGCTGGTGTAATGGGCGTTGAGGGTGGAGCTTCTGGCGGCGACATATTCCTCCGGGGTCAGCAGCTCTTTCAGCTGGGCATACTCGGAAGCCCATGCCGGTTTCTCCGGGTCAAAGGCATCAGAAAGACCGCCCCAGCCCACATAGCGGGATAGGACTTCCTGCTGTTCCGGGCTTGCCTGCTGTCCGGCAGCTTCCAGCTCTTTCAGCAAACGAATGGCATTGATATTTGCCTGGAACTTGGCTTTCGGACCGCCTTCACCCAAATGCTCATCGGTAATGCGAAAGTTTTTTGCATTGCGGCGCAGGTTAGCCTTGTATTCCTCATAAGATGCTTCCTCGGCAGCTTTGGCATTGGGAAAGGTCTGCCACTGGCCATTGACCTGAATGGAAACCGGGTGTTCATCCAACACTTCCTCAAAGGTTTTCTCCGGCTCAGTCACAGGGGCTGGTGGCTCCGGCTCCTCGATATGCAGTCGTTCCACCACCACATCATAAGGCAGATTGTTCTTATCGCCCGGATAGACGGCCATGGTCTCGGAATGGAAGGTCGGGGATTCGGTAGCCGGTTGGGGCTGTTCCTGTCCAAAACCGTCCTGCTGACGGGCATACATCCCGCGCAGCAAAGGTGCAACCTCATCCCAGCGGAAATACAGCATAGCCAGACGCTTTTCCTCTGCATCCATGACTTCCAGTTCTATGCCCCGTGCCGTGGTACGGTAATCGGCAATATCGCCAGTCTCCAGATTCAGTGTCTCGATCTCACCGGAATAGGCTCTGCTCAGCCAGTAGGCGATCTCGCTGTTGCTCCTGCCGGATTGCAGCAGCGTGGAAATCTGCTTTTTATCCGCTTCATCCATCAGTCCATGAGCCAATACATCCCGTAAGTCCTGATCCGCCTTGTCCGGGTCAATGGGAAGAAACTCGGTATAGTAAGCATTGCGGCGGTCTGCCCGAAGCAGCTGCTCGAACTGTTCTTTGCGCTCTGCCCGGTAGATGGGATATACCATCCCGGTGGGCAGAAGCTGTACGGTGTCCTCCCGCAGCTCGGTGATCTGATAGGCGTCATCCTCGATATACACGGTATCGCCCACGGCATAGACCGGGGCGGCGGGGTCATAGGAGGTTCTTTGCGGAATTGGGCGGCGAACTGCGTCATATTCCTCATCGGAAATGGAAACTTCGGAAGTCTGCTCTGTCTCGGCATCTGCGATCTGCTCGGCATCTGACATCACCTGTTGGATAAACGAATCATTGTCCGGTTTTTCCGGGTCTGCCACCTGGCCGTTGACGATCCCTCTTTCCTCCAGAGCTTCCCGGATGGCGATTGGGTCGATGTCGTCAAAACGGTCCTGTTCTTCTTCGGTATAGAACCGGTCCTCCTGAATCAGCTGGGCAAGCCTGCGCTGTACCTTCGGCCAGGGCAGCTGCGTTTCCTCCGGGCTTCCGGCACGGACAACGAACGGGATGTTGCTGCCACTGTATTCCTGAGCCAGCCATGCAGCGGTATCTTTCTCTCTTGCATGGTCTTTCATATAACGGACGACAGCGTGTTTACTCTCGATATTGCCGTTCCATGCACAAAGGGCAGTATCAATATCTTCCTGAGAAAGAGGGCGCAGAAGTTCATGGAGCTTTGGATAGGTTTCGTCGATCACTTCCCGGTGCAGTCGCTGTCGGAACTCCGGCACATCCGAATAGAGGCGAATCAGCTCCATATCCTTAGAACCAAGGACCGCACGGCGCACAGCGGCATTGCCCTCGATGACAGCATTTTCACGGTCAGAATGCCCGCAGGCATTGCGGTATGCGGCATCCTCGGAAATGGCGGCAGTCACCACAGTCTTATACTGCTCAAACTGCTCCCGAAGGGTAGGCTTTGGCGTTTCTTCCTCCACCTCCGGCTGCTGGGCTTGGATGGCATCTTCTTCTGCCAATTCCTTTTCAGCCTGGATTTTGTCATACTGCGCCTGTTCCTGTTCGGTAAGATAACGGCCTTTCTGGACAAGAGAGGTAATGCGCTTGGCAACCTTTTCCCAGTTCAAGTGAACATCCGGGCAGTCCTGCTTTTTATAGTGCAACCCTTTCCCGTCGTGATCTTCGCCGCTGTGTGTTGCGCCGGACAGGGCATGAGAGCGTCCGCCAATGCCATACTCGTCTTTGAGGAATCTCACTTTTTCCTTATCCGTATGGTTTTCCATGAAGAACGCATAGATACGGCCTTTTCCTCCGGCGAAACTGCTTCCGCCGGTCATGGCGGCGTCGATCTCATCCTCGGTAATAAAGTGCTGGACGGTTGGCACTTGGGAAAGCTCTGAAGAAAAGGTCCTGCGGGGCAGGTCAAGGTCCTTCAGGTTCTCCCAGATCTCTCTCGGTCTATGATAGTGAAAACGCAACAGGTCACGGTCCTGCTGATAGGCAGTCCAGAAGGCAGCGTATTCTTCCTTGAGGGTCTGGCGGAAAGCCGGTTCACTCAGCTGCTCCATCAGGCGGCGGGTCTCCTCCGGGAAACCATTGCCTTTGATTTCTGACAGGCAGGACAAATATCCGGCTTCTCTGGCTTCCTCGCTGAAATCGTGGTACAGATACCAGAGCTTTTCTGAAAGGAGGGAGCGTTCATAGCCTGCCG
>NZ_JAOQKC010000028.1:35980-39736 GCF_025567165.1 Laedolimicola ammoniilytica
CACATGGTCAATATCATTTTGGGCAAAAGAAAAAGCAGAGGATGTATGCGCTACATACTCTGCTTCATCTATGGATTGGATCTGTTCCGCTTCGGAGAGGAACAGGTTTAGGGTCAGCTGTTGATAAGCTCCGCCATCAGAATCTCCTCTGCCTGAGCTTTGCAGGTGTTCATCAGCCCCACCCACTTCATGGGATCGCTGGCTTTCAGTTCCTCGGTGGCTCCCGCTTCCTTCGCCAGCTGGGGCATCATCTGCTCCAGTCTGTTCTGGGCGGTCTCGTCGATCTCCAGAAGGTGCTGGTACAGCTTCTCGCTCAGCAGCATCTGGTTGTAGAGGATGGGACGGTGTTCCTTCAGGTAGGTTTTCCTCATCCTGCCGTATTTGCCCAGAGGTTTCTCCGGCTGCTGGCTCAGCTTCAGGTCGGGAATCAGATAGTCTCCGTTCTGGATGTAGGTCATGGGATTGTTCATCTTGTTTGCTCCTTTCTTGGTTGGCTTCGCGCTCTGCATTTCGGACGGTGACGCCGATCTGCCGCAGCACCTGCTGGTTGATCTGACTGACCGCTGTTCCCAGCGCCCCGATGGTGGACGGGGTGTTGAAATCAAAGATCGCCATGAAATCTTCGTGGTCGAAGTAGCGTTCCGGCTCCAGTCCACAGCGGGACATCAAAGCGTAAGTGATGCTGACGGTGGCGGCTGCCTTGAACTGCACTCCGATGTTATACTCATCATATTCCTCCAAAAAGGAACCGTCAACGATATAGAAGAAGTCCTGCTGATGCTCCGTCCAGTATTCCTCGGCCAGTTTTCCGGCTACCTCCGTGAGCTGTCCGGCAAGGTCATCACCGGAAACATCATAGGTGCGCTCCAGCATGGCCTGCACGGAATCCAGATGGCGCTCCTCCAGCTGCCACAGCCAGGGAGTGCGGGAATGTTCACGGGTTCCGGTGTCGGAAATATCAAAGACATAGCGCAGGCGTGGTCTGTCTCCGGAATCGTCCACCAGAGCGATCCCCTTGGAGCCGCGTCTTACATACCGGCCCATCTTTTCATTCCACAAATCGTACTCTGCACAGGCGGTGGCGTCCGGTCGCTGGGCGTAGATCATCAGCTGCTCATGGAACGGGTACTTGTAAAGACGGGAAGCAGTGGTGAGAAACCCTGCCCATTCCTGCCAGCTCCCCGTGAGCTGTGTTGCCACCTTGTCCGCCATCTGTGCATATAGTTCAGCTTTGGTTAGCATGGTGTTCTGTCCTCCTTTCAGTTTTGGGGTAAAGAGGTGGGGTGGCAAATTGCCACCCCATCCCTGCGGTTATGCTGTTTACTGGTCAAAATCCGGGTACAGCTCCAGCTGGGCAAAGTCCTCATCGGTCATCGCACAGAGCTTCGTAAGGGCGCTGTCGGTTAGCTCCCTCAGTTCCGTTTCCTCCGGCGAAAGCTCGCCGCGCATCTCACGCAGGCTGTCGATCAATCCGGTGCGGCTGCCGGTATTGTAAATGCACATCAGGTTCATTTCCTCAAAAGTAAAGTTTCCCATATCAAATCTCCCTTTCCGCACTCTTTTTTGGTGCTGTCTTTTTGTGTTCTGTCTTGGGCTGGCCTTTCAGCTGCTCCATGACGGACTTTTTCTTTTCCCGTTCCTCCCGATGGGTGGCGGCTGCCAACTCCATCAGGGAAATGGGCTGACCGCTTCGGGCCTGCTGTTCCAGCTCTGCCACCGTAGGCTCTTTTGCGCCATTGTTGATGATACCGTCGATCATGCCATAATCGTCCTCCAGGGCCATTTCCGCATTTTTCAGCGGATTTTCCGGCAGGAATCCGGGGATCTGGGTAAAACCAACGCTGTCGCAGTAATGACAGGATACCTTACCGTCCTGTTTGATCGCAACGATGTCGCTGACGCTCATGGAGGGACTGTGAAAGTCTACGGGTTTTTCCAGATTGAATTGCTGATAGAGTTTTTCCAGCTGCTCCGGCACAGTGCCAGACTCACTCAGCGGAGCGGTGTAAATGAGGTCATAATTGCTGCGGTCTACGGAAACATCATGGGACTCTAACCAGTCCAGATTCATAAAGCGCACATTTTGCGGATCGTTACGGCTCACCTGGTAGATGGCAAAGCAGTTTCTGTTCTGGGAGAGAAATGCCTGTTCTCGTTCCTGCTGATGTTCCTGACGCTCCATGACCTTTTCGTGGAACTGAGGGCTTTTCTCCCATTCCTCGCGGTCCACACCGAAAAGACCGCCATGCTCCATGATTTCCTGCGGGTCAAACACCATGCTCTCCGTATTGTCCTCATGCAGCACATAGACGGTCAAACCGGCAGCATCCAGTTCCAGCGCCCGTTCTCTGGTGACAGGGAGCATCCCATCATAGAAGTAGCCGTATTCCTGCATATCCGGTGTGGATACCTGCTCATCAGGCATAGGGTATTCATCCAGCGCCTGCTCTTGTACTTCCGGCAGCTGAGAAGAAGCAGCCATCTGACTGGCCTCTGCCTGCATCTGCTGGTAGGCAGCTTCCTGCAAGGTCTCAATCATGGACAACGGTGCGTATTTTACCGAGTCTCTGCCCAAATCGTTGTCATCACAAATCTGGAGAACTGCCTTCATGTGGGAAATCTCCGGCATATCCAGCTGACCACCATCCAACTCTTTCATGGACGCGGCATCGTAAAGGGTATAGTCCCAGCCGCTGTCACAGGACTGGATATGAAGATAGGTGGCATCGTCAATCAGAAACAAAGCCTCCTGCTGGTTGGCATCCGCCCCCAGCACTTCCATTTCCGGCATTGCCGCAGCCAGTTCCTTTACCGCTTTTTGCACCAGAGGATTATCACGGTAATAGTCGATTGCCTGGATGGTGTCCAGGTCAATGGTCTGGCCGGTCAAAATCGGAAAAGGTCCTTCATAGTCGCTTCCGTCTTTCAGCTCAAAACCAATGCCCTTGATCCCGTTCATTCGTTCTGCCGGAATCTCCTGATAAATGCGGATTGCTTCCTCCAAAGACAAGTTATCGTGGTATTCTCCGAGGTTTGGAAATTCCATGCACTCTGCTACATAGTAAGTCAGATTGCTGGTTGGCTGCTCTATCGGGGCGGTTTCCGGCTCTGCCTTTGCATGAGGGTCGATTCCGCGCTCTTTGCAGATTTCCTTATAGTGGCGCTCAATGTCGGAGATCAAAGTGCCGGAGGTTTTGTTGATGGTCTCCAAACTGGCTCTCAGTTCTTTCAGCTCCTTGCCTTGACTCCAACTGGCAATATAGCCAAAGCTGTTTTCTCCAGTCTCGATGCCAAAATACTTGCAGACCGCATAGGAGATGCTTTCAGCCTCCACTTCTTCCGTGTGACGATCTTTCCTCTGTTTCTGCAAAAACTGGGAGAGGGTAGAAAAGCCACCGGTAAAATTCAGCCCTTTTTCCTCGGTCAGCATCAAGCGTCCATCTTCCGTCAGTTCCAACGGCTCTGTCAGCAGAACGGAGCCTGCATGGTTTACAACCACTCGTTCTTCCACACAGACCGGATCTCCAGGATCGTAGTCAGAACCGCGCAGATCATAACAATAAACGCCCTCTGGCAGATTATCGCGAGCAATCCGTCCGTTGGAGAACAGACCAAGTTTATCAAACAGCTCGATCTCCTGATATTGCTCGTCATTGGCAATCTGGATCTTTTTCTGATTGTGGAGCTTGCTGTGAGCAATCTCGTGAACCGTGGCCGAAACCGTCTGCACCTCGCTCATGCCCTGACGAATGGCAA
>NZ_JAOQKC010000028.1:39986-43824 GCF_025567165.1 Laedolimicola ammoniilytica
AATCGGAGCCTTGGTATCCGGGTCCAGCTTCTGCTCCTCGATTTTCTTCTTATACGGTGTCGGGGCAATGATGGTAATGCCATGCTCGCCCTTTTTTACATGACGCTCAAACTGGTCTTTCCACTTATTGTATCCGGCTACCAATGTGGCGTCCGGCTTCTGCATATAGATGAGCATGGTGTTGTTTACCGAATAGCGGTGGAAGCGGGACATGACGGACAGATAGCGCATATACTTTTCACTCTCAAACAGTTCTTTGATGCCCTGCTCGATGCCATCTGTGATTTCCCTTAGCCGTTCTCGGTTGGTGGGTTTGTTCTCAGCCATGATTTTCAATCTCCTTTCCAAGTGTGTGATTTCTGCTGTGTGTTCTGCAATCCATGCCTTTTGTTCTTCTTCACTTTCATAAAGGAAAAGGTCCAGCAGGTATTCTACATAGGCTTTCTTCTGGATTGCTTCCACAAAACGGGGGTGCGGTTCTTCCTCCGGTGTCCTGGGAGAACGGTCGGCTTCCCATTTTTTCAACAGATAGTAGTAATCGGACAGTACACGGTAACAGCGCTGTCGATCCTCCCGAAACTTCTGTACCTCGGTTTTTTGCCGGACATATCTCCTGCGGGGCGGGGCCTGACTGTCATAGATCAGGCCAAAGTCCTGTGCCAGTTTCTCCGCCGCTTCTTTTGGGGAGAGGTTAAAGAGCTTTGCGGTAAAGTCGATTACATCCCCATCTTCACCGCAGCCAAAGCAGTGGAACCGCTGGTCTACCTTCATGCTGGGGTTCTTATCATCGTGAAAAGGACAGCAGGCCATACCATTTCGTTTGACCTCGATCCCATAAAACGCTGCCGCTTCTCTGGTGCTGACCGACTGCTTGACCGCTTCAAATACATTCTCTGCCATGTGTCTTTAACTGCCGGACTTTCTCACAGGGGGCTGGTATCCGGCAGCTTTCGCACGCTCACTGGCAGCTTTGCGGCGTTCTGCGCTGTATGGCTCCCTGACTGATACACACCGCTTGGGGACGGTAAAGTTATGGGCGTCCTTTCGGGTGATCTGGTCAGGGTGCTTTTTTGCCAGCAGTTCCAGCTTCTCCATCAGATGGGGATCGTGGGTGTAGACCTCAGCCATTGGTTCTGCCTGGTTATAGAGGAGAATGGTTTCCCGTTCCACTAAAGAGAGCTTCATCGGCTGCCTCCTTTCCGCTGGTCAAATTCCAGCTTGAAATTGGCATACTGTCCATCGTCCTCCAAAACCACAGTGGCATCGTAGGTCTTGCCGGTTTTCTCCGAATATAGCCCCGTTACACGGACACAGCCATCGTTCAGCAGCGCAGACACCACAGCCTTGGTCGGCTGTTTTTTCTTGGCAGCCCACCATTTGTTGTTTTTCCAGATTGCAAATTTGCAAGAATCATTCTGACAAAAGAAGCCTTTTTGCAGTTCTGCAACTTCACCGCCGCAGCGAGGGCATTTGCCCACCACCTCACGGGGTGGAGTGAACAGATACTCAGTTCCCTTGATGATCTGATAAGTCCCCACCAGATCTTTCAGCATGGTGCTGATCCCGGCCAGAAATTCCTCCGGGGCAAGCTGCCCGCGCTCGATCTCTCCCAGGCGGTACTCCCACTCGGCAGTCAGAAGCGGCGATTGCAGTTGTTCCGGCAGCACTGTGATAAGGGAAACTGCATCGTGGGAAGGGAGAAGCTGCACCGTTTTCCTGCTCTTTTTTCGTTCCAGAAAACCGGCAGATACCAGCTTTTCCAAAATACCGGCACGGGTGGCCGGTGTCCCCAGACCTTTTCGCTCGGCATCCTCCGGCATATCCTCTTTTCCGGCAGTCTCCATCGCGGACAATAGGGTGTCCTCCGTAAAGTGCTGGGGCGGACTGCTTTTGCCTTCTTTGACGATTGCAGTAGCAACCGAAAGGGTCTGTCCTTCGGTCAGCTCCGGCAGGGCTTTCTCTGCGCCCTCTTTTTTCGGCTCTGCATCCTTCATTTTGGCACGGTAGGCGTCCTCCAGTGCTTTCCATCCGGGGTGCTTCACCGTTTTTCCTTTGGCAGTAAACTCCCTACCGGCACACGCTGCAATCACAACGGTTTCCGAATAGATATGGGGCTGGGCCACGGCACACAGCAGACGCAGAGCCACCAGATCCAGCACTGCTTTTTCTCCCGCAGGAAGGGCAGAAAGGTCTGCATCCTTGAGATTTCTGGTAGGGATTACTGCGTGGTGGTCGGTTACTTTCTTGTCGTTGATGACCGTCTGCGGATCACAGGTAATGGCGATCCCTTTGCGAAATGGCATAGCATTGGCAACCAGATTCACCAGCACCGGCAGGCTGTCTGCCATATCACCAGTCAGATAGCGGCTGTCAGTACGGGGATAGGTGCAGAGCTTCTTTTCATACAGGCTTTGTAGATAGTCCAGGGTCTGCTGGGCTGTAAATCCAAGCAGGCGGTTGGCATCTCTTTGCAGGGTAGTCAGGTCATAGAGGGCAGGCGGCTTTTCGGACTTTTCCTTGCACTCCACCTTTTTGATTGTGACATTTGCACCCTGACAGGCTTCTTTCAGCTGCTCGGCAGCGGCCTTATTCGCCATGCGCTCCCCGGATACGGTAAGACCGGGCAGCTCCAGCGCCACGGTATAAAAGGGAACCGGCTGAAAGGTGTCGATCTCAGCTTCTCGCTGGACAATGAGCGCCAGTGTTGGGGACATCACGCGCCCGATGTTGAGGGTACGGTGATACAGCACGGAAAAAAGCCTTGTTGCATTGATCCCCACCAGCCAGTCGGCCTTGGCACGGCAGAGGGCAGCATCTCGAAGTCCGTCATAGTCCGCACCGGGGCGCAGGTTTGCAAAGCCTTCCCTTATGGCGGAGTCTTCCATCGAAGAAATCCAGAGCCTTTTCATCGGCTTCTTGCAACCTGCCAGCTCATAGACGCTACGGAAGATCATCTCGCCCTCGCGTCCGGCATCACAGGCATTTACCACTTCCGTCACATCCGGGGCATTCATCAGCTTTTTGAGAATATCAAACTGCTTTTTCTTATCTTTTCCTACCACCATCTGCCAATGTTCCGGCAGGATAGGCAGATCATCATATCGCCACTTGGCATACTTTGGGTCATAGCTGTCTGCATCCGCAAGACCGGCCAGGTGGCCCACGCACCAGCTGACACGCCAGCCGTCGCCCTCCAGATACCCGTCCTTACGGACGGTTGCGCCGATCACCGCCGCCAAACTCTGGGCAACTGATGGTTTTTCGGCAATTACCAATTTATGTTGAGCCATGATGGTTCCTCCTCTCTTTGAGCCATCGGGACATTTCCCGGTGACAGATACCTACGCAGGGTCTTCCATAATTCCCGCAACCATAGCAGGGGTGGCTGTGGGGTAAAGAAGGAGGACGGGAAGTTTCCTTCCCGCCCTCCGGCCTGCGTGTCATCATGCGTTCATAGGGACTGTCTGTGAAACGGGTCATTTCACACTGTCCTCATCATCTTCTTCTGTGCTGCCCCCGTCAGCATCCGGTTCTTCCGACTCCTCATCCTCGGTTTCCCATTCCTCGGAATCTTCCTCTCCATAATCATAATCGTCCAGACTGTCATTGCCCTTGGTCTTAGGCTTATTCTTAACGAGCTTCAAGTAGGCAAATACGCCACCGCCTCCCAGCAGAGCCAGCAAAAGGACTATCGCAGCCGGGTTCAATCCGGCAGGCTTCTCTTTTTCCGGCTCCGATGTTTCTGCCGGAGGTTCTGGTGCTTTGCCCGTACATTTACTCTTATCAGTTGCGCAGACCGGGCAGGCCGTATTGACTGCCCCTGCTTCACATTTTGTTG
>NZ_JAOQKC010000029.1:0-37545 GCF_025567165.1 Laedolimicola ammoniilytica
CAAAAATTTCTGGAAGAGATGACGATTGATGAAAATGGTAAGAAAAGGCCTACACATGAGCGGCTACTGAAAGCAGAAAGAGAGCTGCTTAAGTTAATTAGAGAACGAACACTCTTTACATACCTTGATGAAGAATTGAAAGATGATTTTTCAGTACCATCTACGAATAATCGAATTGAAGGTAGCGTTAATTCGAGACTCAGAGAAATGTTGAGAAACCATAGAGGTCTGTCGATTGAAAGAAGAATAAAAGCGGTTTACTGGTGGTGCTACATGCACTCGCCAGAACCACTTCCATTATCTGAAATCGTAAAAGTGATGCCCACAGAGCAGAGCATAGCAGCTATATATCAGAGGATGAATGAGAAGAACCGATTGGAAAAGAGTCTCTCTATCTGGGGTGATGCAATTGTTTGGAGTGATTTGCATAAAATGGATAGAACGTTTGATGGCTGGGATTAGCCATCAACACGTTTTGTCCTATAACCCAAAATGGCTCTAATTTTTTTGCTATCGCTCTTTTTTTCTTGAAATTGCTTCTCCAAATACTCGTTTCGCAACTTCAATCTGGTGACGGTATCCAGCTCCTGATAGGTTTTCCTGGTTACCGGGAATGGAGAGTAGTCGGAGACTTTTTGCTTTTTCCAGATGTCAAACATTTCCTTGGGCGTAAAGTAGGATTCATAACTTTCCCGGCTCTCGTTTAAGGAAGCAAGGAATTGGCACATATCAGCATTATATGGGTAGTCTTTCTCATTCCCGTAAAACTTGATACTTGCATACAGTGTAGAACCAGTCTTTTTCGTAACATTTTAGTCAGATATTATTGAATTTAAAATACACAAAATAAAAATAATAACAATTACTGTTATTGACAAAATAGAAAGTATCATGTATAATACAGACATACATAAAAAAACAACAAAATATTGAAAAATTCAGTAGGAATCTATTAACAAAATGAATCAACATTGAAAAGGAGAAAATAACTATGAAAAAATATGAATGTGAACCATGTGGCTATATTTATGATCCGGCAGTAGGCGATCCAGACGGAGGTATCGCTCCAGGAACTGCATTTGAGGATATTCCAGATGACTGGGTATGCCCGATCTGTGGATTAGGAAAAGATGTTTTTGTTCCTGTAGAAGACTAAGCAGAAAATGCAGGTGTGGAACTGACAGACACAAAAAATCCCAAGAGAACATATAAAAAGAAGTGGAGACCAGATTATGACTTACGATTTAAATATTACCTTTGATGACAATTTAGTAACAGGAAATGAAACAATTGATACCCAGCATAAAGAATTGATCGACCGTATCCAGAACTTTGTAACTGCCTGTCAAAATGGCGACAGCAAAGTAAAAGCAATCAAAATGCTGGATTATCTGGATGAATATACTGACTTCCATTTCAAAGAAGAGGAAAAGCTTCAGGAAAAATCCGGTTATCCAGAGCGTGAAAACCATCATGAAAAACATGAAGAGTTTAAAAAGACAATTCAGGAACTGCATGAATACCTTCAGGATTATGAAGGACCAACTGATCGGTTCAGTGAACTTGTACAGAAGAATGTGATTGACTGGCTGTTTGGACACATTAAAACATATGACCGCTCTGTAGCAGAATTTATCTTTATGAGAGAAAATCCAAAACGATACTAAAATAAAACAGGGAAGGTGTTCCCTCAGAGAATTCAGACAAAAGGGTGAATATTCCTATGATGGATAACCTTAGAGAATACTGTGTCAATGCTAAGAAGATTACAAATAAACAAGAACCCTATTTCACAGGCCCACTTGGGAATGATATTTTCCAATGTTCCCCTAGCTGCGAATAAAATATGTACATGTTTCTCATACAAATTCAGCTAAAAAATAATATCACACCTTTATTTGACTGGGGAAAGTATTGGGAAAAAGATGTAAGGATAATGGTGCCTATATCTGTACAGACTCATTACTCATTTATTGATGGAATTCATATTGGTGAGTTTGTAGATTCATTAGAAAAATATTTTGCAAGTTTTTAACAATCAAGTTCCAGTTTGTAAGTGTAATCAGCCCCTTTCCGGTGCCAAAACGGTGCTAAAAACTCAGGCAAATAAAAATACCAGCTATTAAAATAGCGAAAAACACTGATTTTAACCACAAAAAGCACGGTGAATACCGCAAAAGACACGATTCCGATGCCGTGAGGGTGGCCGTACAGTAGGATCTGGACGCGTTGCTACAATCGTCGAGTAATCTACGCGAAAGCAATGAGATAAGCGCCGAATAGGCGATGAAAAACAGCCCCTTGTGCTTGCACAAAAAGGGCTGTTTTTTATTGAATATGCGGGCATTAAACGAATGACGCGACCGAGGAAATGCATGGCATTTTCGAGGTTTGGCGCTTGTCTGAATCAAGGCTTCTGGGGAATTCTCCGGAAGCCTTTTTGTATCCATATGTGTGAAAATAGAGCTGAGCGGTGCCAAAATTTGTTTTCATTGTTTAACCTCTTTCTTTGCCCGTATAGATAACAAGTTCACTTTTTATACCATTCAGCTCAATGATATTTTCAGAATCCGATGTATCAAACCGATCTGTCTGTTGTCCATTTTTCTCATAAAAAATGTTTGTTCCAATTCCTTTTGTAACTGCTGTAAATACACTGTTTTCAGGAATATGGATTCTTGATGTTGCTGATATCTGGTTGATATCAACTTCACCATTTAATGAATTGCATAATACTTCCATGTCAAGATTACAGTTTATTTCGACTGTACCAGAAACATCATCTAAGGTAACGTGCGATGTCTTTACATCTAGCTCGATACTGTCACATTTAAGGGAGTGAATTTCCACAGTTTCCGTATTAACAGCACATTCAATCTGACCAATATATGGAGAAGGAATCTGTACAAAGATGCTGACAGCCTCTTTAGCAGTTGCTTCCGTAACGCCATTCATCCGTTTTACATCTACATCAATTCGCTTTCTGATGTCATCTATTTTGATTTTAAAATCATTCTGTAGTGTGGGGAGCGTATCAGATACCAGACGGATCCGAATTTTCTCACCTTTGTATCCGCATAATACGAATCGCTTTGCTCCACCGAATTTCATATCATAGCGCTTGGGTTCATCAATATCATATTCTGTTACGCTTTCAAAGAGATGCTCTGAATTCTTTTGAGATGCTTTTTCATTAGAAAGCAATTCATCAATAGAAATATCAAACAATGATGAAATGGACTTAATATTTTCAAGGTCGGGAATACCGGTGTCTGTTTCCCATTTTGTGACAGCCTGTCTTGATACACCGAGCTTTTCTGCTAATTGTTCCTGTGACATACTTGCTTGTTTGCGTAAGGATTTTAACTTTTCTGCAAATGTCATGTTTTGTGACCTCCTCTGTAAATGATAATTCTTATAACAATTTAATTCATCATAAAGCAATGGTGATGATTAATTTTAGTATAGAAAAGAGCAATTTTTACTACAAGCAAGCAGGGATTGCATTTCAACTATTTCTGCTACTTTGCGTGGCATTTCCGATTTTTCTATGATTTCATGGTAAATATATATTAACACACTCTTTATAATGGCAGGACATATGTTTTTCATATGGAGAAAAATCTTATGAAAAAACTACTATTATTTTGTGTTATACTATTTTATATGATTTTCTTGGTTTCTGTTGTCGCTACGGTCGGCGCAAAGCGGACATCCACCGGATGTCCTGCACCCTTGTATTTGCCCTTATCAGAGTTCGTAAACACTGGTGGGGCGATATAACACAAGGGAAACAATAAGGGAAAGCTCACCTGTGACAAATTCAGTGTTTTCAATGGTTTGCGGAGAACTTGATAACAAAATATAACAGTTAAATTTCTTAAAACGGGTGAAATCTCAATCGGAATTTGTGGAACTGGAAACTTGGATTATATGAGGAGAGGTGAATAGAGGATGTTTGATCCGATGAGTATTATAGTTCCAATCGTGTTTATTATTGTGATTGGTATTATTATTTTTTCTTTGGGACAGGGATTTGTTACGTGGAATAAGAATAATCAGTCACCTAAATTAACTGTGTCAGCTATTATTGTTGCGAAGAGAGAAAACATTACACATCATCAATATGCAAATGCAGGTGATGTGAGTGGAGCACATGGATTCTATACTACAACAAATACGATGTATTATGTGACATTTCAGATGGAAAGCGGAGATAGAATGGAGTTTCAGGTGTCTGGAATAGAATATGGAATGCTTGCAGAAGGAGATACAGGAGAACTGACTTTTCAAGGAACGAGATATTTGGCGTTTGAACGATAACTTCTTGTTTGAAAAATTGAGAAAACGTAATATTGAACAAAAAAGAAATGCACAGTTCTTAGCTTATCGTGAACGGTGCATTTTGTAAATAAATACTTTTAATTAGCCGATTACAGCATCCTCTGCTGTAAAATGTTCCAGAGAATTTTCTTTTACCTGAATGCAGATATAAGTAATTCCAGAAATATCGGATGCAAAAAACTGACGCTTTGCAGCAGGTGCGATTTTTAGCCAGTCTCCAGTTGAAAGGCTGATTTCTTCTCCATCAATTATGGCTTTGCCGTTACCTGAAAGAATTCCATAGATTTCTTCGTTTTCTTTATGAGAATGAATAAATGGGACATTTGCTCCTGCAGGTAGTTCGTTTAAACTGATTTCTGCACCTGTTAAAGACAACTTTTCATGCAGCTCAATTCGGTTTTCCTTTCCAATAGTTGTTTTTGTGTAATTTACCATGATAATACCTCCATAGTTAATTTGTAGTTTCCGATTGCTTGGTATTAGTATAGTGTAAGGCACATACAAAAACAAGTACGCACCTTTTTGTAACTGTACACTCAAAAATGAATGTGTTACAATAGACTCGGAGGTGAGAATTATGCGAGCAAAAGAAGAATTACCGGAATGCCCAGTTGCAACAGCAGTATCTCTTATCGGAGGAAAATGGAAACTGCTGATTTTGCGTAACTTGAAAGAGCGCCCATGGAGATTCAATGAGCTACAACGAAGTATAGATGGTATTTCACAAAAGGTTTTGACAGATAGTTTAAGACAAATGATGAGTGATGGGCTGGCATATCGCCACGATTACCATGAGCAGCCACCGAGAGTTGAATACGGCTTAACGGAACTCGGAACAAAAATGCTTCCAATTGTTAATTCACTTGCTGACTTTGGTAACTACTATAAATCAATTATTGAACAGAATTAAGGACGTTAGTATTTGAAAAGCTTGAACAATTTCAGTTTTTGAAACTGAGAAATCGGAATTTTTGCGGTATCTACATTCAACACAGATTATATTTTAGTGAAAGATGCGGATTTTGAAAAATCATTAGCTGTATTATTAAATGCCGGATATACAGTGATATAGATTTCAGATGATTTAAACCTAAAGAAAATCATACGAGGAGTGAATTATTAGCATGAAAGTTCAGCATATTGCAATCGAAGGAAAATGTTTCTTTATCAACGCTGATATGATTATCAGACGCAGTTCATACCCTTCTGATCTGCAGGAGTATAATATCGTATCTGAACTTCCAGGACTTGTGTGCAGAGGAGGAAGCTGCATTATTGATCCATATGGGCATTATTTGACAAAACCTGTCTGGGATAAAGAAACTATCATTTACGCAGAACTTGATATGAATTTGCCTGCCGCCTGCAAAATGGAGCATGATGCAATCGGACATTATGCCCGTCCGGATGTACTTGAATTAAAAGTCAATGAAAAATAACAATAAAAAACACTAAAGAAATTGGCAATCCTTGTAATAGGTTCTATAATTGCGGCTTATGGAATTACACTTGCACTGTATGCTGGATTTGGCGGAGCTACGCTTGCGGTGCTGTGGCAGGGGATTGCAAGAACATTTCACATAAGCATTGGCACAGCATCTTTTGTTGTAGCATTGGGAATGATTTTGTTTGCGCTCATTTATGATAAAAATCAGATTCATATAGGAACTGTGTTGTACCAGATTGTATACAGTACCTGTGTAGATTTGTTTGCTAACTGCCATATTTACAGTACCTATAAGTGGATCAATTTTTTAATTATGTTGTTAGGAGTGGTTTTGTTTGCTGTCGGAACAGGACTATATGCGTCGGCATCCCTTGGTAGAGGCTCCTATGAGGCAGTCACTTTTGCTTTAGCAGAAAAAAATCACTGGCAGATTAAATTTGTCCGAATGGCATTGGATATTTTGGTTGTTGTTACAGGTGTTTTGTTTGGCGGAAAGTTTGGTGTATGCACGCTTATTACAGTTATCATTTCAGGCCCAATTATCCAATTTGTTAATGCGAAAGCAAAACAAGTTTTAAAGATATGATAGTAAAGAAACTTACAACTTAGAATTTGACAAAGGAGTGTGATTATATGGGTAAAGCGATTTTGGCAGCAATCGTTACATTGATTGTTGGTTATTTATAGCAATTCAACTTTTTAATGCAACAGCGGTGAATTGCATATCGCAAAGATGCCGTTTGAATGTTGCACTAATTTCTTGACTTGCGATAAAATTTGCGATAAACGATTTTGGGAAGGAATATAATCATGTCGAAAGATGAATATTTAATCACAGATCCACCCCTTAAAGCGCTGACTGTTTTTGCGATGCCGATGATCCTTGGCAGCTTTTTTCAACAAGTATACAATATGGCCGATTCCATAATAGTTGGTCAATTTGTTGGATCCTCGGCACTTGCGGCTGTTGGTGCTTGTGCTGCACTGACCAATGTTTTTATTTGTGTGGCGCTTGGTGCTGGTGTGGGCGCAGGTGTGCTTGTAAGCCGCTATTTTGGTGCAAAAAATTATGGTAAAATGAAAACCATTGTGTCAACGTCCCTGATCAGCTTTTTGATCTTAAGCGTTGTCCTTGGTGTCTTTGGCTTTTGCTTTTCCCATTTCATGATGAGCGGATTACAGACCCCTGCCGATATATTGGAAGAAGCAGTATTGTATCTGCGTGTCTACTTTGTGGGGTTCCCGTTTCTATTCATGTACAACATTCTTTCCACCATGTTCACTTCCATCGGTGAATCCAAAATTCCGTTGGGACTGCTGATATTCTCATCTATCCTGAATATTTTTATGGATCTCTGGATGGTGGCTGGTCTTGGTCTGGGGGTGTTTGGTGTAGCCCTTGCGACCTTGATCGCACAAGGAATTTCTGCCGTGTTTTCGTTTTTGATCTTTCTGTCTCGGATGCGGCAATACAAGAGCTCCTTTAGCAGGTTCGACCGGCAGGAGCTGTATTCCATGCTTCGCATTGCGGTACCATCGGTTTTGCAGCAGTCCACAGTGTCTATCGGTATGATGATCGTGCAGGCAGTGGTAAATCCCTTCGGCACACAGGCACTTGCCGGGTATGCGGCAACGATGCGGGTAGAAAATGTTTTTTCGCTGATCTTCGTATCCATCGGCAATGCAGTTTCGCCGTTTGTATCCCAGAATCTTGGCGCAAAGAAAATTGAGCGTATCAAAAAAGGCTACCATGTTGCACTGGTGCTGGATCTGTGCTTTGCGGCCATTGCGTTTGTGACCATTGAAGCGCTGCATACGCAGATCTCCTCACTGTTCTTAGGAAAAGACGGAACGGCGTTTGCCTATCAGGTGTCTGGTGATTATATGAGGTGGATTGGTTACTTTTTCATCTTCATGGGTATCAAGATGGCAACCGATGGAGTTCTTCGCGGACTTGGAATCATGCGGCCGTTTCTTATTGCAAATATGGTAAACCTTGCAATCCGCTTGTCTGTTGCTTTGATTTGTGCACCGCGTTTTGGCATTGCTTTTGTTTGGCTTGCAGTCCCGGCAGGTTGGCTTGCAAACTTCCTTATTTCCTATGCGGCGCTCAGAAGATCGTGGCCAGAGGATAAAGCAGCGGTATCTCAATGATTTTATACAGCGTAGAGGTGCTTTGTTCTGACGGGTTCCACTTACAGAGAATGTGACGCGAAAAAAATTCGCCGGTGTTCCGTGTGATGATAAAAATAGACCCCGGCAAGTGATATGTACCCCCAATACTGGACACTCAGTATTGGGGGGATTTTTATGAAATACAGTTATGAGTACAAAAAGCAATGCGTGGAATTGTATCGACAAGGGAAATGGCCAGAAACACCAGTGGGAGAAAAGCAGAAAAATTTTCACAAGACGATACGGAAGATATACTCACTGCTTTTATTATCTCTGTTTTGGCGGGTGTAGTTTGCCACTACATTTGCAAATGGTTGGACGGAGATAACGAGTAAAGGCAACCAGCCTAAGGATTAAGCCACCTTGCCCAAACGGAATAAAAATCCCCAGTAGCTGCAACTACTGGGGATTTTGTTGCCCTTACGGACTACTCACTACTTTTTGCCTATGCATATAATATGATTAGCGCCTATTAGGAAAACACACTGTCAAAGGGGTTTGTAGCGGGGGTTAGCCCGCTACTGCGGTATCTTCCGTAGTGTTAATTTCAATGTACTCTGCAATCTTGTGGAGCTCGTCAGCAAATTTGAATTTCACGCTGATATTGCCGTTTTCATAGACCTTGATATAGTCCACAAGCTCAACCAAGATTTCACGGTTGAGGGCTTCAATGTTCTGATACTTCATAAAGGCTACCAGTGCAGGATGCTCATTGTCCACACCGTTTGCCAGTTCTGCGCGTTCAGCGTTCAGCCGGGTAAGCACCGCGGAAATATCAGAAGTCTGCCGTTCATAGTCAGCCTTCATATCCCGGTATTCCTGCTGGGTGATTTCACCGTCTTTCCAGTCCTGATAAAGAGATTGCTTGTAGCGTGTTATCTTTATCAGTTCCCGCTCTTTTGCAGCTATCAGATCGTCCAGTCGGTAAGACTGGCTTTTTTTGATTGGAGCGGAATTGATCTGCGTTACGATTTCTGAGTAGGAAACAGCTAAATGTACCTGATGCTGTACGGCGAACAGAACAGCAGCCTCCAGCCGTTCATGCTTGATTGAGTGCATGGTGCAGGCTGTCCGGGAACGGTTCTTGTAGGTTGAGCAAGAATAATATACATTGTTGTTCTTGCTAACGCATCGGGTAATGGCCCGCCCGCAATCGGCACATTTCAGAAAGCCGCTGAATAAATGTACCTCACGGCCTTTCGGGGAAGTACGGGTATCACGCTGTAAGAGAGCCTGTACCTTATCGAAAGTTTCATAGTCGATAATGGCCTCATGTGTTCCAGCCACTTCCACCCATTCCTCGCGGGGAACAGCTTCAATCTGGTGTACCTTGTAGCTTTTCACCCGGCTCCGGCCTTGGGCTAAGTCCCCGGTGTAGGTCGGATTGGTAAGAATGGAGTGGATCATGCGGGCTCCCCACATAGGATCGTCATACCCTCTTGTCGAAACAGGCAAGCCCTTTTGTACCTTGTAAGCCGAGGGGCTCGGTACGCCGTGTTCGTTCAGGTACAACGCGATAGCACGTTTTGATGACCCTTGAATAAGCATTGTGAAAATGAGTTTGACATTTTCAGCAGCATCGGGATCAACAATCAGTCTGTGCTTGTCCTTTGGGTGCTTTACATAGCCGTAAGGAGCAAATGCTCCGATATACTGGCCGTTGCGCCGCTTGTAATCAAATACCTGCCGGATCTTTTTGGAAGTCTGATAGCAGTAATTATCGTTCATCACGTTTGTAATGGGAACGATGATATTTGAAACGCTGTCGGGGTTCTTGTAGCTGTCCACATTCTCAGCAAGGCTGATAAAGCGAACACCCATTTGAACAAACAGGTTATCGATCAAACTTCCGGCATCGCTATAATTTCGTGCGAAGCGGGACAGGTCTTTTACTATAACGCAGTTGATTTTACCACTCATGACATCCGCCAAGAGCCGTTGAAAATCTTCACGGTTGGCGTCCGTTCCAGTATGACCATCATCCACATATTCCGTGATGCTTTCAAACTCGTCAATGTTGCATCGGTAAAAATCGTTCAGTAGGTCACGCTGGTTCTTTACGCTGTTGCTATCGTCTTTTCCTTTTTTCAAATCTTCCTTTGAAAGCCGGATATAGATGCCCAGCCGCCAGCGGCGGATTGTGTAAGAGGGAGAGAAACTCTGCTGATACCCTCTGTTTTTTGCTCGTGCCATTGTTCCTCCTTCCCTATCACATTACACTTATATTATAACTCTGTCCGGGGAGGACAACAAGGATGCCTCCGCTTCGGGACACTTTGTCTCGAAGAAGCAAAACGAGCTGTAACCGAAGTTACAGCCCGCTTCTTTGCCGCAGCAGGAAATCCGTCAGCTTATCTTGGAGAGATGGCCCGCTTTCAGCAAATTCAATTTTCACGCCAACACCACCGATGCAAAAGCAGTATGGATTTTTGACAGTCTGCAAAAATCGAGTGATGCGCTCCTTTCGGGAAAGCGCATTGTCAAAGGTCATACCGCTCACATCAGGCAGGGACTCGGCAGCCACCGCGCCAATGTCAACGCTTCTCATTTGTTCAAGTTCCTGTGTAGTTAATTTCACGGTAAACCTCCTTCGCAGATTGATAGAACGCCTCCCTCTGTTTGGTAGGGAAACGCAACAGGCCAGCACCACTGGGATGCTGGCCTGTTGCCTTACTCCACCTTGGGACACTTTGTCTCGAGGTTTATTATAGTTTTTGAATATTAGAGAGCGCCGCACATATTTACTTGGCCTGTCCAAAGACAATCTTTATTTTCTGTGCGGCGCTCTCAACGCAAGTAAAGCGACACGCCCGGAGGAACAGGCAGCCAACCTGTTCAGCGCCGGATCATGGCCTTGGGATGGCCGGGCTCATTTACGATGTTGGTGTTGTTCGCTCAATCTCTTTTTGGAAATGTCACCGCGCACCCACCGTCTGGCTCCCCGAACTTACTCAGGGTTGCCGTTATTCCCTTGCGTTAGGAAGAAAACCTCCTCTCATAAACCGAGACATTTTTTCATCAATTCCAAGTGGGTTAAGATGAAAAAATCAAAAAGTTTTTTTCATGCGTTCAAGGCCACGCTTGATCGACTGGCGAATAGACTCCTCATGTACGCCCTCGGCCTCGGCAATTTCCTTAATCGACTTGCCAAGAATGATATGTGCGTCAATTCTGCGGCCCTGAATCTCCGGCAGAGAATTGAGAGCGTTCCACAGACGAAGAAAGGTTTCCATTCGTTCAAGGAGCTCCTGCGAGGTCGGCTCATGCAGGCAAGCGGAATATTCAATCCCGTCATCGCAGTCCAAAGAATACTGCGCCTTGTGCCGGGAGAGCCGCCGCTGGTAGGCCATTTCATAGCGGGCATCGGCCTTGAATACCTCGGCCACCTCGTCAGAAACTTCGATAAGCTGATCCTGCGTGTACCAATAATAAAAATCTTTCAGATTGATAGTAGTCATCGTAAAATCCTCCATTTCAGTTTGTTCGGGGTTGGTCGGAAACGAAATGGAGTAACGGCGGAGAACGGCACCGCACCTCGGGACACTTTGTCTCGAAGTCTGGAAAGCAAAATGCGCCTGCGCGACACAAAGCCGCACAAGCGCATGAAAATATATTATCGGTTATGTACTGTTTAATTTCACATTCAAAGCCGGACTGCTCCGATGGAGGGGCTACGCTTTTTTTAGCTGGTGCAGATCATGGATACTGCGAAACAAAAAGAAGGACACGGTAAATTAACCTCCAATCGGCTACCGTGTCCCTGCAAGTCGTCATAGGTTTGTGTAAACGCAAAGAAACGGCGGCTCTGAAAATCAAAGCCGCCGTTTCATAGGCGCGTGAAAATGTGTCTGCTCTGCGACGGCTTTTTTCTTTTGCCGTCGCGCGGCAGATTAACATATGAAACTATAATTCATTGATGGTTGCAGTAATCGACATATTGCGAATTCGTTTTGCCGGAGCATATACAGCTGCGATTGCCGCAATCGAGACAAACAGAAGAATAACGCCCAAAGAGATAATTGGGAACTGCCACACAGCAGATGGAAAATGCCCTGCAATAAGGAAATCATACAGCGATTTGCTAAGCGGCAAGCCAATAGCACAACCAACAACGCACCCCAAAACAGCATAGGTGAATGCTTCACAAGCAATCATTTTCGTCATTTGCCGTTCATCCATTCCTACTGCCCGCATAGCTCCATATTGCTTCATTCTGGCAGACACACTCATGGAAATGCTATTGACAATGTTCATTACCGTTACCAGTGCAATAATTGCCAAAAACGCATAAACACAGAAAACAAAAGCCAGATAAGTTCCCGTAGTGCGCTCGTCGCGTTTGTCTCGAAAGCTATATGTTTGATCTACGGAATTCTGGATTGCCTGAACATTTTCGTCCGTAACATCTCCCGTTGTTTGTATCAGCACAAGAGAATAACCTTCCTCTCCTGTCAAACGGACAAATGTTTCATCAGAGGTAATCAATGTGAGCTTTCCATTTGTCAATCCATTCTCACTAAATGGGTCGTTTTTTAACAGTCCGGCTATGGTAAGGGTTTCATCCCCAATCTGAACAGTGTCACCGATTTTCCATGTGCTGTCCTGATCGGATGTTGCCAAAACAAAATTGCTGTCCCCAAAAACTTTGGACAGATCACTCCCCCTTTTCAAAGCACTGTCTTTTTTCAGACATTGTAAATCAAAATCATCATAAGAAATCATGTCGGTTGTACCGGAAAATCCGGTATCGCTATTTAATCTGGCAGGAACATCAAACGCGCTACGCCGCCCGTAAACCTCTCTCACTCCATCCATTGCACGGATGGATGTAAGCAATTCCCGAGGAATCGCATTACCGTCATCACTTGCAATATCAATATCTGATGTGGCAGCTGACTGAGGTATCAAATAATCCACAAAATCGATCATAACGGAAAAACTCAAAAATAAGATGATACTAAGTGCAAAAGAACCTGTCATCAGAAATAAATTTTTCTTCCCGGAGACCGCATGGTCGATACCGAGAAGCGCTTCAATCTTTCCGAATCCTGTATACTGGCAATGATGCATTGTTTTTCCGTGGTCTGCATTTCCAGACACCGCTGTGATAGGAGATACTTTCGCGGCATGTTTCGCCGGAGCATTTGCGGCGATCAGTACAGTAATCAGTCCAACAAAGATACCGCAGACAATGCCAAAAATACTGATACCAAAGAGGGGAATATCAGAAAATTCTTCTCTGACCACAAAGCGTAGTACCGCACATAGCCCCCATGTTGTAACAACCCCTAAAATAAGACCGATGGGTACAGCCGTTTTGCACCAGTTCAATGCCTCCAGACGAACAAACCGAATAATCTGCTGCTTACTCATACCAATGCAACGCATCATTCCAAAAAATTTAGTTCTCTGGGCAACGCTACTGTTCATACTGCTGGAAATCATCAAAACGCCTGCAATCAAAATCAGCAGGAACAGAACAACCGCAACAGAAAGAAGGGTTTGCCCCATGGAACTGCCGAGCAAGTCTCCAATAGAGAAACTTCCATGCTTACCAACCAATCGGGCCTGTTCCATCCGAAAATCCATTTCTGCCATACTGAATACTGCTGTTACCATAAACACAGCAAATACAATGCAAAGCAGCGTCATACGATTTTGTCGGCGGTGAACTTTAGCGGAGATGGGAATAAGACTAAGATAGCTTTTCATTCACGGCACCTCCCAAAATCAGTCAAAGTGCCATCCGATACCTGTAATACCCGGTCTGCCGTTTGCGCAATACCGCGGTTGTGGGTAATCATAATGATGGTCTGCTCGTATTTTTTCGATGTTTCTTTGAGCAATGCTATGACCTCACTGCTGTTTTGTGAATCCAAATTTCCTGTTGGCTCGTCTGCCAGAATCAGAGAAGGACGGGTAATCAATGCGCGGCCAATCGCCACTCTCTGCTGCTGGCCGCCGGATAACTGGCTCGGCAAATGGTTACGGCGTTCTTTCAGATTAAGAACAGTAAGCAGTTCTTCCAGATATTTTTTGTCCGGCTTCTGATAGTCAAGCAGTACAGGAAAAATAATATTTTGCTCTACCGTAAGCTCTGGCACAAGGTTGAACGCCTGAAAAATAAATCCGATATTTCTGCGACGGAAGACGGTCAACTTCTTGTCGTTCATAGAAAAAATATCCTTGCCGTCAATCAATACCTTACCCGACGTAGGCGTGTCCAATGCGCCGATCATATTCAGCAACGTACTTTTACCAGAACCGGATTCTCCAACGATTGCCACATATTCTCCTTTGGGAACAGAAAAACTAACATCTTTCAAAGCCTTGACTGTGGTTTCTCCGCTGCCATAGGTTTTACAAATATTTTTGACTTCTAATAAGTTCATCGTGCAAACACCTCTTTCTCAATGATTTTGCTGTCGTAAACGGGTAAACTTTCGTTCCTGTCTACGATGGAAAGAATAGCACCCTAATATTACTGTAGCCCTACAACCAGCCTACAATTTTGTAGGAATTGGGAAGTTCATTATAAAACTCGTTCCAATTCCTAATTCACTTTCCACTTCTATTAGGCCTCCATGAGCTTCGATAATCGCTTTTGCCAACGGCAGGCCAAGCCCGATCCCCTGTGTATCCTTTGAAAAACGGCTGCGATAAAACCTTTTGAAGATATGGTGTAAATCTTCTGGATGAATTCCGCACCCGTTATCCTTTATTGTGATTTGAACAGCGGAGGGTAGTGCCGTCCATTTGATGTAAATGGTATCGCCCTTTCCTGTATGGTCAAGTGCATTTTTTACAATATTGCCAATCGCTTCGCCCAACCAATCACGGTCACAGAAAAGAGAAATATCATCTGCACCAGATAATACGATTTCTTTCTGTTCCTGCTTGGCACGATATGCAAAGTGTAGCTCCAAATCCTGCATCATATCCGCTACATTTTCTATTTCCTTTTCAAATGCAATAGAACCAGCGTCCAACTTTGTGATTTTGAGAAGGTTTTGCACCAGCACTTCAATACGGTCCAACTCCTGCTCGGACAGATTAGCAAATTCTTTCACAGAGGACACTTCTATATCCTCGTCCTGAAGCAGTCCGTTATAAATGTTCAGAGCTGCCAGTGGTGTTTTCAGTTGGTGTGAAATGTC
This sequence comes from Laedolimicola ammoniilytica, assembly GCF_025567165.1. Taxonomy (NCBI): domain Bacteria; kingdom Bacillati; phylum Bacillota; class Clostridia; order Lachnospirales; family Lachnospiraceae; genus Laedolimicola; species Laedolimicola ammoniilytica. The sequence goes on from NZ_JAOQKC010000029.1 coordinate 15,124, forward strand.
GGAGATTGTATTTTTCAAAAACTCTTTCTCTCGCAACTCGTTATCTGCATGGGCATTTAACACTGCCGCTAAAGAATTGATGGAATGAAACAGACGGTACAATTCGCCCTCATTGTCACATTCAATACGGGCATTGCGATCACCATCAAGATACGCATTGATTTGTAATATCGCCTGCTCCATGATCTGATTTTGCCGATTAAAATATACAAAGCAGACTGCCCATACAGCACCGCCAGCCAATAGAAAAAGGATTAGCAATAACAGAGAAAGTCGGCGATATGACAGCCACAGAAAAACCTCGGCTAAGAGAAATGTAACCCCAAAAACCAGTGAAAGCGAAAGAAATAGATTTTTGATTTCTTTATTTGCCAGTATCTTCATTCTGCACCTCACCCGATAATATTCCATTTATATCCCATACCTCGAACAGTCAGGAGCATTTGTGGTTCACTTGGATTATCCTCGATCTTCATACGAAGCCGACGCATATAGACCGTAAGGGTACTACTGTCGATATAATTCCCGTCGCAATCCCATAGCTTATCTAAAATTTGTCCCTTTGTCAGCACCATGCTTGGGTTTCGCATAAACAAGCACAGTAGCTTGTATTCCGCGGCAGTCAAATCCAACAGCACCCCATTTTTGAAAACCTGTCCTTGCAGCAAAAGAACCTTGATGCCATTCGACTGCAATTCTGTGTCTGCTGCTTGAAAAGAATTTGCACGTCGAAGTAAGGCGTTAATCCTTGAAACGAGAACCCCCAGTTTGAACGGTTTTGTGATATAGTCATCACCTCCAATATCCAGCCCCATAATAATACTTGTTTCCTCATCCGAAGCCGTCAGAAAAATAATTGGCACCTTTGATGTAAGTCGAACTCTTTTGCAAAAGTCAAAGCCAGACCCATCTGGCAGAGATATGTCCAACACCAACAAATCATATTTTCCGTCTGTCCACAATTTCTCCGCTTCTTTGAGCGTTCTGGCGATATTTAATTCAAATCTCTGCTTTTTGAAAGCAAAAGAAAGCCCGTTGATCAGGCTTAGATCATCTTCAAGAAGTAATATATTACTCATACTTTTCTGCCTTTCCTTGTTTTGTTCGACCATCAATCGGCTTTTCCGCATCCTTTGGAATTAGCCAGATAGTTGCCATCTTTACAGCGCCGGGGATACGCCCAGCAGCGCAATAGTAATTTACTCTACGAGGTGTCACGCCCCATTTTTCGGCGGCCTCTTTTAGTGTCATATAATCCATTCTGCACCTCCATAGAGTATATTATAGTTCTTCGACTCGAACAATACAAGTTTGGGAAGAAAAGAATATGAAATTAAATAGTCAGTAGTATGAAATACACAATCGTTCAAATAATATCACATGAAATGTAAAATCATATCAGGTGATGTTATGAAGATAGAACGAGATGAAAGACGCTTTGATTTTCACGATATAGGGCTCGCCATCAAGCGTGCAAGAGAAGCCAGCGGCATGACACAGGAGCAACTGGCCTATATTGTTGACCGCGCTCCGCGTACCATTATGTATAACGAAAATGACGGCCAGCATCCAAGCCTCAACACCTTTTATCAGATGGTCACAATGTTTGATATATCGGTGGATCACTACTTTTACCCGTCCCAAAATAGCGGGAGCGAGTGCAGAAAGCGGATTGATGCCATGTTGAACGCCTTGGACGAAAGAGAATTGAAAATCGTTGAAGCTACAATCCAAGCAATGAAAGCATCGAAAGAAACGGAGGAAACGTAAAAGAAAGCGTAACCTCCGTTTTTTGCGCCATGTTGCGGGTTGCGCGTTTTGGCAAGCAATTCGGGTGTGGCCACACTCCGAAATTTTTGCAGGGCGCAGGGCCCGCAAAAATGCTTGTTGGGGAGCTCCCCAAACCCGCTGTACTTCGGGACAAATTGTCCCAAAGTCCCGGTGCGCTGCACCGTAGTCTGCGGCCCGTCACTATCGTTCCTGGGCCTTATTTTCACGCTCGTCTGTTATGCCGAGCAGATGATCAATGTTCGCTTTTACCGCCACGGCCTCCCGCATTTGCCGCTGGGCTTCCCGGTATTCTGCATAAAGCTCTTTCTTTTGTCCCGCCAGCTCACGGCGGGATTTTTTTAGTATTTCAATCTTAGGGAGTTTTGCGCCGTTCAGTATGGTGTTCATAGTATCCTTTGCCGCCCGGTAAGTGGCAAGCTCCGCTTCGTGCTGGGCCAGATACTTTTTGCTGTACCGCGCAGCTTTGTATCCATCAAACACCGGGCGAGTCTTGGCATAGTCCACCGTGGCAGCCATCAGCTCCGAGGTTTTGGAAAGAGCCTCCTCCGTTGTGCGGAGCTCGTCAGACAGCTTGTGAAAGTGATCCACCGCAGCCTCGGTGCTGGCCGTCAGTGCCGCATAGTCTGTCAGATGATGCTCCTGCAAATACTGGAGCGCGGCGGCCATTTGTTTTAGGTTGTAGACCTTGGCCCATCGTTCATAGGCCGGGCCCTTGCCTTGGGCCATACGCTCTTGAATGTCGATGATGAGATTAACTCGCCGTGGCGGAACCGTGGGCTCCTCGGGCAGTTCGGGGAGTGGACGTTCCCCGGCAATTACCGCCTTGATGTCCTCCGGGTCAAATCCAACTCCAAGTGTAGAAGCCCGGAGCCGGGTCGGTTTTTCCTGCCCGGGTGCAAGGAATGAGATGACACCGCCCCGCCCATGTTTCACCGCAAAGCCGGACTCCTCCATGAGACGAAGAAAGTCGGCAAAGTCCGTGGGCTTTTTCTCCAAAGCGGCGAGAACAGCCAGCCGCACCCGCTGCTTGGCAGAGGGTGGCTTTTCTCCGATCCACTGTCCATAGTGGAGAAAACGACCCTTGCTGTGCTGGCACGGATTTTGGATAACAGACAATTCATGTTCGATGCACACGCGGTCAGAGAGCCGCCGCAGGGCAAAGGACGAACCAATGAAATTATGAAATTTCCGGGAGCGGTCAAAGGCCGTCGCATTGAAATAAATGTGATTGTGGATATGGGCCTTGTCGGTATGCGTACAGACGAAGAACTGATACTTTCCCTTTGTCCAGCGCATCGCCGTTTCATAGCCGATACGGTTTGCTTCTTCCGCCGTAACCTCCCCGGGCAGGAACGCCTGCCGGATCTGAAAGAACAGGGCCCCGCGAGACACGGCCCGGCCTGTCTCTGCAAGGCATTGACTTTTTACCAGAAGAAACTCGGCGGGAGCCGTGTTCGGATCGCAGAGATAGGAAGATACGGCTCCCAGCTTTTCCGGGTTCAGGCCATAGGTGAAACGATCCTCCATCGTTTGAATTGCACTTTTTCCCGCCGCTGTTTTATAAGGGCGGATGTAGGTGGTCACCGTAAAAATCCCTCCTTCCGGCAAACAGTATTTTTACTTTGGGACACTTTGTCCCGAAGTAGAAAAAGCCGGGGAGCGGTATCAACCACTCCCCGGATGGATCAGAGCTCTACCAGCGCGGAGAGCTGTTTCAAGAGATCAGACAGCGGCCCCCACAAAGCGGCATAGTCCCGCTGTAAGGCTGCGAGTTCTTCGGGATAAATTGCGCCGTAGGTGTTGGCCTGAATTGCCACTTGGTTCAGATTGTTGGAGCAGCGCCGCTGGAGCGAAACCAGCTCACGAACAGGCGAAAGGTCAACATGAAGCACATACCCACTCAGGGCCATTTTCCGCATATAGGCTCCCATATTACGGATGCCAGCCTCCGCCATACGTTCTTGAATCAGGGCCTGCTCCGCCTCCGACACCATCACATGAAGATGGATCGGACGGCGGCGCTTTTTTGTCATCGCTCCTCACGCTCCCGGCTGCGGCAGGCGCGGGGCGGCTCCTTTACCTTATCCAGCGGCTTTTCCTGTTCGTCTGCCGGAACAGGGTGCGGCAAATGAAATTCACGGTGCAGGCGCAGCACCTCCAGTACAGACAATTCCTGTTCACGTTTCTTTTCCATATACGCACCTCCTTATCTATCGCCACGGTCAGGCTGCCTCCGTTGGGGAGCCGGAGCCTCCGAGCCGCGATCTGCCTCCGCCAACTTTGCCGCATTTTTCATCTGCTCGGCAATCGGACGGGGCCTGTCGGGATTATCAGGCGCAGGACGCAGCTCATAGTCGGATGCCTGTTTTTCCGTTAGCGGGCGGGTATAGGTAAGATAGCCCCAAGTCAGGAACGAGCCATTTTCCACCGGGATGCGCTGATCGTAATTGAAGATTTCATCCGGCTTGTTATAAGGCGGCTTCGGGAATGTCCCGATGTCCACAGGCCGCTGGGTCGAATAATACTTGTAAAGACCGGGAGCCTCGGTCTGCCTGATCCCGACGTTATAAATACGCTGATAGTCCTGCACCCGGTCTGTGAAATCCTGTTCCATCGCGGTGCGGTCATTTCCATAGTGACCCCATTCATACTGCCGCTGGCCGTCCTTGTCATCATAGCAGGCCCATGTGACATAGCGGGATGGCGCGGTGTGATGTTCGCCCAATGCAAATCCTCGTCCATTTTCCAGCATGACCGCCTTCAAAATGGCGTAGCCTTGATTTTTGTCCATAGTACACCTCCCATCATCGAGACATTTCTTTGTTTTCTCTTTTCACAAACGGCTGGAGCTGATAGGGGCTTGTACCGTCCTCGGGCCGCAGAAAGTCTATCCGGGCCGCAGCACGGATGGCGTTCTGGTTAAGCTGCCGCTGCCATGCCCCTTGGCTGGGAGCCCACTTAAAGCCGTTGCTTTTCAGTTCCTGCCGCTGATTGGCATCGGGCTTTTCCTCAAAAATAAGCTGCAAACGATTTTCAGCCTCGTTGATCTTTGCCTCGCCTCCGGGGAATGTCCAGCCTGCAAACTCGGAGCGGCTGCTCAGTTCCTCAATGCGCTGGCGCACACGGCGGATGTTGGCGTTGTTGTTGGAAAGCAGATAGGCGGGGTATGGCTTGCTTTTGTCCAAGTGCCATGACTGCGCCATATCTGCTTTGAGCTTTTCGGCCTGCTCCGGCGTAAGCTCCGGGCAGCCGTCCAGCGTTTTGTGTTTCCGAAAATACGCATTGACCGCCTTCATGGTGGCCTGCAGGGACTCCAGCCCCTCCAGCTTTTTTGTCAGCTTTTCCACGGCCAGATCGTCATCCGCGCTGATCCCACCCATTCCAACAGAGCGGATTTTATCAAGCAGCTTTGAAATCTCCGCATACTCTCCATAGTTGCGATCCCGGGCGGCGTTCTGCTTGTGCTTTTTTGTCACAGGAAAGTTGCCGCCCCCGGAGATCAGAATAGAGGGCACCCGGGCATCAATCACATTGCGTTCATTCAGATTTTCAGCAAGTTTCCGGGCATAGCGATCCACCAGAGCGTCAATCTTATCGTGGTACATGGGATCGACACGGGCTTTCTGGCGTTCCGCCGCTGCATACGCTTCATCGACCATTGCCCGGTAGCCCGCCGTAGCGGAGCCCGGCTGATAGTCAGAAAAGCTGTTCATATCTTTTGCCCGCTTTGCGGCTTCTTCATTGATCGGATAATATTTCGGCATAGTACCTCCTTCCACAAAAGCCGGAACTTTGGGACAATTTGTCCCAAAGCTCCGGCAGCTAAAATGTTGACAGCATCTCACGGAAACAGGGGCGGACGTAGAAACATACGCCTCCCGCAGAAAAGGGCCTTAAAAAGCCTTGTCACAGGCGGGTTTGGGGTGTCCTAATTGTCAACACATCAGCCCCGCTTTTTTCGCATATATTCCCGCTGCTGTCTGCGGTGTGCCACCTTTGCACAGGACGCCGAACAATAGGTTTGCCGTCCATCAGGAGCCACGGCTCTGCCACATACCGGGCAAGCCTTGAAATCCGGCCTTGGCCCATCTGTCAGCAACGCAGCCTCCAGCGCCGGATCAAGGGGCAGAACAGCCTCGCGGAAGTAGCGGCAATAAGCCCCCGTCCAGCATTTCCCAAACATATAGCACTCGCAATCCAGCGGCAGGCAGCCGCAGTCCCGGTCATAGTTGGCACACCATTTTGACACCAGCCTGCGGATTGCCGCTTTTTCTGTCCGGGTCAGTTCTCGGCCCACAGCATCACCTCCCGTTGCCCGGTGGTTTGAGCTGCTCCCGGTAGCAGAACACGCAGCCGATCCCGCGCCAGTAAGGGCAGCCTTCACAACGGGAGCCCTTCGGCGGCAGGCTGGGCGGCACACCCTTAAAGTAGCTTTTTTCTTTCATAAATCCCTCATAGGGGTTGTTGGTAAATCTCATTCATTATCCTCGCTTTCGGTATCGTCCTCGTCCCGAGGCGGCCCATCGTCCTCGGGATCGTCATAATCAGCCAGTTCCTCACTGTAATCCTCTTCGGGTACAGCAGCTTTTTCATGCTTCGGGCGGTAGATTTTGAAGTACCAGCCTGCACCGCCGCCCAGAACAGCCACTGCCAAGATCAGCAGAAGCGTCCCGGTATTACTTTTCTGCTGGGGCTCGGGTTCCGGCTCCTCCGCAGGTTCCGTCACCGGAGCGGGTTCGGGAGCTGTGCCAGCACACTCGGTCATGTTGACCGCGCAGACCTCGCAATCCGTATGGATGGCTCCGGGCGCACATTTTTCTGTGCAGGAGCAGGCCGGAAGTTCTCCGCCAGCGGCCTCCAGTGCAGCCAGCAGATCGGCTTCATCCACCATGTTCAAAAAGTAGGTGTGATACTGTTCGCCGTCCTCGTCCACAGGCTTGTCATAGTCAATGACAATGTAAAAGGTGTTGCCGCCGCTGGTTTCCACCGTGATGAACTGTTTGTTGGTTGCGGCATCGTAGAGCAGATCGCGGGTCACAAGGTTTCCATCCTCCGAAAAGCCCTCGCCCGGGGTAATGGTAGGCGCTGGCTCCGGGGCCGGAGTTTCTTCCACAACAGGCGGTTCCTCATTCCCGCCGTCCGAATAGGCATAGGCCGGGATTGCAAAGCCGCATAAAAGAACGGCGGAGCAAAGCCCCGCCGCCAACATACGAAAGTGTTTCATATTCAGTTTTCCTCCTTTTCTTCTTCGGACTTCGGGACACTTTGTCCCAAAGTACCTCCGTCCTTCAGCTTTTCAAACAGCAGCGGGAGCTCCGTAAGGGAAATGCTCATACCGCGCACAATGTCCACGATCTCGCTGTTTTCCGCCTCCAGCTTTTTCTGCTCCAGCTCCTTGAGCCGGGCCTGCTGTTCACTGATTTTGGCCTTGACCTTATCAATCTCGGCCTGAATTTTCATGCTTTTGGTAGTTGCCATTTCAAAACCTCCTGTCACGGTAAACGCCCATAGGCGTAAAAATGAGATTGCCAGTAGCTTGTATTCAAATTTGCGTAGCCGATGGGATCTCCGCAATGCAGCATTTTTCCATCACCGACATAAATCCCGCAATGGCTCACGCCCGGCGTGTCATAGGTGCCTTTGAAGAACACCAGATCACCGGGTTTGGGAGAGCTGGTCGGCGTACAGATGTTATAGAGCCCCTGGGCTCCCAGCCTGCCCACATTCCAGCCGGAGTGATTGATAACCCACGAAACGTACCCCGAGCAATCAAAGGAAGTGGCGGGAGAACTGCCGCCCCACACATAGGGATATCCGATGTATTTCTGCGCTTCGGCAAGCATCGCGGCAAAGGTTTCATCGTCCAGATATTCTCCGGGCACTTCGTAATCACCGGGTTTCCCGGTAATGTACTTGTTCACATAAGGAGAATCCGGGAACAGATCAGGGCGGTTCCCCAGCGTTGCCATATAGATGGCATATCGGGAAAGCTGATCCTCGCCCATAACGTACACAGGTACATGGGACAAATCAAAGTTTTCCAGCGTGACCGTACAGATGTAATAATCGTAAGGCACCTGATAGGTGTCCGTATGGGAGTTGCCGTCCTCGTCCGTCCATGTGTCGGTTTCTGTGCGATACCGGGTTTCCACCACCACATCCTCCGTGAGAATGTACTGGCGGTCAAAGAGCATTTGCAGCGTTCCCTGTACCTCGCCTATTGTCCATTGTCCCTCATGGAGCGCACACAAAAGAGAAAGCAGCACATAGGGATCATGTTCGATTTCGTCCAGATCGAAGTGGTATTCGTCATAGTCGTGGGTGCTTTCATAGGTGTCCAGATAATGCTGTAAATCATCTTCCAGCGCACAATAGGCGGCTTCGGCGGCCAGCATATCACGATCCTCGCAAGGATAGGTGCTGGCTCCTAATGCACCGGCCCCGGCGTTCCCCAGCATAAGCATGGTAGAGGAACAGGACTGCATAGCAAACAGGAGTAACACACAGAGCACCGCAATCACGGCACCTGCGGGATGACTTTTGACAAATTCCACTGCCCGGGCAGTCAGGCGTTCTGTGGCTGTGGCAGTTTTCCCAGCCGCAGCCGCGCTCTGCTTTGCAGCCTCCTTTGCCTGCTTGCGGTATTGCCTGCGGAGCCGTTGCTTCTGCCAGTAGCGGGTAAGGGTATTTTTCGTCAGCTCCGGGTGCTCCTGTGCGGCGGTGTGAAAATTGTAGTCCGCTGTGTACTTGGTATAGCGGGCCTCGGCCTTGCGTACCACTTTTGCCGGATGTTCCCGGACTTTACGGCGCACAAAGCGAGAGCCATGCCGTAGCGCGGTTTCTCCCACAAGCTCAGAACGGTGTGCGCCTTCCGTGCCGACATTTTCCTGTTCCACTTCAAAAATCTTGCCATGCACGAAGCTGTGAACGGAACCGCTGGCAACACGGCCTATGCGTTTTACCGGGCCGGGCTTTTTCGGCGGCTTTTGCTTTGCCAGCTTCTCCCGGGCCTGTTCCAGTTTTTCGCCTTGGGACTCCATGTGGAGCTTTGCCGCCGCAGCCTGTTCCTGCTGGCTCTTTTTGCGGAACTTGGACTTCGGGACACTTTGTCCCGAAGTGTCGGAAGCCTCCGGCCCGGGCTGTTCCCCGTCAGGGGCGTGGGCGGTCTGCGACCAAGCCTCCTCCTTGGTTTTATTCGTTTTTCGTTTCATTCTTCATATCCTCCGGGCGGGTAGTCAGCAGGTCATAGATTTCTCCGCGAGGGAACCGATCCACAAACGGAATGGTTACATTTCCATAGAACAACAGCCCCTCGCCGGAATTGCTGTGTGTGATATAGGAAAGCTGATGCTCGGAAATACCGAGCTGTTTTGCCAGAATGGTACGGTCACTCTGCGCCTGCGAAAGCAGAATCATAAAATCCGTGTTGTCCAGAATGTTCTCGATTTCCCGGCTGGCCAAAAGGTCTTTGACGTTCTGCGTCAAAGCAGACGGCACACATCCTTTTTTACGCAGCATTTTCCAGACTGCCACAAAGTAGCTGGCTGTCAGCGGATCGCGGAGCAGGATATGAAACTCGTCAAAGTAGCACCAAGTCGCCGCACCCTCGTGGAAGTTCTGATCCACCGCCTGCGAAACAAACTCATTTGTGATGTGCATTGCAATCTTTCTAAGGTTTTCGCCCATGTTTTTCAGAACGATGCACACCACGCGGCTGTCCGTCTTGACGTTGGTAGGATGGTTAAAGAGATTGAGGGAGCCTGTGCAATAAAGCTCTAAGGCAGTTGCCACGCGCCGGGCCTCGGGCTCCGGCTGGCGTAAGAGCTCTTCGTACAAATCCTGTAACAGCGGTGTTTTTGCAGTTTCCAGTCCGAGCGCCTGTTCCCGGTACACCAAACGCACACAGCGGTCAATGACCGTCTTTTCAATGGGCTGCAAGCCTTCCTTGCCGCCGACCACCAGCTCGCATAGGGACAAAAGAAAATCCGCCTTCATGGAAAGCGGGCTTTCTCCGGCGGCCATATTGAGCTCCACATCCATCGGATTGAGGTGGTGCGGGCTGTCCGGGGCAATCTCGATCACCTGGCCGCCCAGCCTTCGCACCAGCGGAGCGTATTCGCCCATCGGGTCAACCACGATGATCCGATCCTGCGGGATGGTGAGAAACACATTCAAGAGCTCGCGCTTTGCGGCAAAGCTCTTGCCGGAGCCCGTAGAGCCCAAATACATCCCGTTTGCCGATTTCAGCTTTTTGCGGTCAGCCATGATGACATTGTGAGAAAGTGCGTTCATGCCATAGTAGAGGGCCTGCCCAGCCATGCGGAGCTCCCTTGTCATAAAAGGAATAAAGATGGCTGTGGAGCTGGTGGTCATACCGCGCTGGATTTCTACCTCGTTGTAACCAAGGGCCAACGAGGAAACAAAGCCCTGTTCCTGTTGCCAGTCCAGACGGCGCAGAGCGCAGTTGTATTTCTGCGCGATACCGCCCACGGTAAACACATCGTTTTCCAGCCGCTGGCGGTTAGGAGCAAGGTTTACCACCGTAAAGGTCAGCAGAAACATTCGCTCATTGCGGGATTGCAAATCAGCCAGAAGCTCCGCTGCGTCCTTGCTGAATGTAATCAGGTCAGGGGGAAGAATATCCGGGTCATAGCCGGAGCGCACAGCCTTTCTCTGTTCCTCCACTTTCATTTTTCCGATGTCCGAGATTTTCCCCTTGATGGTCTTAATTGCCTTGAGCTGATCCACGGTCTGAATGTGCATGGTCACGGTCATTTCCGCATCCAGCTCCAAGATTTCTGCCAACAACTTATCCGAAAGCTCCGATGCCATAATCTGTAAGTAGGACACCGCGCCCCAATACTGGCCGATGCGGAATGTGCGGGACTGGCGGAAGTCGAGACTGTCCGGGGCAATAAAGTCTTTTGTGCCGAGCCCGGTCTGCGGGATGTCTTTCCACGAAAAGCGGAACGCCTCACGGCTCCCCGGGTGCATCTGGCTATGAAGCAGCGCAAGGCGGGCCCGTCCGTCCATCGGCTCCGAGGGAACGCCCAGTCGCTTAAAGTTTCCCATGACATCGGCCTCCACACGCTCCAGACGGGGCCGTGCCTCCGCAATCCCCTCGGCGGGTATGCCAAAGGTGATATATTTTGAACGTTCAATGCCGTTATTGCTTTTGGCAATCTGATTTTTCAGCATCCCGGTAAACTCATCCCGGACGCTGTTATAGTTGTCATCCGCTTTCGGGATATTGACTTGATAGCGGCTGCGGGAATGGGAACGACGGTTGATAAAGGAAAGCTGGAACGGCAGCGAACTGTCAAAGTAGTTGAGAAATGAACTCCATCCGCTGAATATGGCAGTCTGATCCTCGGTGGATGCCACGGAGTAATTGATGTCCTCATATTCCACGGTTTTTGTATAAAGCCCGCCCGGGAGCTTGCACACACCGTCCGGGTGCATGGACAGATACGGGATCGTCTGCTGGGCAGACAGGGCCGCCCGGCCTTTACCCTTGGCGGCTCCGTTTTTCTTCTTTGTGTTTTTCAATCACATCCTCCTTTCCAGCGCCCGGCCCGGCAAAGGGCGCATAAATGTTTTCGGTTCGGTAGGCCCTGATCCCCGGCCTTAGAAACTTGGCCCGGATGATGTTCCGCACAACCTTTTCAAAGGGCAAGCCGTCCTTTTCATACATCGCCAGCAGGAACGCTGGGAGCATAATTCCCAGCATGAGAAACATCGCCCCGGTATTGCCGAGGGTGCCACGGGTCAGCAGATAGGCCGGAATCCCCACTGCGCCCGCGCTGCCGAAGCAGACAAGCTGGCGTTTGGTGAGGTTGAAAGCCATCTTTGTTTTGATTTTGGATAAATCGTTTGGTACGTTTACATAGGGCATAGATCACACTCCTTTCTGTACTTCGGGACAATGTGTCCCAAAGTCCGGGATGGTTGGTGTTACTTCATTTCCCCATACAGCCCAGCCGGGCGGGGTCTGCCTGGCAAAGAGCTCCACGCGGGGCAGATCGCCCATCAGGGAAATGATTTTGGCGCGGGCCTCGTCTGGCTTTTTGCTATGGGCTTCAATCGGGGAAATGATGAATTGATGAATGTTGGCAGCCTGCCGCTTTGGATGTCCCTTGGTTGCCAGCAGGCAGATTTCTGCATTGCCCCTTGTCCAGAAGCCAAGGCCGTAAAACCAGCTATCCGCCTTCTTGTTCTTTTTCAGCCAGACGAAAGCAACGCTTTTGTAGGTGAAGCCCCAAGCCTCGATCAGCCGGAGCGCCTCCGGGAGCTGCGGGAAAGTAGCCCATAAAAAGAGTGCGCTGTCCGGGGCTGCAAGATCAGCCACAGGCAACGCACATAAATCCTCAATGCTCATAGTGGGATAATGATTTTCCGCCGCGCCCTGTACTTTCTTAGCCGAGTAGCGCCAAGGGGGATCGGCGTAAATGATAGAATACTGCTGGATAATTACACTCCTTTCTCGCCAGAGCTTTTTACTGCCTGCGCCACACGGATGCGCTCACTGGCGGCGGCATAAAAGGCCGGGGCCGTTTCAAAGCATACAAAGCGGCGTTCTGTGTTGATAGCTGCAATCGCGGTTGTGCCGGAGCCCGCGCAAATGTCCGCGACCAGTTCGCCGGGGCGGGTGTAGGTGCGGATCAGATACTCGCAGAGCTCCACGGGCTTCTGCGTGGGGTGGATGCCGCCGGACACTGTAGGCACAAAAAGCACATTTCCGGGATAGCGGCGGCCATCGTTGGACTCCGATCCCTGCCGTTCAAATTTCCCATAGTTGGAGCTTGTACCGCTTCGGGAATGAACGCGGGCATAAGGCTTGCCATAAGTAAACTGCGGATTGTAGACCGGGGACTTCTGGTAAAACACCAAGATATTCTCGGACTTTTTCAGTGGAGCCCGATTTGCATTGAGAAAGCCTGTTCCGCGCTCCTTGTACCAAATCCACTCATAGCGGAGCATGGCGAGGTTGGATGCGCCCAGCACCTTGTCAAAGGGGCACTGTGCGAAAAACAGCACTGCGCCATTCGGCTTGACTGCCCATTTCACCGCCTCCCACAGCTCCGGGAGCGGCAGGGGCACATCCCAATAATTCCGGGTTGTGCCGTAGGGCGGATCAGTCAGCAGCATATCCACGCTATGTTTTGGCAAAGAACGCAAGCCCTCGATGCCGTCCATGAGAAACAAGCCCTCCTTCGGGACACGTTGTCCCAAAGTGCGGCTATCGGTCATTGCGGGCCTCCTTTGCTTTGGCAGGTGCAGGCCGGGCGGCATTTTCTTTTCCAGCTTGTTTCGCGGCCTCGGCCATCTGCTCCTTGATCGGGGCAGGCCGTACCGCCTGGGCCCGTGCAACAAGCTGTTCCACCGCCGCATGATACGCCTCCACACCAGCCGCATTGATCCGTTCCTGTGTGGCTCGGTCAGGAATCCGAACCGTAGCCCGGTATCCCGTCCGGCTGGCAGGATCAGGTTTAGAGGGAGCGCCGAGGAAAATCCCGTTTTTTCCGTCCACAACCTTAAAATCGTCGATGACCACACCGCCAAAATTGACGCTGGCGAAGCCGATCAGTTTTCCCTGCGGCTCAATCGGGCGGACAGATACCGTGATCGGAACAACCGCCTCCTGCAAGACAGCATCTGTCCGCATTTTTACTGCCTCATCAATGCTAACGCCCTTGACTTCTGCAAGCTCCGCGATGGGAGCATCAAACAGCCAGCGCCGTTCCTCCGCAGCAATCTGCTCCGGGGTCAGCAATACATCGTCTTTCTTACTCAGATAAAATTCCTCCTTTCCGCTTGCCGGAGCAGGCTGGGCGGGGTCGTCCATCAGCTCTTTTCTTTGCAGGACGGCCTCTGTTTCCGCCATAAAGCGGTAAGCGTCTGCCTCAGTAAACTCCTCCGGCGTTTTTCCGTTCCATAAGCGCGTTCCGTCTGCCCCGTATCTTCTCGGCATAAACACCACCTCCTGTTAATGAGCGCCAAAGATACGCTGGGCAATGCTCCCGGTCTTAAAGAGCATGAAGCAAAGCAGAACCGTGTAGCCCACAGTTCCCCAAATCGCCCCAATGGGATCGCCGCCTGTTGCGATGCCTTGAATGAGCACTGCGTAAATTGCAACACATACAAGAATCAGCAGCCCTTGAAAGCCCACGGCAAACAGGGACTTGATGTAGTTTTGCCCGGTGCTGCCAAGCTCCCGGTTGGAAAGCGTAGCAACGGGGATGGGGGCCAGACTGGTCAGCAGATAGATTTCCAGCATCCTGCCATACACCAAAACGAAAATGATAATCCCCATCGCCTTCATCGTAAATCCAATGAGCGCAGACTGCAGCCAAAGCCCCAAAAGCGGCCCCAAGTCCATCGCCTCCAGCGAGGTTTCCAGTTCGGCAAGCATATCCGCCGAAACATCGGTGGAGCCTTGAATGAGCCCGCCTGCCTGCGCGATAACGCTCTGCGACACATCGAACACAGCCATGACGATATTGAATGTATTTGACAGGATTAAGATTGCACAGGCTGTTTTGAACATCCATTTATAGAGGTTCGCAACGTCAACCTCGTGCATATTGTTCTTTTCCAAAAGCATCTGTATGAGCTCATAAGTGGCAACAAAGGTCAGCACCATTCCGGCAATCGGCAGGATCACCGTTTCGGAAAGCTGTCGGATCAGGGAGAAAACCCCGGCGTGCCACGCCGCCGGGGTAGTCCCTACCTGTGCCGCAATCTCTCCGACTTGGGTATTGACAGTATCAAAAAGACCTTCGAGGTTCCCCATGATCCCGCCAATCAGAAGCTCTTTGAGCCAGTTTGTGAGCCAGTCGGTGAGAAAATCCATAAGCGTCTACCTTAAAACAGGCCAGACAGCAGAGGGATCAGTGTGGTGCCAATGACGATGATGCCGCCGCCCGCCATGAGCTGTTTTATCCCCAATTAGGTGTAAAACTCTGCTCGATGGCGGGCGGCGGCGTACAAAAAATCTATATGGTGTTTTTAAGAGAACCGTCCCGGCGGGACAGGTCAGGCAGTGACCTGTTCCACCTCCGGGATGGGTTTGAGATTAAAATGAATTTCGATAGAAATGTGTCTTGTTTTATCTTCGTCAATGCGCTCATGCACGACGATTTCTTTGATTAAGCGGTTAAGGGTGGCTGCGTCCAGCTCTGTGATATTGGCGTATTCCTGAATGGCTTCCACCCATTGTTTTGCGTCATTGGCAAGCTGGACTTCATCGGACAGCCGCTTCCTGCCCTCGGACACTTTTGTTTTAAGCTCCGTCTGCTCAGTCTGTGTCTTTTCCAGCATGGTGTTGAAATTCTGCTCACTGATACGCCCTGCAATCATATCCTCATAAAGCCGCATTACCATTTTGTCCAGAACCTCAATCCGTTCCTCGTCCCTTGTAAGGGAACGTTCCATTGCTTCCCGTTGTTCCCGCTGCTCGGCTTCACAGGTATTGGTCAGGCGGTCGGCAACCGCTTCCCCGTCCATCAGGGCAGCTCTGGCACATTCCCGGATTTTCCGCAGCACATGGCTGTAAAGGGTGTCATAGTCAATCCGGTGCTGGGTGCAGTGGTTCTTTCCAAAGGCATTGTAGGTCTTGCAGGAGTAAATCTGCTGGGGATATTTTGCGTTTGTGTAGCGTATCGTCAGAGACTTCCCACACTCGCCGCATTTTATCAGTCCGGCAAACAGGCTGATTTCATTGGTCTGCCCCGGGCGCTGGCGGGATTTCAGCTTGTTCTGCACAATATCAAAGCTCATGCGGTCAATCAGCGGTTCATGCTGTCCCTCCACCACAATCCAGTCCTCCGGCTTCTTTTCCCCAATTGTGCCGATTTTGAAACGGTAGTCTTTTTTCTGGGAAGCAATCGCCCCGGTGTAGACGGGATTCATCAAAAGGTCTTTGATAACGGAGAAGTCCCACATATACCGCCCATTTTCCGGGTCTTTCTTTTCCCATTTGGTACGGGTATTGCGAAGCCCCCGTTCCCGGTTCCACCATGTGGGGCAGGGGATTTTTTCTTCCTCCAGCCGTCTGCGGATATAGTTCGGACCATGACCGTTTAGGGCATATCCGAAAATCAGCCGCACAATCGGGGCGGTTTCCTCGTCAATGAGCAGATGGTTTTTGTCCTCCGGGTCTTTCCGATACCCAAACGGGGCAAGACACCCGGTAAACTGTCCTTTCTGCGCTTTCAGAAGATAAGAGGAATGGACTTTCTTAGAAATGTCCTTGCTGTACATCTCGTTCAGGATATTTTTGAACGGGGCGATGTCGTTGTTATCCCGCAGGGTGTCGATACCATCATTCATGGCGATATAGCGGACACCGTTTCTTGGGAAAAAGTCCTCAATCAAATGCCCGGTTTGCAGATAGTTCCGCCCCAGTCGGCTGAGGTCTTTCGTGATGACAAGGTTGATTTGCCTGCGCTCAATGGCTCTCAACATTCTCTGTAAATCAGGACGCTCCATATTAAGACCTGTGAAGCCATCGTCCTGATAGACTGCCACAACCTCCCATCCCTGCTTTTCGCAGTATTTTTCCAGCATATCACGCTGGTTTGCGATACTGGCACTTTCGCCTTGCAGGTCATCGTCCTTTGACAGTCTGCAATAGACCGCTGCACGATAGCCCCCGGCAAGTGCCGAACCGATTGTTCTGTATTCCATTTCGTTCATCATAGCCATTTACCCACACAATCCAGACGGTATCTGGCTCTTTTGAACCTCATCTTCATTATACTTCAAATCTTTCTTTTTAGCAAGATATTCTCTCGTATTTGTCTTTCCGTATTTCTGGGAAATCAGGCTGACGAACACATCGGTTGCATCCAGCTCCCCGTCAAATACAGTGGTCACATGAATCTCTGTTTTGTTTTTTGCCATAGGCAGTTATCCTCCATACATGAAAATAGCCAGACAGAGGGTGTCGGCAACGAAGTCCGGCAACGGGCTTCAAAAGACCTTGCAAACAATCTCAATCTGGCGGTGGTTACTATTTATACTTTTCTTTTATTTTTCTGTTGTTTTGGTTGTTATAAGGGAGAAAAGCCCGGAAATAAGGGGTTTTCCCCGGCAACCGGCTCGGCAACGGGATAGCAACAGGGGGTGCAACGGGTGGTCATTTTCAGAATGGAAGCTCCATCTGTTCTGTGACCTCCACAAAACCGTCCATCGTTTTTTCAGACGGGTTGCCGGAGTCCGTTGCCGGGTTTTCACGCTCCCAGCCCTTTTGTCTGCCATATTCTGAAAACATTCTTGGGTTCGGGAAGTACCTCCAGCCGGAAATGCACTGGTTCATAATCTCGTTGATTTCCCGGATTTCCCATTGCTTCGGCTCGTCAAAAGCATGGTTCAAGGCTTCCTTGTAGATCTGCTTGGAGCAGACCATGCTCCCGGTGTACTTATCAAGATACGCCTGTATCATCCCTGCTTTGGTGTCCTCCGGCATAAAATCCCGCTGGTGTTCTTTGAGATAGCGCTGCATGGCGGGGCTGAAAGCCAGCTTGAACCTGCCGCTTCGGTAAATCTCCATCGCTTCCGCCCACATCTGCTCGATATAGGCTCTGGAAGCAGCTTCGTCCTCCAAAATGTGAACCTCGGCTTGCTCCGGGTACACCATGACGGGGATAAAGCGGCGGTTGCCGGAACGGTCAAGGGGCAGGAAGTCCAGGGCATTGGAAGTGCCGCCAAACACGCACTGACGGGGGCGGTCTGCCGGGTGGGTTTCATAAGGTATCTTGTAAACCTCTTTCTGCCGGCTTAAAAATGACTTGATTTCCTCAATGCTCTTGGCGTTGGCGGTTGCCATCATTTCCGACATTTCGATAATCCAGTGACCTTGCAGCTTGCGGTACACATTGTCATCATCCAGCTTCCGCAAATCATCGGAGAACCACTCGTCCCGGACTGCCAGCAGACGGAAGAAAGTGGACTTGCCAGCCCCCTGACCGCCGACCAGACAGAGCATGATTTCAAACTTGCACCCCGGCTGAAAGGCTCGTGAGATTGCACCCAGCAGGAACAGCTTCAATGCTTCATAGGTGTAATCGTCTGCGTCAGCCCCCAGAAAGTGCCGCAGGCAGAAGCGGATTCGCTCTGTCCCGTCCCACACAAGGGAACTTAAATAATCCCGGATGGGATGGTACTTGTTTTCATTCGCCACAATCCCGATGGCATTATCAATCTTTTTCTCATTGGTAAGCCCATAGGTTTCTTCCAGATAAAGAAGCAGATACTTCATGTCCGTATCGTTCAGGGCGGTGATTTCCCTGTGAAAACCGATGGGCTTTATGATGTCCTTGCGGTCGGTCAGAATGTTGTATGCGATAGCCCCGGAAAGCAGCGGGTCACGCTGGAATACGGTCAGGCAGTTCCGTATGCTCTGACGGACACCGCCTTTCTCGGTAGTTTCCAGCCCCGCCTTGATTTCCTCAATGCTCTGGGGCGGCTGCATGGCGTTCATGGTGTTTTTTAGTTCTTGCTGCGTCTGCGGCTGCAAGCTCTGCCATTCGCTGTTCAAGCTGTATCACATCCTTTCCGTAGTCCGTAATCAAAGCTGCTTTTTCCTCCGTTTCCCCGAACAGCAGCACATCCAGCAGATATTCCACTTGGTCTTGCTTCTGTAAGGCTTCCACAAACCGGGGATGAAAGGCTTCCTCCGGGGAGTGCGGGACATAATCCTTTCTCCATGTCCTAAGCAGGTGGAGATAATCGGCAAGGATACGGGAGCAGCGGTTCTTTGCTTCCTGAAACTGTTCCTCCGGGGATTTCTGCCGGGGCTTGGGCTTTTTTACCTTTCCCGGCGGTTTCCAGTCCTCATAGGAAAGCCCGAAGTCCTGTGCCAGTTGTACGGCGGCTTCTTTCTTTCCCAGCCCATACAGGGCGGCGGCAAAATCAATCACATCCCCATCCACACCGCAGCCGAAGCAGTGGTAACGCCGATCCAGCTTCATGCTTGGGGTCTTATCGTGATGGAACGGACAGCAAACCATTCCGTTCCGACCTACATGGATTCCATAATGCTCCGCAGCCTGTCTTGTTGTGACGGACTGCTTCACAGCTTCAAATACATTCAAATCTATCCCTCCTTGAAAATAAGAAAAGCACCTGACATTCTCTGATTGAAAATGGCAAGTGCCTGTTAAAGTTCCATATCCCGTTGTCTGTGTTTCGCCTGTGCCGGGGCGGTTCTTTGTGCTTTTTTCTCGTCTGCCTTATCCTGCAAGACTTCCTTGATGGGCTGCTTCTTGGGCGGCTCTTTGCTTTCCTCTGTGCCGGGTGTGGCTTTCCGTACCCAGTAGCGGATGTCCCGCAGCTTCTTCAAATCCTCCTGTACCTCGGTCAGCGGTACTTTCAGTTCTGCGATTTCGCTGAGAAGCGTTTCCTGCTCCTCTTGCAGCTCCTTTTGGGTACTGTCCTTATCGTCCGGGTGCTTGGCAAGGTAGTCAGCGGCTTTCTCATACCGGGCAACCTCCGGGTGTTCCTGTTTGAATTTCTCCTTTGTTTTCTTAAAAAAAATCTTCTGGTACTTCTCATAGACAGGCTTAGATTCCTTGCAGGCTGTCCGGCTGGCAAGAATCCCGTCAATCACTTTGCTGCGTGCTTCCTTTGGCTTCATCTGATTGCGGTAATCGGCGGCTGATTTCCCGGAAGATTCCAGAAACGCTTCTAAGTCCTCCACAGTGGAAAGCCCCTTTTGCCGGAGATAGGACAGGGCTTCGCTGACTGCCTTTAAGTCCTGTGAAGTCCCCCGGTTCTGTCCAGCCCTCGTCCAGTCCTTCCGTTCTTCCTTTCGTATCTCCATGTACTTCATCAGCAGATTGGGAAGAATTGTCGCTTCCTCCGCCGCTTTTTGTGCAAGCAGCTCTTTCCGTTTTTCTCCCAGCTCGGTAATCCAGCCTTTGAGGTTTTGGATAAGCTGCCGGATGGACTTCATCAGCAGATTGGGAAGAAGTGTCGCTTCCTCCGCCGCTTTTTGTGCAAGCAGCTCTTTCCGTTTTTCTCCCAGCTCGGTAATCCAGCCTTTGAGGTTTTGNTTTCCTCTGTGCCGGGGCGGTTCTTTGTGCTTTTTTCTCGTCTGCCTTATCCTGCAAGACTTCCTTGATGGGCTGCTTCTTGGGCGGCTCTTTGCTTTCCTCTGTGCCGGGTGTGGCTTTCCGTACCCAGTAGCGGATGTCCCGCAGCTTCTTCAAATCCTCCTGTACCTCGGTCAGCGGTACTTTCAGTTCTGCGATTTCGCTGAGAAGCGTTTCCTGCTCCTCTTGCAGCTCCTTTTGGGTACTGTCCTTATCGTCCGGGTGCTTGGCAAGGTAGTCAGCGGCTTTCTCATACCGGGCAACCTCCGGGTGTTCCTGTTTGAATTTCTCCTTTGTTTTCTTAAAAAAAATCTTCTGGTACTTCTCATAGACAGGCTTAGATTCCTTGCAGGCTGTCCGGCTGGCAAGAATCCCGTCAATCACTTTGCTGCGTGCTTCCTTTGGCTTCATCTGATTGCGGTAATCGGCGGCTGATTTCCCGGAAGATTCCAGAAACGCTTCTAAGTCCTCCACAGTGGAAAGCCCCTTTTGCCGGAGATAGGACAGGGCTTCGCTGACTGCCTTTAAGTCCTGTGAAGTTCCCCGGTTCTGTCCAGCCCTCGTCCAGTCCTTCCGTTCTTCCTTTCGTATCTCCATGTACTTCATCAGCAGATTGGGAAGAATTGTCGCTTCCTCCGCCGCTTTTTGTGCAAGCAGCTCTTTCCGTTTTTCTCCCAGCTCGGTAATCCAGCCTTTGAGGTTTTGGATAAGCTGCCGGATGGACTTCATCAGGCGGTTGGCGGCTCTGATTTCCCGGTTCAGGTTGCCGATGTTCGTCTGGATACCCCGCTTTTCCATCTGCCGGACAGCAGCTCCCTCATGGACAGTAGGGATAATATCAAGCCCCTGTCTGGCATAAGAACGCAAGTCCACACGCTCTGGGCGGTCATTGGCTTCCAGATAGCGGTTCTGGATGACCTCCCATTCATGCCGCCAGATTTCGCAATACTTCTGGTCGTTCCAATCCACCGTATCCTCCTTGTGGCTTTTCCATCTGCCGGACGGAAGTTTTATCCGTTCCCCGTTTTCGTCAAGGTCATAAACCTTGCGGCTCTTGGGAAGCCATTTTCCATGTTCGTCCATTGCCCTCATAGTGAGCATGACATGGGCGTGGGGATTGTGTCCCGGCGGATGGGGGTCATGGATTGCAAAATCAGCAATCATGCCTTTGGAAACAAACTGCTGCTCACAAAATTCCCGGACAAGGACAGCATACTGGTCGGGTGGTATCTCTCTTGGGATGGTAAGCACCCACCGCCTTGCAAGCTGGGAGTTCCATTGCTTNGCGGCTGATTTCCCGGAAGATTCCAGAAACGCTTCTAAGTCCTCCACAGTGGAAAGCCCCTTTTGCCGGAGATAGGACAGGGCTTCGCTGACTGCCTTTAAGTCCTGTGAAGTCCCCCGGTTCTGTCCAGCCCTCGTCCAGTCCTTCCGTTCTTCCTTTCGTATCTCCATGTACTTCATCAGCAGATTGGGAAGAAGTGTCGCTTCCTCCGCCGCTTTTTGTGCAAGCAGCTCTTTCCGTTTTTCTCCCAGCTCGGTAATCCAGCCTTTGAGGTTTTGGATAAGCTGCCGGATGGACTTCATCAGACTGTTGGCGGCTCTGATTTCCCGGTTCAGATTTCCGATATTCGTCTGGATACCACGCTTTTCCATCTGCCGGACAGCAGCCCCCTCATGGACAGTGGGGACTATATCAAGCCCCTGTCTGGCATAGGAACGCAAGTCCACACGCTCCGGGCGGTCATTGGCTTCCAGATAGCGGTTCTGGATGACCTCCCATTCATGCCGCCAGATTTCACAATACTTCTGGTCGTTCCAGTCAACCGTATCCTCCTTGTGGCTTTTCCACCTGCCGGACGGAAGTTTTATCCGTTCTCCGTTTTCATCAAGGTCATAAACCTTGCGGCTCTTGGGAAGCCATTTTCCATGTTCGTCCATTGCTCTCATAGTGAGCAGGACATGGGCGTGGGGGTTGTGTCCCGGTGGATGGGGGTCATGGATGGCAAAGTCAGCAATCATGCCTTTGGAAACAAACTGCTGTTCACAAAACTCCCTGACAAGGACAGCGTACTGGTCGGGTGGTATCTCTCTTGGGATGGTAAGCACCCACCGCCTTGCAAGCTGGGAGTTCCATTGCTTCTCCACCGCTTCGGCGGCATTCCATAAGGTATTGCGGTCTGCATACTCCGGCGGGGCATTTGCCGGGAGCAGGATTTCATTGTGGACGATGCCACGCTTTTCCGGGTAGTGCTTCACTTGCTGGTCGTATTCACAGAACAGCTTTTCGCCGCTTTGGTAAGCAGCGGCGGCAACCGCAGACTGCCGCTGGCTGCGCTGAACAATCGTGATTTCGTTGTGTGGACAGGGCATTTCGTGTCCCTCCTTTCGGTAGTTGGTGGATGGGGTGGCGTTTTACCACCTCATTTTGGGCAGAAAAAAAGCAGGAGACCTTTTTTCAGATTTCCTGCTCGGTGTGCCGCTGTGAGGGCGGCGGATATTTAGTTGTAAAAGTTCGGGACAAGTTGACCCGATG
>NZ_JAOQKC010000003.1:0-239950 GCF_025567165.1 Laedolimicola ammoniilytica
TTTAAAGAAAGGAGAGTCCACTCAAAGAGCGAATATACAGAAACAAAAACTCAAGGTACAGAAACTTCATCATAAAATAGACGATATCCGTACGGACTATATCAACAAAACAATCGCAGAGATAGTGAAAACCAAACCATCTTATATAACGATTGAAGATTTAAACGTATCAGGAATGATGAAGAACAAACATCTATCAAAGGCAGTTGCTTCGCAGAAGTTTTATGAATTTAGAACGAAACTTCAAGCTAAATGCAAGGAAAGCGGAATTGAACTTCGTGTAGTAGACAGATGGTATCCATCATCTAAAACTTGTCACTGTTGCGGAGCTATCAGGAAAGACTTAAAACTTTCAGACAGAATCTTCCGATGTGACTGTGGTTATATCGAAGACAGAGATTTCAATGCTGCACTTAATCTGAGAGATGCTACGACTTACGAAGTTGCATAAATAAAGGCAAACGTAGGTATGTACCGAAGGCTATTTCGGGAATTAACGACTGTGGAGTGTACAAGAACTTGTGAGTAGATATGATTTTGGTCAATCCAAAGCATACACGATGAAACAGTAAGTAAAACTTGTGAGAGTTTACATTATCTCGATGTGAGTATATTTACATACATTTTGAGTGGCAGGAACTGACATGAAGAGTATCAAACCGGAAGAATTAGAGAAAAATGTATTTCATATGATCGGTAAGGAGTGGTTGCTGGTCACCGCCGAGAAGGAGGGCAAGGTGAACACCATGACCGCTTCCTGGGGCGGCCTGGGCGTCATGTGGGGCAAAAATGTGGCCTACATTGTGCTGCGTCCCCAGCGCTACACCAAGGAATTCGTGGACGCGGGGGAGACCTTTTCCCTGTCCGTACTGGACGAGGAGTACCGCAAGACCCTGAATTATCTGGGAACTGTGTCCGGACGGGATGAGGACAAGATCGCGAAAGCGGGATTGACGGTAGAGCATGAGGGAGAGACTCCTTATTTTGGCGAAGCCAATACGGTACTGGTGTGCAGAAAGCTGTACGCTCAGAACTACGATCCGGCCTGCTTCATCGACAAGTCCTGCGATGAAAAATGTTATCCGGACAAGGATTATCACACCATGTATATTGCAGAGGTGGAGAAGGTTCTGGTCAGAGAATAAAAAAGTGAATCTGGAATCAGACGTGAAAATGGCGGCCTTGCGGGAGAAATCCTGCGGAGCCGCCATTTTTTGACTGCGAAAATATTGTAAAACATTTGCTGCGCAATGAAAAATAAAGACTGAAAATTGCGTGGAAAATCAAAGGTTTTGTGAAAAAAATATATAAAGTAAGACTTTACGAAATGGATTTTATACAATGTGTCGGATAAAAAATGCCGTTTCCCATAGAAAAACAGAAAAGAAATGGAAAAGAACAGGTAAAGTTTCTGCGAAAAGTGCGAAAGATAGCGGAAAAGCAGAAAAAAGCAAGTTCGTGAAAAGAATATCAATATTCAACAAAGTGTATGATTGCTGATTTTGAAAGAGAACACTATAATAGGACACATAGTAGATAAGAGATACGAATGAATCACTTGTTAAATTATCTACAAAAAAACCACAGACGTCGGCCGCAGAAGGGCCGATAACTATGAAAGGAGAAGTTTTACAATGGGATTCAAAACTGACATCGAAATCGCACAGGAAACAGAGATGCTGCCGATTACTGACATCGCGGCAAAGGCAGGTATCGACGACAAATATCTGGAGCAGTACGGAAAGTACAAAGCAAAAATTGACTACAACCTGCTGAAGGAGAAACCGGCTGAAAACGGCAAGCTGATTCTGGTAACTGCTATCAACCCGACTCCGGCAGGAGAAGGAAAAACTACCACATCCGTAGGCCTGGCAGACGGTATGCAGAAGATTGGCAAGAAGGTTATGGTAGCCCTTCGTGAGCCGTCCCTGGGACCGGTATTCGGCGTAAAGGGCGGAGCAGCAGGCGGCGGATACGCACAGGTAGTTCCGATGGAGGATATCAACCTTCACTTCACCGGCGACTTCCACGCAATCGGCGCAGCGAACAACCTGCTGGCAGCGATGATTGACAACCACATCTTCCAGGGCAACGCTCTGAACATCGACCCGAGAAAGATTACCTGGAGAAGATGCGTAGATATGAATGACCGTCAGCTGCGTAACGTAGTAGACGGACTTGGCGGAAAGACCAACGGTATGCCGAGAGAGGACGGCTACGATATCACTGTAGCATCCGAGATTATGGCTGTTCTGTGTCTGGCTAAGGACATCACAGACCTGAAGGAAAGACTTGCAAGAATTATCATCGGATATACATACGGAAAGGTTTCCGAGCAGAAGCCGGTTACCGCTGGCGATCTGAACGCACAGGGCGCTATGGCAGCTCTTCTGAAGGACGCTCTGAAGCCGAACCTGGTACAGACTCTGGAGCATGTACCGGCTATCGTACACGGTGGACCGTTCGCAAACATCGCTCACGGCTGCAACTCCGTAACCGCTACCAAGATGTGCCTGAACCTGGCTGATTACACCATCACAGAGGCAGGCTTCGGCGCTGACCTGGGTGCTGAGAAGTTCCTGGATATCAAGTGCCGTATGGCAGGACTGAAGCCGAACGCAGTTGTTATCGTAGCGACTGTACGTGCTCTGAAGTACAACGGCGGCGTTCCGAAGGCAGACCTGAACAATGAGAACCTGGAGGCTCTGGAGGCTGGTCTTCCGAACCTGCTGAAGCACGTAAGCAACATCACCAACGTATACAAGCTTCCCTGCGTAGTTGCTATCAATGCATTCCCGACCGATACCAAGGCAGAGCTTGACCTGGTAGAGAAGAAGTGTAAGGAGCTTGGCGTAAACGTGGTTCTGTCCGAAGTATGGGCAAAGGGCGGCGAAGGCGGAGTTGCTCTGGCAGAAGAAGTTGTTCGTCTCTGCGAGCAGCCGAACGATCAGTTCACCTTCTCCTATGAACTTGAGGGAACCAGCATTGAGGATAAGCTGAATGCTATCGTAACCAAGATTTACGGTGGTAAGAGAGTCGTTCTGACAGCAAACGCTCAGAAGCAGGCAAAGCAGCTCGAGGCTATGGGCTTTGGCAACTGCCCGATCTGTGTAGCTAAGACACAGTATAGCCTGACTGACGACCAGACCAAGCTGGGCGCTCCGAAGGACTTCGAGGTAACCGTTCGTAACCTGAAGATTTCCGCGGGCGCAGGCTTCATCGTAGCCCTGACCGGCGAAATCATGACCATGCCTGGTCTGCCGAAGGTACCGGCTGCCGAGAGAATCGATGTAGACGAGAACGGCAAGATCAGCGGACTGTTCTAAGAAAATCCGGATTGCATCCGTATTTCCTCAGATGCTCCGCAGGAAACGCTTGAACAGCGTTTCTATAGAATAGCTACCCATTATAAACCTAAATAAATAGACACAAGGGAAGGACCATTTGGCCCTTCCCACTTGTGTGCATAGGGAAACAATGATATAATAAAAAAATAGTATTTTGATACATAAAGGAGAACGATATGGGATTTTCAACCAGCAGATGTGATGAATTTGTAGAGGTACTGGCTTCCAAAGCTCCCGTTCCGGGCGGCGGCGGAGCATCCGCACTAGTAGGCGCAGTGGGAACTGCCCTGGGCAACATGGTAGGCAGCCTGACCGTCGGAAAAAAGAAGTACGCAGACGTAGAGGAAGAGATGTACGCGCTGAAAGAGAAGGCAACCGCTCTTCAGAATGATTTCCTTCGTCTGATTGAGAGAGACGCAGAGGTTTTCGAGCCCCTGGCCAAGGCTTACGGCATGCCCCGCGAGACCGAGGAGGAGAAGGCTGAGAAGGCGCGCGTCATGGCGATCGTCCTGAAGGACGCCTGCTCTGTACCCATGGAGATCATGGAGAAGTGCTGTGAGGCGCTGGATCTTATCGTTGAATTTGCGGCAAAGGGTTCAGCCCTGGCCATCAGCGACGCAGGCGTAGGCGCTGCATTCTGTAAGGCAGCCCTGGAGGGAGCTTCCCTGAACGTATTCATCAATACCAAGTCCATGGCGGACAAGGAGTACGCGGCAGAGCTGAATGCAAAGGCAGACGCTATGCTGGAGAAGTACACCAAGATTGCGGACGACATTTTCGCAAGTGTCACAGCAAGACTGAGATAAAATAAAAGGAAGGAATAGGAAAAATGGCAAAGCAGTTATTAGGAAAAGAAGTAACAGCAGCACTGAACGAGCGCATCAAAGCAGATGTGGCAGCACTGAAAGAAAAGGGCATCAACCCGACTCTCGGAATCATCCGTGTGGGCGAGAACGAGAGCGATATCTCCTATGAGAGAGGCGCAACCAAGCGTTGTGAGACTCTGGGTGTGGCATGCGAGAAGATTCTGCTTCCGGCAGACGCTACCCAGGAGCAGGTTCTGGCAGCTGTAGATAAGGTCAACAAGGATGACAACATTCACGGTGTCCTGCTGTTCCGTCCGCTCCCGAAGCATCTGAACCAGACTGAGATTGAGAATGCCCTTGACCCGGCTAAGGACGTAGACTGTATGACCGACGGTTCCATGTCCGGCGTATTTACCGGCAAGGCAGTAGGCTTCCCGCCCTGCACACCGCAGGCGTGCATGGAGATTCTGGATCATTACGGAATCGACTGCACCGGCAAGAAGGCTGTTGTTATCGGACGTTCCCTGGTAGTTGGTAAGCCGGCTGCCATGATGCTGATCAAGAAGAACGCGACCGTAACCGTATGCCATACCAAGACTGTAGATATGCCCAGCGTAGCGCGCGAGGCAGATATCCTGATCGTGGCAGCAGGCCGTGCAGGCGTTGTAACCAAGGATTATGTGGCTCCGGGCCAGACTGTCATTGACGTGGGAATCAATGTAAATGCAGAAGGCAAGCTTTGCGGCGATGTGGCTTACGCAGAGGTAGAGCCCATCGTAGACGCCATCACCCCGGTACCGGGCGGCGTAGGAAGCGTAACTACTTCCGTGCTGGTTGGACATGTGGTAGAGGCAGCTAAGAGAAAATATATGTAAATAAGACAGCTTGGAAAGCTGCGTGAAAGGACAGCCCGGGCGGGGTAAAAATTCCGCTTTGGGCTGTCTTTTATTGACTTTTTCTCTGGGGTCTCGTACACTATGTATGATGAAACGAAAGAGAGGGAGGCATTTCCACCTATGAAGCTAAGTACTGCCATTCTGGCGGATAAATTAAAGTCTAAATTCGGCCTGCAGAATAAAAAGGCCCTGTCCGACAAGCTGCATCTGGAGCAGGTCTTGTTTTACGACGGTAGCGATGAAATGCAGCCAGACAAAATCTATATCTACAGCCAGAAGCCGGGGGCCGGGGAAATGCTGGTAGTGCCAGAGCAGGCGGTTCTGTTCTGTATCGGTAAAGTGCCGACCCGGAATACAGAGAACGACGGACAGGTCTTTCAGGTCATCGATGAGACCTCGCCCTTTGTGCTTTTTAATGAGATTCAGCGGATCTTTGATTACTATGATCGGTGGGAGAAGCGGTTGCAGGAGCTGACGCAGCAGGCGGACACGATACAGGAGCTTCTGGACGAGAGTTTCCGTATCTTCCTGAATCCCATTGTGGTAAGCTCGGCAGATTACTTTGTCATTGGTTATTCCAGTGTCATCGACACCCGGGAGGAGCTTTCCAGTCTGGTGGATCTGGATTCCGTCATCCAGTCCAGCGACGAGTACCGGAATGGTCGACGCATCCTGAACCAGCGGAAGAAGAGGGGCGCCTACTACCTGCCGGAATATATCACCGGGGCGAGAACCCTCCGTGTCAATCTGTTCGAGAACGATCAGTTCATTTACCAGGTCATGATGGTAGAGAGCTTAAGCCGCTTCAAGTCTTATGACGGCGCGCTTCTGGAATATCTGTCCGCTTATATTCAGATGGCGCTGACCCGCCTGATTGATTCCCGGGTAGAGATCGGCCACCGGCTGGACCGCATCTTATCCGACATTCTGTCGAATCCTGGACGGGTTAATCGGAGCGCGGAAAAATGGTTCTCCGAATTCGGGTGGCTTGCGACTCACCGCTATTTCTGCATCAGCCTGAAGGTCAACTCCCTGGATTGGGCGAACATGACCGTCCGTTTTATCTGTAAGCACATGGAAAGCATGATGGGAAAAAATGGAAGCTGCGCCTTTCAGTATAAAAATAACATCGCCATTTTCGTAAACCTGACTCTGCTGGAAACCGGAACCGAGGAGGTCCTGGAAAAAATGGTGAATTTCCTGAAAGATACCTTCTTGAAGGCCGGGGTCAGCAATGAATTTACGGGCTTCCATGAGATAGACGCCTATTATCGGCAGGCCGTGGCGGCTCTAGACGTGGGCTGCCGGAGAAAACCCTACCGGTGGATTTACCGCTTCGACGAGGTGGCTTTGGATTATGTGCTGGAGCGAAGCAGCGCGGAGCTTCCGGTGCGGCTGGTCTGCTCCGACAAGATTCTGAAATTGCAGGCCTACGACGAGGAACATCACACAGATTATTATCACACCTTGAAGACCTACGTGGAGAGCCAGCTGAACGCGGTGCAGACTGCCAAAAAACTGTTTATCCATCGAAGCACCTTTTTATACCGGATGGAAAAGATCGAGGAGCTGGTGAAGCTGGATTTGAATGATTACGATGCGCTTCTCTATGTGATGATGACCTTCCGGATTCTGGAGCAGGAAGAACAGACATAAGAAACAGAATAGAAGAAACGCCCCTTGCATATATTTTAACAGCATATATGGAAGGGGTATTTTTATGGACAAAAGTTCCGAATATAACCTGTATCAGGACATCCGAACCCGGACGGGAGGCGAGATTTATCTGGGGGTGGTGGGGCCGGTGCGGACCGGGAAATCCACCTTTATCAAGCACTTTATGGATTTGTGCGTGCTGCCGGGGATCACGGATGAGCATGAGCGAATCAGGACCCGGGATGAGCTGCCCCAGTCGGCGGCGGGCAAGACAATTATGACCACGGAGCCCAAATTTATCCCCAAGGAAGCGGCCACAGTGCAGATTTCCGAGGATGTGGAAATGAAGCTTCGGATGATCGACTGCGTGGGCTTTCTGGTACCCGGAAGCGAGGGGCATATCGAGGACGGGGCCGAACGGATGGTGAAGACGCCCTGGATGGAGGCGGAAATTCCATTTTCCGAGGCGGCGGAAATAGGGACCAGGAAGGTGATTACCGAGCATGCCACCGTGGGGATTGTGGTGACCTGCGACGGATCCTTCGGGGATATTCCCCGGGCCAATTACATAGAGGCGGAGGAGCGGACTGTGGAGGAGCTGAAAGGTCTTGGGAAGCCTTTTCTGATTCTGCTGAACTCGGAAAAGCCCTACAGCGGACCTGTGATCTCGGAGGCAGGGGCCATGCAGGAGAAATACGGCGTGGCAGTGCTGCCGGTGAACTGCCAGCAGCTTAAAAAAGAGGATGTGACGAAGATTCTGACTCAGCTTCTCTATGAATTTCCGTTGGTGCGCCTGGAGTTTTTCGCTCCCCGCTGGACGGAAATGCTGCCGGTGGAGCATAAGATCAAGCAGGATATGCTGGCCCGGATCCGGGAGCTGGCGGAGCGCCTGAATACCATCCGGGATGTGCGGCAGGAAAATCTGGCCTTCGACAGTACCTACGTGGAACGGGCTGTGCTTAAGGAGGTGCGGATGGACAGCGGCAGCGCCCGGGTGCAGTTTGAAGTGGATGAGAAATATTATTATGAGCTCCTAAGCGAACTGACCGGCAGCGATATTCCCGGCGAATACGAGCTGATTGCCCTGATCCGGGAGATGTCCCGAATGAAGCAGGAGTATGAGAAGGCCGAAGCGGCGCTGGCTTCCGTGCGGCAAAAAGGCTACGGCGTCATGCTGCCGGAGAAGGCGGACATTACCCTGGAGGAGCCGGAGCTCATTCATCAGGGCAGCAAGTACGGCGTCAAAATCCGCTCGGTAGCTCCCAGCATTCACCTGATCCGGGCGAATATCGAGACCGAGATTGCCCCTATCGTGGGAAATGAGTCCCAGGCTCAGGATTTGATGACCTATCTGAAGGACAGCGCGGGGAGCGGGGAAGGGATCTGGACCACCAATATCTTCGGAAAATCCGTGGAGGAGCTGGTGGAGGACGGTATCCGCAGCAAGATTTACCAGATCGGGGATGAGAGCCAGGTGAAGCTTCAGGATACCATGCAGAAGATCGTGAACGAGAGTACCGGCGGGCTGGTGTGTATCATTATTTAAAAGAGGAAAAATATGGAAGATCGGGATCTTCAGGGCGGAGATTCCGGTCTTTTTGTGCCGGATAGCGCCTCATAAACAAGAAAACCGTTTACCTCCGTCCGCATTTATGCTACACTATTGACTGTGTTCTTTGTACACTACAAGTTAATAGGAGGGAAGTAATGTTAGAAAAGTTGTTTAAACTGAAAGAGAATCATACGACCGTGAAGACGGAGATTCTGGCAGGTATCACCACATTTATGACCATGGCGTATATCCTGGCAGTCAATCCCAGCGTCCTTGGTGCAACGGGAATGGATCAGGGCGCGATTTTCACCGCGACGGTTCTCGCGTCTGTCATCGGTACCGTATGCATGGCCCTGTTCGCAAATTATCCGTTTGCGCTGGCGCCTGGTATGGGACTGAATGCTTATTTTGCGTATACCGTAGTCATCGGAATGGGATATCCCTGGCAGGCGGC
Source organism: Laedolimicola ammoniilytica (assembly GCF_025567165.1). NCBI lineage: Bacteria > Bacillati > Bacillota > Clostridia > Lachnospirales > Lachnospiraceae > Laedolimicola > Laedolimicola ammoniilytica. The sequence goes on from NZ_JAOQKC010000003.1 coordinate 8,712, forward strand.
GCTGGCAGCCGTATTTGTGGAGGGCGTTATCTTCATTCTGCTGTCCCTGTTCAATGTCCGTGAAGCGATCTTCAATTCCATTCCGGCGAACCTGAAAAAGGCCGTATCCGTAGGTATCGGTTTCTTTATCGCGTTCATTGGCCTGCAGAATGCCAAAATTGTGGTAGGCGGCGCGACGCTGGTAGAGTTCTTCTCCCTGGACGCAGTAGAGGGAGGCACCATGAACGATGTGGGAATCACCGTATTCCTGGCTATCGTGGGCGTGTTTATCACCTCTATCCTGGTCATTAAGAATGTAAAGGGCAACATCCTATGGGGTATTCTGGCCACCTGGATTCTCGGCATTATCTGCCAGTTTGCGGGCATCTACGTGCCGAACCCGGATCTGGGCTATTATAACCTGCTTCCGGATTTTTCTGCCGGAATCTCCATCCCGAGTCTGGCGCCGATTTTCTGTAAGCTGGACTTTACAGCGATTCCGCTGAGCCAGTTTGTCGTAATCGTATTCGCGTTCCTGTTTGTGGATATGTTCGATACCCTGGGAACTCTGATTGGTGTGGCTTCCAAGGCGGACATGCTGGATAAGGACGGCAAGCTCCCGAATATCAAAGGCGCGCTGCTGGCAGACGCTGTAGGTACTACCGCAGGAGCTCTTCTGGGAACTTCTACCACCACGACTTTCGTGGAGAGCGCATCCGGCGTTACCGAGGGCGGAAGAACCGGTCTGACATCCATGACCACCGCAATTCTCTTCGCATTGGCGCTGCTGCTCTCTCCGATCTTCCTGGCCATCCCGTCCTTTGCGACGGCTCCGGCTCTGATTGTGGTAGGTTTCTATATGGTAAATCAGGTAGGCATGATCGATTTCACCGATTTCGCTGAAGGCATCCCGGCTTTCATCTGCATGGCGGCTATGCCCTTCTTCTACAGTATTTCCGAAGGTATTTCCATGGGCGTTATTTCCTATGTGGTACTGAATGTGGCGACTGGTAAGGCGAAAGAGAAGAAGATCAGTATCGTGATGTATATTCTGGCGGTGCTGTTCCTGGCGAAATATTTCTTTATCTAAAGGAAGACAAGCGATGCTGGTAAAGATCTATACAGACGGTGCGGCCCGCGGTAACCCGGACGGTCCGGGAGGCTATGGCGTGGTGCTGCATTATACGGACAGCAAGGGGCAGCTCCATGAACGGGAGTACAGCCAGGGCTATCAGAAGACCACCAATAACCGGATGGAGCTGATGGCTGTGATCGTCGGCCTGGAGGCCCTGAAGCGGCCCTGTCAGGTGGAACTCTATTCCGATTCCAGATATGTGACGGACGCCTTCAATAAACACTGGGTGGACAGCTGGCTTAAGAAAAACTGGAAGGGCAGCTCCGGCCCGGTCAAAAATGTGGATCTCTGGAAGCGCCTTTTAAAGGCGAAGGAGCCTCATCAGGTGGAGTTTATCTGGGTCAAGGGCCATGACGGCCATCCCCAGAACGAGCGCTGTGATCGCTTAGCCACCACGGCGGCGGACGGTGACGACCTGATAGAAGATACAGGACTGAACACCTGAAAAATAAGAAAAATTAGAATAAAAACCGAAAATATTTCGGAAGCCGATGGTTTTCTGCAAAAAAGAAGACGCATCGGCTTTTCTTATAAGAAAATGTCGAAAGAATCAATTAGAATAAGTAATAAGCGGCCTCCGATCCGCCCTTGCAATTCAAAAAATCATGGTTTATACTTTTCTACGTACTTAATGAGAAAATCCTGAAGCGGCATCTTTTGCCGTTATCCGTACAGAAATGCATCTTTCATAGAAATTCATTACAGGACGGAGGTATCCCATGAATAAAGAACAAATCCATGAACAATATGAAGAAGACGAGAAGCTCCGGGAGGAATGCGGCGTGTTCGGAATCTATGATTTTGACGGCCATGACGTAGCTTCTACGATTTATTACGGCTTATTTGCCCTGCAGCACAGAGGACAGGAGAGCTGCGGTATCGCAGTCAGCGATACGAACGGCCCGAAGGGCGTGGTAAAGAGCCATAAAGGCATGGGCCTGGTAAATGAGGTCTTTACGCCGGAACAGTTAGACGCCCTGAAAGGCGATATCGGTGTGGGACACACCCGCTATTCCACCGCAGGCAGCAGCACCCGGGAAAATGCCCAGCCGCTGGTATTAAACTATGTAAAGGGAACCCTGGGATTAGCCCACAACGGCAATCTGGTGAACGCGCCGGAGCTTCGAAGAGAACTCGAGTATACCGGAGCGATTTTCCAGACTACAATAGATTCCGAGGTTATCGCCTACCATATTGCCAGAGAGCGAATCCATACCGCAAGCGTCGAGGAGGCAGTCTCCCGGGCCATGGACAAGATCAAGGGAGCCTATTCCCTGATCGTCATGTCCCCCAGAAAGCTCATCGGAGCCAGAGACCCCTATGGCTTCCGCCCCCTTTGTATCGGCAAGCGTGATAACGCCTACATCCTGGCCAGCGAGACCTGCGCCCTGGACACCATAGGCGCCACCTTCGTCCGGGATGTGGAGCCCGGCGAGATCGTGACGATTACGCCCAAGAGAGGGATTGAATCCGATAAGAGCCACTGTCTTCCGAAGGATCAGGAGGCGCGCTGTATCTTCGAATACATTTATTTTGCCCGTCCGGACAGTCATTTCGACGGGGTCAGCGTCTACCAGGCGCGGATTCAGTCCGGCAGATTTCTGGCTATGGACAGCCCGGTGGAGGCCGACCTGGTGGTGGGCGTGCCCGAGTCAGGTAATGCGGCGGCCCTCGGCTATTCCCTGGAGTCCGGCATCCCCTATGGCACCGCTTTTGTGAAAAACGGCTACGTGGGCCGTACCTTCATCAAGCCCGGTCAAAGCAGCCGGGAGTCCAGTGTCCGGGTGAAGCTGAACGTGTTGAAAGAGGCTGTGAACGGCAAGCGCGTCATCATGATTGACGATTCCATCGTCCGCGGCACCACCAGCGACCGCATCGTGAAGATGCTCCGGGACGCCGGAGCCAAAGAGGTACATATGCGGGTCAGCTCCCCGCCCTTCCTGCATCCCTGCTATTTCGGTACGGACGTACCGGCGGAGGAGCAGCTGATTGCCCACAACCGGACCATTGAGGAGATCCGCCAGGTTATCGGAGCCGATTCCCTGGCCTATCTGCGGACGGACCGCCTGGGTGAGATGATCGGCGGTATGGGCCACTGTACGGCTTGTTTCACTGGCAAGTATCCGATTGCGCCGCCTACGGAGGATATCCGGGGCAGCTTTGAGAAGTAAGCCCGGAAAAATAGGATTGAGATATCCGGATAAATATAGTAAAATAAATGGAAAAACAAAGAGGAGAGAGAACATGAGTACAGACAGATACGTAAGCCCATTATCTGAGCGCTACGCAAGTAAAGAGATGCAGTACATCTTTTCCCCGGACAAGAAGTTCCGCACCTGGAGAAAGCTCTGGATTGCCCTGGCTGAGACCGAGATGGAGCTGGGACTTCCCATTACCCAGGAGCAGATCGACGAGCTGAAGGCCCATCAGGACGATATCAATTATGATGTGGCCAAGGCCCGTGAAAAAGAGGTGCGCCACGATGTTATGTCCCACGTATACGCATACGGCTGCCAGTGTCCGAAGGCAAAGGGCATCATCCATCTGGGAGCTACTTCCTGCTACGTAGGCGACAATACGGACATCATCATTATGACTGAGGCCCTGAATCTGGTACATAAGAAGCTGATCAATGTATTGAATGAGCTGGCAGCTTTTGCAGATAAGTATAAGGACCTGCCGACCCTGGCGTTTACCCATTTCCAGCCGGCCCAGCCCACCACCGTGGGAAAGAGAGCGACCCTGTGGATGCAGGAGTTCTGCCTGGATCTGGAGGATCTGGAGTATGTCATTTCTACGATGAAGCTCTTAGGATCCAAGGGAACCACCGGCACCCAGGCCAGCTTCAAGGAGCTGTTTGAGGGCGACGAAGAGAAAATCAATAAAATCGATCCGATGATTGCAGAAAAGATGGGCTTCAGGGAGTGCTATCCGGTATCCGGCCAGACCTATTCCCGGAAGGTGGACACCCGTGTCCTGAACGTGCTGGCAGGCATCGCGGCCAGCGCTCACAAGATGTCCAACGACATCCGTCTTCTGCAGCATCTGAAAGAGGTGGAAGAGCCCTTCGAGAAATCCCAGATTGGTTCCTCGGCCATGGCATATAAGCGTAACCCCATGCGCAGCGAGCGTATTGCGTCCCTGTCCCGTTATGTCATCGTAGACGCCCTGAACCCGGCCATCACCAGCGCTACCCAGTGGTTTGAGCGTACTCTGGACGACTCTGCCAATAAGCGACTGTCTATCCCCGAGGGCTTCCTGGCTATCGACGGTATCCTGGATCTGTGCCTGAACGTGGTAGACGGTCTGGTGGTATATCCGAAAGTCATCTACAAGCACATGATGGCGGAGCTTCCCTTCATGGCCACCGAGAACATCATGATGGACGCGGTCAAGGCAGGCGGCGACCGTCAGGAGCTGCATGAGCGCATCCGTGAGCTTTCTATGGAAGCAGGTAAGAACGTCAAGGTCAATGGCGAAGAGAACAACCTTCTGGAGCTGATTGCCGCAGATCCGGCCTTCGGCCTTTCCCTGGAGGATCTTAAGAAGACTATGGAGCCCTCCCGCTATGTGGGACGCGCCCCGGAGCAGGTAGACGCGTTCCTGGGACAGGTGGTAAAGCCGATTCTGGAGAAATACAGCGATATTCTTGGAGAAAAAGCAGAAATTAACGTATAAACCCCTTGCAATTACGGGGGAAATGTGCTACATTGTAAGAGAATGAATAGCGCGGCCGACAAAGAGTGAACGAAAGTTCACTCTTTGTTTTTGAAATAAAAAACACGACCGCCCAGGGAAAGGAAGACTATGACAAAGAGAGAAGAGTACGAACAGAAGACAGAGAAGCTTCTCATACCCATCATGGAAGCCAACGGCTTCGAGCTGGTGGATGTGGAGTATGTAAAAGAAGCCGGCAACTGGTATCTGCGGGCTTACATCGACAAGCCGGGCGGAATCACCGTGGATGACTGCGAGGTGGTGAACCGGGAGCTGGGTGATCTGCTGGACCGGGACGATTTTATCGACGAGTCCTATATTCTGGAGGTCAGTTCCCCGGGCCTGGGCCGTCCCTTAAAAAAGGAGCGCGATTTCATCCGGAGTAAGGGCGAGGAGGTTGAGATCCGCACCTACCGCATGGTAGACAGACAGAAGGAATTCCGGGGCGTATTAAAAGCCTGGGATAAGGACACGGTAACTATTGAATATGAGGACGGACAGGAGCAGGTATTCGAGAGAGACAACATTGCGCTGATTCGTCTGGCGTTTGATTTTTAAATAGATTTGGGAATAACCAGGAGGAAAGAAAAGAATGAACACAGAACTGCTGGAAGCTCTGGAGCTTTTGGAGAAGGAAAAGGATATCAGCAAGGAAACCATGCTGGAGGCCATTGAGAACTCACTGCTGAAGGCCTGCGAGGCACACTTCGGCAAGGCCGACAACATCAAGGTTAATATCGACCCGGTGACCTGCCAGTTTTCCGTGCTTGCGGAGAAAAAGGTCGTAGAGCAGGTAGAGGATGATGTGACCGAGATCAGCCTGTCCAACGCGAAGATGATCGACCCCAAGTACGAGTTGGGCGATATCGTAAATGTGGAAGTGAAGTCCAAAGAGTTCGGCCGTATCGCCACACAGAACGCCAAGAACATCATTCTGCAGAAGATTCGCGAGGAAGAGCGCAAATCCCTGTTTAACCAGTATTACGGCATGGAGAAAGAGGTTGTGACCGGTGTTGTGCAGAGATATCTGGGCCGCAATGTCAGCGTGAATCTGGGTAAGGTGGACGCTATCCTCAATGAGAACGAGATGGTAAAAGGCGAGGTCTTCAAGCCCACCGAGCGTATCAAGGTCTATATCCTGGAAGTGAAGGACACCAACAAAGGACCGCGTATCCTGCTGTCCAGAACCCATCCGGAGCTGGTAAAGCGCCTGTTTGAGTCTGAGGTAACCGAGGTCCGCGACGGCACTGTGGAGATTAAGTGCATCGCCCGCGAGGCAGGATCCAGAACCAAGATTGCCGTATGGTCTAACGATCCGGATGTGGATCCGGTAGGAGCCTGCGTCGGCATGAACGGCGCCCGCGTCAACGCCATTGTGAGTGAGCTGCGCGGTGAGAAAATCGACATCATCAACTGGAACGAGAACCCGGCTCTGCTGATAGAGAACGCGCTGAGCCCGGCGAAGGTTATCGCGGTTCTTGCGGATCCGGAGGATAAGACAGCCAAGGTGGTCGTTCCGGATTATCAGCTGTCTCTGGCCATCGGTAAGGAAGGCCAGAACGCGAGACTGGCTGCCCGTCTTACCGGCTTCAAGATCGATATCAAGAGCGAGACCCAGGCAAGAGAGATCGAGGGCTGGCTGGATGTAGACGAGGAGTACGAGGAGTACGAGGACTTCGAGGACTACAAGGAGGCGCAGGCTCTGGAGGAGGCTGAGGCCGGAGAGACAGCAGAGGCAGAGGAAGAGAGTCAGAATGAATAAAAAAGTACCGATGCGCCAGTGTGTGGGCTGTCAGGAGATGAAGAGCAAGAAAGAGATGCTTCGCATCCTTAAGACCGCAGAGGATGAGATTGTGCTGGATGCCACAGGCCGGAAGAACGGCCGGGGCGCGTATCTGTGTTTTTCCAAAGAGTGTCTTTTGAAGGCGCGGAAGAACAAGGGACTTGAGCGCTCCCTGAAGATGGCCATTCCTCCTGCAGTGTACGACAGTCTGGAAAAGGAGTTGGATGAACTTGGCACAGAATAGAGTATTATCCATGATAGGTCTGGCCCAGAAGGCCGGCAAGACCGCCAGCGGCGAATTCGCCACCGAGCATGCGGTTAAGTCCGGAAAGGCCGCACTTGTCATTGTGTCGGAGGAGTCGTCCGACAATACAAAAAAGAAGTTCCAAAATATGTGTGACTACTACGAAGTACCCGTGTATTTCTATGGTGGAAAAGAGGAGCTGGGCCACGCAATGGGCAAGGAATTCCGTGCGTCCCTGGCGATTCTGGATGAGGGACTTGCGAAGAGCATAGAGAAAAATTTGAAACTTTAACTTTAACGGAGGTAGAAATTTGGAGGGAAACAGCCATATGAATACAAATGGAGAAGAGCAGGAAGTAAAGAAGAAGAAAAAAATCATTGCTGTATACAATACTCACAACAGTAAGACCGGCATCAAGGATCCGAGAGCCGAGAAGAAGCAGCAGGCAGCCCGCCAGGCACAGAGCCGTCCGGCAGCAGCAAAACCGGCTGCAACGCCCGCAAAGCCTGCGGCAGCACCGACACCGGCTCCGAAGACCGAGGCAGTAAAGCCTGCGGCAGCACCGGCAGCGAAGCCGACCGCAGAGACCGCGAAGCCCGCGGCAGCGCCCCAGAGCCGTCCGGCAGCATTCGAGAACGGAAGCAGACCGGCAGGCCAGGGGAGACCGACACAGAATCGTGACGGCCAGAGAAGAGAGGGCGGCTACCAGAACCGCGATGGTCAGAGAAGAGACGGCCAGAGAAGCGGCGGTTATCAGAACCGCGACGGCCAGAGAAGAGACGGTCAGGGCGGCGGCTACCAGAACCGCGACGGCCAGAGAAGAGACGGTCAGAGCGGCAGCTACCAGAACCGTGACGGCCAGAGAAGAGAGGGCGGCTACCAGAACCGCGACGGCCAGAGAAGAGACGGTGCAGGCGGCGGCTACCAGAGACGTGATGGTCAGGGCGGCGGCTATCAGAATCGTGACGGTCAGAACAGAGGAGGCCAGGGAAGAGACAATCGTCGCTCCTCCATGGATATCCCGGCAGCACCGGTAGAGCTTCGCAAGAATGAGAACCGCAGAGCGGAGAATAAGAATCGCAATGATGATACCAAGAAAGATAAGAACACAAAGTTCAATGATAACTGGAATGGTAAGCCGGGTCAGGGCGGACGTCGTCCGAACCAGGGCAGTAACCGCCCGAATCAGAAGGGCGGTAAGGGAGGTAAAGGCGCTCCTCAGAATCATCAGCCGGCACCCGCACCCAAGAAAGAAGACAATACACCCAAGGTTATTGAAATCCCGGAGATGATCAGCATCCATGATCTGGCGGAGAAGATGAAGATTCAGCCGTCCGTGATCATTAAGAAGCTGTTCCTGGCGGGCAAGATGGTAACTGTAAACTCCGAACTGGACTTCGAGGCAGCCGGCGAGCTGGCCATGGAAATGAACTTTGATCCGGTTCCCGAGGAGAAAGAGGATGTCATCGCGAAGATGCTGGAGGATAGCGAGGATAGAGAAGAGACTCTCGTATCCCGTCCGCCGGTAGTCTGCGTCATGGGTCATGTAGACCATGGTAAGACTTCCCTTCTGGACGCTATCCGTGATACTCATGTCATCGACCGTGAGGCAGGCGGCATCACCCAGCACATCGGCGCTTATGTGGTAACCATCAACGGCCAGAAGATTACCTTCCTGGATACACCGGGACATGAGGCGTTCACCGCCATGCGTATGCGTGGAGCCAACTCTACTGATATTGCCATCCTGGTAGTGGCAGCCGACGACGGTGTAATGCCCCAGACCATCGAGGCCATCAACCATGCCAAGGCCGCAGGCATCGAGATCATCGTTGCCATCAATAAGATCGATAAGCCCAGCGCAAACATTGAGCGCGTAAAGCAGGAGCTGACCGAGTACGAGCTGATCCCCGAGGACTGGGGCGGCAGCACCATCTTCTGCCCGGTATCTGCACATACCCATGAGGGTATCGATAACCTGCTGGAAATGATTCTGCTGACATCCGAGGTTCTGGAGCTGAAAGCCAACCCGAACCGCCGCGCGAGAGGTCTGGTCATCGAGGCAGAGCTTGACAAGGGCAAGGGCCCGGTGGCGACCGTACTGGTACAGAAGGGTACCCTGCATGTGGGCGACCCCATTGCCGTAGGCTCCTGTCACGGTAAAGTCCGCGCCATGATGGATGACAATGGCCGCCGCGTGAAAGAGGCAGGCCCGTCCAAACCGGTAGAGATTCTGGGTCTCAATGACGTGCCGAACGCCGGTGAGATCTTTGTATCCCCGGAGACCGACAAGGAGGCGAGAGCCTTTGCGGAGACCTATGTAAAGGAGAGCAGAGAGAAGCTCATCGAGGATACCAAGCTCAAGATGTCCCTGGACGATCTGTATTCCCAGATTCAGTCCGGCAACTTAAAAGAGCTGAACATCATCGTAAAGGCCGACGTACAGGGTTCGGTAGAGGCTGTAAAGCAGAGTCTCCTGAAGCTTTCCAACGAGGAAGTAGTCGTAAAGATTATCCATGGCGGCGTAGGCGCTATCAACGAGTCCGATGTGAGCCTGGCGGCAGCTTCCAACGCAATTATCATCGGCTTCAACGTGCGTCCTGACGCGACCGCGAAGGAGACTGCGGAGCGCGAAAAGGTAGACCTGCGTCTGTACCGTGTCATTTACGACGCCATCAACGATGTGGAAGCAGCCATGAAGGGCATGCTGGATCCCATCTTCGAGGAGAAGGTGCTGGGTCATGCGGAGGTACGTCAGATCTTCAAGGCTTCCGGCATCGGCAATATCGCAGGTTCCTATGTACTGGACGGTATATTCCAGAGAGGCTGCAAGTGCCGCATCACCCGCGAGGGCGAGCAGATCTTCGATGGCCCGCTGGCTTCCCTGAAGCGTTTCAAGGACGATGTGAAGGAAGTAAAGGCTGGCTACGAGTGCGGTCTGGTCTTCGAGAAGTTCAACGACATCAAGGAGCTGGATATCGTAGAGGCTTACACCATGGTGGAAGTGCCGAGATAGGGTGAAATAATATGAGAAAGAACAGTATTAAGAATACAAGAATCAACGGCGAGGTGCGCCGGGAGCTGAGTAACATCATTTTAAATGAGATCAAGGACCCGCGCATCTGCCCGATGACTTCGGTGGTAGAGGTGGAGGTGGCTCCGGATCTGAAGACCGCAAAGGCCTACATCAGCGTCCTGGGCGACAAGCAGGCCCAGGCAGATACCCTGGCGGGCCTTAAGAGCGCGGAAGGCTATATCCGCCGCGCTCTGGCGAAGTCCATCAACCTCCGTAATACCCCGGAGATCCGCTTTGTCATGGACCAGTCCATCGAGTACGGTGTCCATATGTCAAAGCTCATTGACGACGTAAACCAGGGCAGCAGTAAAGAAGAGGATGAAGAGGATGATCAGGCTTAAGAATGAGCTTGCGAATGTAAAGACCGTGGCGATCAGTGGCCATATCCGTCCGGACGGGGACTGTATCGGTTCCTGTCTGGGCGTGTGGAACTATATTCAGGATAATTATCCGGACATTCAGGCGGACGTATATCTGGAGCAGGTTGTATCCAAGTTCCGTTTCCTGAAGGGAGCGGATCTGGTAAAGACCGACTGCAGCGAGGAGAGGAACTACGACCTGTTCATTTCCCTGGACGCCAGCGACCGGGAACGGCTGGGAGAGGCCGTGAAGTATCTGGATACGGCGAAGCGGAGCGTGTGCGTCGATCATCATATTACGAATCCGGGTTTCGCGGATGAAAACTGGATCGTGGCGGATGCCAGCAGCGCCTCGGAGCTTGCCTGGGAGATTATGGAAGAGGAAAAAATTTCCAAGCACACGGCAGAGGCGCTGTATATGGGTATCGCTCATGACACCGGCGTCTTCCAGTATTCCAATACTTCTCCGAAGACCATGCAGATTGCGGGAAGCCTGATTGCCAAGGGCATCAATTTCAGTCAGATCGTGGATAATACGTTCTATAAGAAGACTTACATCCAGAATCAGATTCTGGGCCGGGCGCTGGTGGAGAGCATTCTTCTGCTGGATGGCCGGATCATCGTGGGCCGTGTCCGTCAGAAGGATATGGAATTCTACGGCGCCAGTCCGGCGGATTTGGATGGCATCGTCAGCCAGCTTCGGGTGACGGATGGCGTGGAGGTGGCGATCTTCCTCTATGAGACAGGCAATCATCAGTATAAGGTCAGCCTTCGTTCCAATGGCCCGGTGGATGTGAGTGCGGTCTGCGCTTATTTCGGCGGCGGCGGCCACGTGAAGGCGGCGGGCTGTACCATGTACGGCACCGTATATGACGTAATCAATAATCTGACGCTGCATATCGAAAAGCAATTAGAGCAATTACAGGATGTATAAGATAGCATGAATGGAGTAATCAACGTCTATAAAGAAGCGGGCTTCACCTCCCACGATGCGGTGGCGAAGCTCCGCGGCATTGTAAAACAGAAAAAGATCGGCCATACGGGAACTCTCGATCCGGATGCGGAGGGAGTTCTTCCTGTATGTCTGGGAAATGCCACAAAGCTCTGCGGACTTCTGACAGAAAAGGAGAAGACGTACAGAGCCGTTCTTTTGCTGGGCCAGACCACCGATACCCAGGATACTTCGGGGAAGGTGCTGACAGAGGCTCCGGTGAATGTGGGCGAGGAGGAGGTGCGGGAGACGATCTTAAGCTTCCTCGGCGACTATGACCAGATCCCGCCCATGTATTCGGCCCTGAAGGTCAATGGCAAGAAGCTTTACGAGCTGGCAAGAGCCGGCAAAGAGGTGGAGCGCCAGGCCAGACGTGTAAGGATTCTGGAGATTCAGATTCAGGAAATCCGACTCCCGGAGGTAGTATTTACCGTGACCTGTAGCAGCGGCACCTATATCCGGACGCTCTGTCAGGACATTGGTGAAAAGCTTGGCTGCGGCGGCTGCATGAAACGTCTGCTGCGGACGAAAGTAGACCGCTTTGAGCTGGCTGACAGTCATAAGCTGTCTGAGCTGGAGGCGCTGATGAAAGCGGGACGCATCGAAGAGGTGCTGCTCCCGGTGGACGACGTCTTTGCGGCCTGCCCGGCGGTACGGGTGAAGCCGGAGAGTGACCGCCTGATTCGAAACGGCAATCCCTTCGGCAAAGAGGATATCGCGGAGGTAACCGGAGAGCGCCCTGCGGAAGGGACGGAGCTGGAGCTCACCTGCGTCCGTGTATACAATTCCGACGGGGAGTTTTGCGGTCTCTACCGCCGGGAACAGGGCGGCAGGCGTTATAAGCCCGAAAAAATGTTTTTGGCATAAATGATAAGATAAAGGATTTACCATGAGATTAATAACCGGAACGACAGAATTTGAGACAACGGAAGCGACAGCCATTTCCCTGGGAAAATTCGATGGGCTGCATATGGGACATCAGCTTCTGGTTAACCGTATTTTAAAAAAGAAGGAAGAGGGGTTAAAAGCCCTGATTTTCACCTTTGATTTCGGAGATCGGCCCATGCTGCTCCTGACGGAGGAGCGGAGAGCCCTTCTGAAAAAATGGGGTGTAGACTGCCTGATAGAGTGTCCTTTTGTGGAATCTCTGGCCCATATGGAGGCCGAGGATTTCGTGCGGGAGATCCTGGCGAAACGGCTGCATGTGAAATACCTGGCCGTGGGTACGGATTTCCATTTTGGCCATAACCGGAAGGGCAGCTACCAGCTGCTGGAAGCCATGCAGGAAGAATGTGGCTTCAAAGTAGAGGTGGTGGAAAAGGCCTGCTATGATGGCGAGGAGATTAGCAGCACCCGGATTCGCCGGGAGCTGGAGCAGGGTCATATGGAGCTGGTGAACCAGCTATTGGGATACAATTTCTCGGTGACCGGCGAGGTGCTTCATGGCCGTCAGATAGGCCGGACCCTGGGACTTCCGACCACCAATCTGCTGCCTGGCCCCGGAAAGCTGCTGCCGCCCAACGGCGTCTACGCCACCCGGACCCGGATCGCGGATGAGATTTTTGAAGGCATCACGAACATCGGCCACAAGCCCACCGTGGGAGCCGAACCCCGCAGAGGCGTGGAGACTTTTCTCTTTGATCTGGATCGGAATCTGTACGGCGACGTCATCACCGTGAATTTCTACGGTTTTGAGCGGCCGGAACGGAAATTTGAATCCCTGGAAGCTCTGAAAGCGCGCATCGAGCAGGATGTGATCTGGGGCAGGGAGTATTTCAGATGAGACTTTTTTATTATCTGATAGCGGCGCCTGCATTATTTTTTCTACGGGTGCTGTTCTGGCCTTTTAAGACCATTTTCCGGTTTGTCGGCTGGTTTCACAGCTGGCGGAAAGCGCGGCGGAGGTTCCGCCGGGCTGACTATGACGACATGGACGGCTGGGAATTTGAGGAATATGTGGGAGAGCTCCTGGCGCGGGACGGCTTCATCCATGTGGAGGTGACCCGGGGTAGCGGCGATCAGGGCGTGGACGTGCTGGCCGAGCGGGACGGAACCTCCTACGCCATCCAGTGCAAGCATTACCAGGGAAAAATCAGCAATAAGGCGGTGCAGGAAGCCTACGCCGGGGCCGAGTTTTACGGCTGCGACGTGCCGGTGGTGGTGACGAACAGCTGGTTTACCCCGTCAGCGAAGGAACTGGCGGACGAGATCGGCGTGGAGCTGTGGGACCGGGACGAGCTGAACCGGCTGGTGCGTCGGACAAAATAAATGCAGGCTATGGTAACACGTTTAGAAATTATTTACTTGACAAATCTTCCCGATTATTATAAGGTGTAATAGGTTCTTAACAAATTTGTAATAATTAGAATAAGAACCATAATAAAGTGAGAGAAAATTAAACTGTGCAGCCGGAGTAACAGACTGGTTACATCACCGGATAATCAATACGGAGGATTGTATGTTTAAAAGATATAAAGCAGGATTTGTGATGGGTGCGATTTTTATGGCGATGGTCGGTATGCAGGTACAGGCTGCGTCCCTGGGAGAAAACCTGGGCGAAGGAATTGCATCCAATTTTGATCAGACTACAGATAGCGAAGAGCAGACCCAGGCCACCGCGGAGGTGGTATGGACCGGCACCCCGCTGGAGGGCTATGTGAATATCGCCATTGCCAGGGTGGACGACAGCCTGAACATCCGCGAGACTGCGGACGGCAACAGCTCCCTGGTGGGCAAGCTTCGCAAAAACGGTGCCTGCGAGGTACTGCATATGGACGGCGAGTGGGCGCATATCAAATCCGGTGAGGTGGAAGGTTATGTGAAGGCCGAGTATCTCTACACCGGACAGGAAGCCATCGACCTGGCCTTTGATCTGGGACAGACTGTGGCAAAGGTGACGACCAGTTCCCTTTACGTGCGGATGGAGCCCAGCACCGAAGCAGACTACTGGACTAAGGTTCCCGAGGGCGAGGAACTGCAGGTCATTGAGGATATGGGTGACTGGATTAAGGTGGACATCGACGGTGAGGATGGCTATGTGGCTGCCGAATATGTGGATGTATCCAGGGAGCTGGATACGGCCCTGACCCTGTCTGAGGCGCTGTACGGCGAGGGTGTTACCGACGTTCGGATCTCCATCTGTGATTTTGCCAAGCAGTATGTGGGCAACCGTTACGTATGGGGCGGCACCAGCCTGACCAAGGGCGCAGACTGCTCCGGCTTTACTATGGCGGTATATCGTAACTTTGGCATCTCCCTGCCCCATTCTTCCAGAGCCCAGGCTAACTGCGGCGCGAAAATCAGTGTCAGCGATGTGAAGCCCGGCGACCTGATCTTCTATGGCAGCGGCAAGCGGATCAACCACGTGGCCATGTACATCGGCGGCGGCCGTGTGGTTCACGCCAGCAACGCCCGCACCGGCATCACCATTTCCAATATGTACTACAGAAGCCCGGTGAGCGCGGCCCGGATTTTACAGGACTGATGAAAATCAACTCTTGACACCATGTAGACCCTATGGTATCCTATTACAGTATGAGTTTTAAATTTGCTGGTATCCGGTTATCGGACACTCCGACCATTGCTTGATACCCAGCGTATAAAAAATATAAGGAGGAAACATCATGATCGCAAAGGACAAGAAGCAGGCTATTATTGCAGAGTACGGTTTAAAAGAGGGAGACACCGGTTCACCGGAGGTACAGGTAGCTATCCTGACCGCACGTATCCAGGAGCTGACCGCTCATCTGCAGGCAAACCCGAAGGATCATCACTCCAGAAGAGGACTTCTGAAGATGGTTGGTCAGAGACGTAACATGCTTGCATACCTGAAGAAGATGGATATCGAGAGATATCGTAGCCTGATTGAGAGATTAGGACTGAGAAAATAAGTTTCCAAAAGGGCGGAGGAATCTCACGGTTCTTTCGCCCGGTTTTTGTGTAACCCATTCACGGTAGGAGAAATGTTCCGAGACCACTGATATACGCAGGAGTCCATCCCGCGCAAATCAGTAGTTTCGGTTTCTCCGTTACTATTCACTGCGTTCATAGTAACCGCTTCGCGATGCACAGAAATTACTTCGTAATTTCGCGCTAAAGCAACTCGGGATTTTGGTAAACCAAAACCCTCGCGGAATAGTGGATGTGGATAGTAGCGAGTCTCCTACCTCTAACCAGACAAGGAGAATATTATGTACAAGAGTTTTTCTATGGAGCTGGCCGGCCGCACTCTGACTGTAGACGTAGGACGAGTGGCAAAGCAGGCAAACGGCGCAGCATTCATGCACTACGGTGACACCACCGTACTTTCCACAGCAACTGCATCCGACAAGCCCCGTGACGGCATCGACTTCTTCCCCTTAAGTGTAGAGTACGAGGAGAAGCTGTATTCCGTAGGCAAGATCCCGGGAGGCTTCAACAAGCGTGAGGGTAAGGCTTCCGAGAACGCCATCCTTACATCCCGTGTTATCGACCGTCCCATGCGTCCGCTGTTCCCGAAGGATTACCGGAACGACGTAACCCTGAACAACCTGGTTCTTTCCGTAGATCCCACCTGCAGCCCGGAGCTGACAGCAATGCTGGGTTCCGCTATCGCTACCGCGATTTCCGATATCCCGTTCGCAGGCCCCTGTGCTATGACACAGATCGGCATGATCGACGGTGAGTTCATCGTAAACCCGGGTCAGGCAGACTATAAGGTATCCGACCTGAAGCTGACCGTAGCTTCCACCAGAGAGAAGGTCATCATGATCGAGGCGGGAGCCAATGAGATCCCCGAGGCAAAGATGATCGAGGCTATCTATAAGGCTCATGAGGTAAACCAGCAGGTTATCGCCTTTATCGACAAGATCGTCGCAGAGTGCGGCAAGGAAAAGCACAGCTACACCAGCTGCGCAGTACCGGAAGAGCTGTTCGCAGCCATCAAGGAGATCGTTCCGCCGGAAGAGATGGAAGAGGCTGTCTTTACAGACGAGAAGCAGAAGCGTGAGGAGAACATCCGCAAGATTACCGAGCGTCTGGAAGAGGCATTTGCAGAGAAAGAAGAGTGGCTGGAGGTTCTGGGTGAAGCTGTATATCAGTACCAGAAGAAGACTGTCCGCAAGATGATCCTGAAGGATCACAAGCGTCCGGACGGTCGTGAGATTACCCAGATTCGTCCGCTGTCCGCAGAGGTTGATATCATCCCGCGTGTACACGGTTCCGCCATGTTCACCAGAGGACAGACTCAGATCTGCAACATCTGTACCCTGGCTCCGCTGTCCGAGGCACAGCGTCTGGATGGCCTGGATGAAAATGAGACAAGCAAGCGTTATATGCATCACTATAACTTCCCGAGCTACTCCGTAGGCGAGACCAAGCCCAGCCGCGGACCGGGACGCCGTGAGATTGGACACGGAGCACTGGCTGAGCGTGCGCTGCTGCCGGTACTGCCGTCTGAGGAAGAGTTCCCCTATGCTATCCGTACTGTATCCGAGACCTTTGAGTCCAACGGTTCCACCTCTATGGCGTCTACCTGTGCTTCCTGTATGTCCCTGATGGCAGCAGGCGTGCCGATTAAGAAGATGGTAGCAGGTATCTCCTGCGGTCTGGTAACAGGCGAGACCGACGACGATTTCGTACTGCTGACCGATATCCAGGGTCTGGAGGACTTCTTCGGCGACATGGACTTCAAGGTAACAGGTACCACCGAGGGAATCACAGCGATCCAGATGGATATCAAGATCCACGGTCTGACCCGTCCTATCGTAGAGGGCGCTATCGCCCGCTGCCGTGAGGCCCGTCTCTTCATCATGGATAACTGTATGAAGCCCTGCATCAGCGAGCCGCGCAAAGAGGTTGGCCAGTATGCACCGAAGATCGTACAGATCCAGATTGATCCGCAGAAGATCGGCGATGTGGTTGGTCAGAGAGGAAAGACCATCAATGCCATCATCGAGCAGACCGGCGTGAAGATCGACATCGACGACAACGGCGCTGTATCCGTATGCGGAACAGACAAGGCTGCTATGGATAAGGCCATCGAGCTGATTCAGACCATCGTAACCGATTTTGAAGAGGGTATGATCCTTACCGGTAAGGTAGTCAGCATCAAAGAGTTCGGCGCATTCCTGGAGTTCGCTCCGGGTAAAGAGGGTATGGTACACATCTCCAAAATCGCAAAGCAGCGTATCAACCATGTAGAGGATGTGCTGACACTGGGCGACGTGGTAAAGGTTATCTGCCTGGGCAAGGACAAGATGGGACGCTTCAGCTTCTCCATTAAGGATCTGCCGGAAAACGCGTAAGGATTTCCGAAAAACAGCATTATGAAATAGAATCTGAAAGCCCGTCGGGAGAAATCCCGGCGGGCTTTTTTGTCGGTAAAAAGTATTCATAGGAAGCTGGCAGCGACAGAAGTTTCAGATGTTCCGTATCTTGCATGGATTCATATAAAAAATATTTGCATTTTTTAGTTACAAATTTATACTTTTTGGTAACTAAAAAGTGATATTTGCACTTTTTAGTTAAAAATCAATTTGTACTTTTCAATTTATCAATTATCTGATACAATACCTATAACATGAGGCAGCGGTATCCGGATGCCGTCGTGGATCCATTTGCATTTTCACTGAGAGAACATAACAATAGAGTATAACAGGAGGAGATAAGGAGTATGTGTGGTATTGTAGGATTTGTGGGAAATCATCAGGCAGCGCCGATTCTGCTGGACGGACTGTCCAAGCTGGAGTACAGAGGATATGATTCCGCGGGACTGGCAGTGCGTGACGGCAGCGGAGAGATAGAAGTGGTCAAGGCTAAGGGACGGTTGAAGATTCTGTCAGAGAAGACCAATGGCGGCCAGGCCCTGGCAGGAGACTGCGGCATCGGCCACACCCGCTGGGCGACCCACGGCGAGCCCTCCGAGAACAACGCCCATCCCCATTGCAGCGACGACGGCAATGTGGTCGGCGTACACAACGGCATCATTGAGAACTATCAGGAGCTGAAAGATAAGCTGCTGCGGAAAGGTTATCAGTTCTATTCCCAGACCGACACCGAGGTGGCGATCAAGCTGGTAGATTATTATTACAAGAAATACCTGGGTACCCCGGTGGATGCCATCAACCATGCCATGGTGCGTATCCGCGGTTCCTATGCGCTGGCTGTGATGTTTAAAGATTATCCGGAGGAGATCTACGTGGCCCGCAAGGACAGCCCGATGATTCTGGGCGTGGAGAATGGCGAGTGCTTCGTGGCCTCCGACGTCCCGGCCATCCTGAAATACACCCGGAACGTCTATTACATCGGCAACCTGGAGCTGGCCCGGCTGCAGAAGGGATCTATCACCTTCTATAACCTGGACGGCGACGAGATCGAAAAAGAGCCGGTGGAGATCAAATGGGATGCCGAAGCAGCTGAGAAGGCCGGTTTTGAGCATTTCATGATGAAAGAGATTCACGAGCAGCCGAAGGCCCTGCAGGACACCCTGAACTCGGTGGTCCGGGACGGTGTGATCGATCTGTCCGAGATGGGACTTTCTGATGAGGAGATTCAGGGCATCAGCCAGATTTACATGGTAGCCTGCGGCTCTGCCTATCATGCAGCCATGTCAGCCCAGTATGTCATCGAAGACCTGGCGAAAATCCCGGTCCGCGTGGAGCTGGCATCCGAATTCCGTTACCGTACCCTGCTGTTGGATAAGAAGGGGCTGGTAGTTCTGGTGAGCCAGTCCGGTGAGACCGCCGACACCCTGGCGGCTCTCCGGGAGGCCAAGAGCATGGGTATCCGCACCCTTGCCATCGTCAATGTGGTCGGCTCCTCCATTGCCCGGGAAGCAGACAACGTCTTCTACACCCTGGCCGGTCCGGAGATCTCTGTGGCCACCACCAAGGCCTACAGCACCCAGCTTCTGGCCTGCGACATCCTGGCTGTCCAGTTCGCGAAGGTACGCGGCGCGATCGATGAAGACCGCTACAAGGGCCTGATTGCGGAAATGGGAACCCTGCCGGAGAAAATCACCCGGATACTTCAGGATAAAGAGCGCCTCCAGTGGTTCGCCTCCAAGCAGGCCGCAGCCCACGACGTCTTCTTTATCGGACGCGGTATCGATTATGCCATCTCCCTGGAGGGCAGCCTGAAGATGAAGGAGATCAGCTACATCCACTCCGAGGCCTACGCTGCGGGCGAGCTGAAGCACGGTACCATCAGCCTCATCGAGGACGGAACTCTGGTCATCGGCATCCTGACTCAAAGCGATCTCTACGAGAAAACCGTCAGCAACATGGTCGAGTGCAAGAGCCGCGGCGCCTACTTGATGGGTCTGACCACCTACGGTCACTACAACATCGAAGACACCGCCGACTTCGTCACCTACATCCCGAAGACCGATGAACACTTCGCGGCCTCCCTGGCCGTGATCCCACTCCAGCTCATCGGATACTACGTATCCGTAGCGAGAGGCCTGGACGTCGATAAGCCCCGGAACCTGGCGAAGAGCGTGACGGTGGAGTAGGAATAAATAAAGTACAGAAACTACATCCTGAACAGGAGAACCGCGATACCTTCTCTCCGGAACGATAGTTGATTTTTTGTAGTGACGAGCAGACTGGCAGCGCCCGAAGGAGCCGCTGTCTGAGGCCCTTTAGGGCCGAGTTTGGCGATCGGGCGCGAATAAGCCGTCTGCGAGAAACAGAAAAATCGACGTGTTCCGGAGAGAAAATATCGCGGTTCTTTGTCTGTATATAGCCTAAATCTTTTTGTACTCCGCCTCCTCCCGGCACAGAAACCCGATTTCCCGGGGAGCGATAGGAAAAGGCAGCGGCAGCTCGATGAGAGAACCGCTATGCAGCTCCGTCTGCACAAATTGTCGGATCACCCCGGCAATGCCGAGCCCTACCCTGGCGAAATCAATGAGCAGATCCATGGAGGTAGTCTCCAGCACATTTTCCGGGAAAAGAGTATGTTCTTTCATATGCGCGTCCAGATACTGCCGGGTCAGATTTTCCCGGTTAAGCAGCATCAGGACGCCATTTTTAATGAAAGAAATAGAATCGTCGTCGGTCAGAACCTTCGGAAAAGGCTGCCCCAGCTGCCGGGCCAGATTGTCGAGATAATCCCGGGTAGTCACAAACGTATCCTGGATCTCCATGACCGGAGAGAAGAGCAGCGTCCCGGTCTCCTCCGGCCGCCCGGTCAGTCCCAGATCCAGCTCTCTGTTTTCCAGCATCTGCAAAGTCTGGTTAGTGGCCTGGCAGGAAATGGTGACCCGCAGGTGCGGATGGGTTTTGATAAAATCCTTAAGCCGGGGCATCAGAACATATTTACAGAGGGTTGAGCTGGCTCCGATGCGCAGCTGCCCTATGCCCAGTTCCCGGCGGAGACGCAGCTGATTTTCCGCATTCTCCAGGGTCTGGAAGGCTGATTTTACATGGGAGAAAAGCAGTTCCCCGTCTTCGGTCAGCTGGACCCCCCGGGAGGATCGGGTAAAGAGAGCCGTGTTCATAGACTGCTCCAGCTTTCGGATAGACTTGCTGACTGCGGGCTGGCTGATAAAGAGTTCGTCGGCGGCGTGAGAAATATTGCCGGTCAGGGCGACCGTGTAGAAAATGCGGTAGAGGGATAGATTCTGGTTCATGATTCAAATCCTTTCTGTAAAAAAGAGAGAAGCCTGACGCTGCAAAGAATTTCGGCAGGAATCATCAGGTTATTCCTAATCCTTTGAAACATAACTTATAGTTATAATAAATATTATTAATATGTATTTTGATTATATCAATAAATGTGCTAGAATACAAGAAGTTGAAAATAAAGACTGCACACCCGAAAGAAAACGATTTTCACAGATGTGCAGAAACTACAGATAAAAGGAGAATAAAATCATGGGAATGACAATGACACAGAAGATCCTCGCAGCCCACGCAGGACTTCCCGAGGTAAAAGCGGGACAGCTCATCGAGGCCGATCTGGATCTGGTTCTGGGAAATGATATCACCACACCGGTGGCTATCCGGGAGATGCAGAAGCTGAATAAGCAGGACGTATTCCATAAGGATAAAATCGCCCTGGTTATGGATCATTTTATCCCGAATAAAGACATCAAATCCGCAGAGAACTGCAAATGCGTCCGTGAATTCGCCTGTCGTCAGGAGGTAACCAACTATTTCGACGTGGGAGAGATGGGTATCGAGCACGCGCTGCTTCCGGAAAAAGGATTGACCGTAGCAGGCGACTGCATCATTGGTGCGGATTCCCATACCTGTACCTACGGAGCCCTGGGCGCATTTTCCACCGGCGTGGGAAGCACCGACATGGCAGCAGGCATGGCCACCGGCAAGGCCTGGTTTAAGGTACCGTCTGCCATCAAATTCAATATCGTAGGCAAGCCCTCCAAATGGGTCAGCGGTAAGGATGTGATCCTCCATATCATCGGCATGATCGGCGTGGACGGAGCCCTTTACAAATCCATGGAGTTCGTGGGCGAGGGTATTCAGAACCTGTCCATGGACGATCGTTTCACCATTGCCAACATGGCCATCGAGGCAGGCGGCAAGAACGGCATCTTCCCGGTAGACGAGAAAGCCATTGCCTATATGAAAGAACATTCCAGGAGAGACTATAAGATCTACGAGGCAGACCCGGACGCAGAGTACGACGAGGAGTATACCATTGATCTGAGCACCTTAAAATCCACCGTATCCTTCCCACATCTGCCGGAGAATACGAAGACCATCGACGAGATCACCGATCCAGTAGAGATCGATCAGGTAGTCATCGGTTCCTGCACCAATGGCCGTATGGACGACCTGCGGGCGGCCGCTGAGATCCTGAAAGGCCGCAAGGTGAAGAAGGGGCTTCGCTGCATCGTGATTCCGGGAACCCAGAAGATTTACATGGACGCCATGGATGAGGGACTCTTAAAGATCTTCATTGAGGCGGGAGCCGTAGTCAGCACACCGACCTGTGGACCCTGCCTGGGCGGATACATGGGTATTCTGGCAGCAGGCGAGCGCTGCGTATCCACCACCAACCGTAACTTCGTAGGCCGTATGGGCCATGTGGATTCTGAGGTATATCTGGCAAGCCCGGCGGTAGCCGCAGCCAGCGCCGTAACCGGCCGCATCAGCGCACCGGCAGAGCTTGGATTATAGGAGGAAGAGAAGATGCAGGCAAAAGGAAAAGTATTTAAATACGGAGACAATGTAGATACAGACGTAATCATTCCCGCCAGATATCTGGCCATTGCAGACCCCAGAGAGCTGGCGGAGCACTGCATGGAGGATATCGACAAGGATTTTGTAAAGAAGGTACAGCCCGGCAATATCATGGTGGCAGGCAAGAACTTCGGCTGCGGCTCATCCCGTGAGCATGCGCCGCTGGTCATCAAGGTGTCCGGCATCTCCTGTGTCATCGCGGAGACCTTCGCGCGTATCTTCTACCGCAACGCCATCAACATCGGCCTTCCGATTATCGAATGCCCGGAGGCGGCTAAAGACATCCAGGACGGCGACGAGGTGGAGGTAGACTTCGACAGCGGTATCATTTACAACCGCACCAATGGCAGGCAGTATCAGGGACAGGCTTTCCCGGAGTTTATGCAGAAGATTATTAAGGCCGAGGGTCTGATTAACTACATTAATCAGAAATAAAGAGAAATCGAGTATCGGGAGCCGCTGCCCATCGGCAGTGCCTTGCGGATATTTCGTGACATAAGGAAAGCATGAGGTTTGAAAATGACAGATTTTCAGAACCTCATGCTTTTTCTGTGACTTCTGTTTTTTTCATTTTATGTCGGCGGTGTAAACAGCGGCAGCTCCGGCGGCGCAAAGGTAAAGGAAAAGAAACAGATGACAATCAGAAGAAGCAGCACATAGACGGCCATAAGCGGCAGACGGAGCCCCGGGCAGCGGACTTCAAAATACCGGGACAGAAAAAAGGTCAGCAGCACACTGAAAATAAAAATCAGAATATCCAGCACCAGAAAATCCCGTCCCAAGAGCCCTGTATAGGTAAAAAAAGAGGACGCGATAAAAAACATGCCGACACAGACGGCCAGGAGCCTGGAGGTCAAAAACTGCCCGGAGGTCTTATACAGCACGATGATTTCAAAAAAGGTATAGAGCAGCACCGGGAAAAACAAAAGCTTCAGATGCTCCCAGACCGATTCATTGACCGGCGAATAGAGAGCGACAAAGGGGTTCTCTCCGCTCCATCCGTAGGTAAAATGCAAGAGCGTACCGACGATCAGCGTAAAAAGAATCCCGGCCGCCAGATTGACGCGTTCGCGGATTTTCATACAAATCCTCCTCCGATAAAATGCCATATTTCAGTTTAGAACAGAAAAGACTCCAAAATGTCTGTCCTATGAAAAATATTTTTGGTTTATTTCACAGGAATTATTCATAAAAAGGATAGTATAGGAAGAAAAATACAAAAACTGTTACAAAATTGTTACAAACGGGTTGACGAACTCCCGCGGCATTTTTATAATAAGGTATATGAACAGACTAAGAGATAGTGCAATCGTGCTGGGATTGGCAGGCATGCTTTTGATGGTGTCCGCCGATACGAAGGATGTGGAAGCGAAAATCTCTTACGAAAGTGAAAGTATTGACAGATCGACAGAGGATGATACCGCCGGGGCGCTTCGGGGAATCGGGACAGAGCTGCTTGGCGCTGTGGCGGAGAACCGTGTAGATTCCGGTCGGATGCGGCAGACTTACGCACAGGCAGACTGGCCGGAGGAAGAGGAGCAGCAGGAGACAGTTTCCGATATAGAAAATGAAGTTGAAGAAATGGAGGAAGAGATAGATCAGACCGTAGTTTTGGAGGAAGAAACAGCAGAGACAGAACCGGTGACAGAAGCCGCCGTAGTGCAGCCGGAACTGGTCGTCCCGGAGAATAGCATTTACGTCATCACCGCGGAGGACTATGACGCCCTCCTGCGCATCGTGGAAGCCGAAGCCTCCGGCGAGGATGAGACAGGCCGTCTGCTGGTGGCCAACGTGGTCCTGAACCGCGTCCGAAGCGCAGCCTTTCCGAATACAGTAAGCGAAGTCGTCTATCAGCGGAAGAACGGCAAAGCCCAGTTCTCACCGGTACACACCGGCAAGATAGCGCGCGTCACCGTCTCTGACGCCACCCACGCCGCCGTAGCCCGGGCTCTGGCCGGCGAGGACGTCTCCGAAGGCGCTCTCTACTTCGTAAACCCCACCCTGGCCGACGCCGGAAACCTTAAGTGGTTCCGAGAGCACCTGACGCTGCTCTTTGCTTACCATGGGCATGAGTTTTATCTCTAAAGCAAAATAAGGATCGAAGAATGCTCCGCCAGACCAAGTTCCGGCGGGGCTTTTTGATTTTCAGATTGCCGCAGACTTATGGCGATTCAGAAATGGAAAAAATGCAGAAACTGATCTATGATACATACAGGGAGAGGAAGACATGAATCGACAGATAACAATCCTGCAAAAACTGGGAGAGGGAACGGAATACACCATCCGACAACTGGCTGTATTATGCGAGACTTCGTATAAAATGATGCAGGACGAGCTATGGGATTTGAACGCAGTTCTGGAAAAGAAGAAATGTCAGACCCGGATAACTATTCAGAGTGGAAAAGGGGTAGCTTTGGAGCAGGCGGACAGGGGAGAAATCGACGCCCTGATTAGGGAGCTTCAGCAGAAGGAAGAACAGCGGGAACAGACAAAAGAATACTGGATCAAAAAAATCGCGTTCCAGCTTCTGTCCGAGGATTACCTGAAGGTAGATACCCTGTGTGAGCAGATGGCGGCGTCCAGAACCTATGTCAATAAATTTCTGACGGAGGCAAAGCAGCGGCTGGAAAAGAAGGATATCCATGTGTGCTCCCGTCCCCATTACGGCCTGTACAGTCAGGGAAGCGAAGAAAATATCAGAAGTTTTCTGTTTGAAGAGTTGGTGCATGAGCCGGAAAAGACGCAGAATGAACTGCTGCTTATCGAGCCTGTGGATCTGCTTCTTCTGAAAGAAGAAATCATGGCGTACATCCACAAATTTGAATTTCGGATGAGCGACGTGAATCTGGAACAGTTTCTGCTGTATAGTACGATTCTGGCAGTCCGGGTCAGGAAAGGAAAAACCGTAGAACAGTCCGGCGTTGAGCCGGAGCATGAGACCGGAGAATACATCTTATCCGAGCGGATCGCGTCATCGGTCGCGAACTTTGCGAACATCGAAATTGGTCGGGAAGAAATTTGGTGGATTCACCGTTTCCTAGTGGGAAAATGTGTGAAAAAAACGGGAAAACCGGAAAAAGAAACCGGAGTGCTGATTGAGTCTGTAATTGAAAAGGCCATCGCGCTGGTAAAAGAAAAATATGGCTTCGACTTTGAAAAAGATATCGAGCTGTACAGCTCTCTTGCCATTCACCTGAAAGCGCTGATGGAGCGGGTCAGCCTTCGGAATTATTCCGTAAATCCCATGCTGGACGAGGTGAAAAGCTATTCCCTTCTGGCCTACGATATGGCGGTGGACATCTCCATCTTAATCAATCGGATGACGGACGCGGTGCTTCCGGATGATGAAATCAGCTACATTGCCATTTATTTCCATCTGGCTATTGAGCGGAAGGGACGGAATCTGAAATATGTCCGGGCGCTGGTGGTCTGCCCCACCGGAAAAGGAATGTCAGAGCTGGTGACTGTGATCCTGAAAAAGCAGTATGGGGAATATCTGTCCGCCATCAAGACCTGTAGCTACTATGAGCTTCCGGGAATGCCTTTTGAGGAATACGATTATATCTTCACCATGGCTCCCTTAAAGCTGGAAGTTCCCCTTCCAGTCATCGAATTCAGCCTGAATGAATCCGTCTGCCGGGCCAGAGAAGTGAAGCTTAAGAGCCTGGGAATCGAGAAAAACACCTATCCGCTGCTTCAGTTTTCTTCGGAAAAATTGTTTTTCGCAGACGTCAGGGCGACGAATAAGCGGGAAGCCCTGGAAGAGATCACGGAGCGTCTGGGAAAGGTGATAAAGCTGTCGGAGGATTTCGTAGAATCCGTGATGCGGAGAGAAAAAATCGTACCCACAGAGCTGGAAAACGGCTTTGCGATTCCCCACCCGCTGGAACGGGGAAAGGCAGAACGTTCCTTCTTTTCCGTGACCGTCCTGATGACGCCTATTGTCTGGGACAAACGAAAAATAAGAATTATATTATTATCCTACATAGAAGGAGATTCTGAAAATCTGGGGCTGTTTTATGACAGCTTCGCGCAGCTGGTATCGAACCGGGAATATACGGCGATGCTGGCGGAAAAACCGACTTACGAATGCCTGACGGACATCGCGCGGCGGATAAGCCGGGAGTTAAATCTATAAATACGTACGTAAACATGCATGTTAGTAACATAAAAACAAAAGCAAACAAACATAAGGAGAGTGTATATGAAGAAGTTTTATAGCTTTATGGAGGAAAAACTGGTTCCCTTTACGAACCGGGTAGCTAGCATTCCGTTCTTAGTCGTTATGAGAAATGCAATGATGTCGCTGGTAGCGTTACTGGTAGTAGGTTCCATTGCGGCCATGATTGCGAAATTGCCGATTGATGCGTTTCAGACAGTGATGGCACCGGTGATTCCCTTATTTACCGCCATCAATCAGGCCACAACCGGCATGATGGGACTGACGGCGGCCATAGCCGTAGGTTATTACGGAGCTACCCAGTATGATGTGGATGTGGTTCCGGCTATGCTGATTTCCACCTGTTCCTTCCTGGCTTCCCAGCTTACGGAGGACGGCCTGAACACTGGAGGTCTGGATTCCAACGGCCTTCTGGCAGCCCTGGTTATCGGCTTTATTTCCGTAAAGGTGATGGCGTTCCTGAAAAAGAAAAATATCGGCGTGAAGATGCCGGCGGGCGTTCCGGAGGCAGTGGCGCAGTCCCTGAATTCTCTGGTCCCGATTACGGTTATGGTTATGGTATTCGCATTCATTTCCCGGGTACTGGGCTTTGAGATTAATGCGTTTCTGATCGGAATCATGCAGCCCTTTGCCAATATCTTCAATACCCTGCCAGGCTATGTGATTTACCATATGGCATGTGCGTTCTGCTTTTTCTGCGGACTGAACTCCTGGATCATTATGGCGCCGATTTTTCCGATTCTGGTATCCAACGGCGCAGCCAATGAGGCAGCTTATCTGGCAGGCGAGACTATTCCATATATCATCACCAACTCCACTGATATCCTGATCTGGGTAGGTGGAACCGGAGCAACCATGGCTTTGGTACTTCTGATGACCTTCCGGGTCAAGAGCGCGGCATACAAGGCGGTGGGAAAAGTATCCCTGCTTCCGGGCATCTTTGAAATCAACGAGCCGGTCATTTTCGGAACCCCGATTTGTATGAACCCGCTGTATTTCATTCCATTTGTTATCCTTCCGGGAATCCTGGCAGGAGCGACCTACGCGCTGATGGACGCAGGCATCGTGGCTATGCCCTGCATTGCCAACCTGACCTGGAGAACACCGCCCATCCTGATTGGCTATCTGATGTCCAACGGACATGTGAGCACCCTGATCTGGGCAATCCTGGTATTTGTCATCACCCTGGTGGTATACTACCCGTTCTTCAAGATTGGCGACAAAATGGAATACGAAAAAGAGTTGGAAGCTGAAAATGAGTAAAAATGAAAAAAGGGTCTGCGGTGGAGAAAGTCGCAGACCCGGAAAAGGAGAGACTGGTTATGGAAAAAATTCATGTATTATTGATGTGTTCCTCTGGAATGTCCTCAACAATTATCAAGGCAAATATGGCAAAGGCAGCTGAAAAAATGGGTATCGATCTGACGGTAGACGCCAAGGCAGAGTCCGCGGTAAACGTGGAGCGTGATATGAATCCGGCGGATATTATCATGCTGGCTCCGCAGGTGCGCTATATCAAGAGCGATATCGAGAAAAAGTCCGGCGGAAAACCGGTGGAGGTCATGAGCATGCGGGACTACGGGCTTGGCAACGGCGAGTCCATTCTGAAGGAAGCGTTAAAAAAATTGGAAAATTAAAAGAAAATTAGAAGGAAAATGTAAATGGAAGGAATGGAATTAACCTGTTTTCAGATCATCAGCGCAGTGGGAAGCGCCCGCTCCTATTATATCGAGGCCATCAAGGAGGCTCGTCATGGAAATATGGAGAAGGCATGGGAACTGATAGAAGCGGGAAGAGAAGATTTCGCGAAGGGCCATGATTATCATCTGGAGCTTTTGCAGAAGGAAGCGGATGGAAAACCCGTGGAGATACGGATGCTGCTGATTCACGCAGAGGATCAACTGATGAGTGCGGAGGATTTCGGAATTCTCGCAAAAGAGTTTGTAGAAATGTATGAGGAAATGCACGGACATGAAGCTGAGTGAGAAATTTATGTGGGGTGGAGCTACGGCAGATTTTCAGTATGAAGGCGGTTTCCAGGAGGGAAACAGAGGCTTAAGCACCCACGATTTTGAGACGGCAGGGGCCTATCAAAGTCCCCGGTATATCACATACCGGATGCCGGACGGCAGTGTAAAAAAGGCCAGAAGCAGCTTCTCAGATCCGGAGGATATTCCGGTGGAAGGAAAGCCCTGTATCTGTGAAGACGCATATTATCCCAGCCATAAAGCGGTGGATTTCTATCACAGATATAAAGAGGATATCGCCCTGATGGCGGAAATGGGGTTCAATACCTATCGTTTCTCCCTGTGCTGGAGCCGTATCTACCCCACCGGCGATGAGCTGGAACCCAATGAAGAGGGACTGCGCTTTTATGAGGCAGTTCTGGATGAACTGGAAAAATATCAGATAGAGCCGATGATTACCTTACACCACGATGAAATACCGGCATATCTGTCGGAAAAATATGACGGCTGGAGCAGCCGCCATGTGATAGATTGCTATCTACGGTATTGTCGGACGGTATTTGAGCGCTTTGGAAAGAGATGTCGCTATTGGCTGACCTTTAATGAAATTAATCAGGCCAGAGGTTATGCGTCCACAGGTACTCACAGGGCCGATAATCAGACCCATTATCAGGCGGTACACCATATGTTTCTGGCCAGTGCGAAGGCGGTCAAACTGGGCCATCAGATGATGCCGGGCAGTAAGTTTGGAGCTATGTACGCAGCCAGTGCCATTTATGCAGCCAGCTGCAGGCCAGAGGATGTATTTTACCAGCTGCAGTGCAGAAGAGACGTTTATTTCTGCATGGATGTGATGGTGCGGGGCTATTATCCGAGTTACACTGAAGCGGTGTTCCTAAGAAAGCAGGTGACGCTGAAGAAAGAGCCCGGGGATGCGGAGATTCTGAAAAATGGAACTTTGGACTTTATTTCTTTTAGTTACTATCGTTCCACCATCACCAACCAGTCTCGAGAGTATAATTTCATCGGTGGCGATCCGAATCCCTATTTGGAGACGACGCCCTGGGGTTGGCCCATCGACCCACTGGGACTCCGCTATGTGTTAAATGAGCTGTACGACCGTTATCAGGTTCCTCTGTTTATCGTAGAAAACGGTATGGGCGCTGTGGATGAACCGGATGCGTCAGGGTATGTGGAGGATGATTACCGGATCGCCTATCTGGAAGCCCATTTCCGCGCCATGATGGACGCTATCCTCATGGACGGCGTGGACTGCTTCGGCTATACCATGTGGGCCCCCATCGATCTGGTATCCCTTTCCACAGGAGAAATGAAGAAGCGCTATGGATTCGTCTATGTGGACATGGACGATCAGGGAAAGGGAAGCCTGGAGAGGCGAAAGAAAAAATCCTTTTCCTGGATGCGGCGGGTGATAGAGACCAACGGGGAATGTCTGGCTCAATGAGAGAAAAAAAAAAAGATAGATAGCATTTTTCATGGTTCCATGGTATGATAATTGCAAATACCATGGAACTATTTTTATATAAAGCGGAGAATCCTGCTTCGAAGGATTTTTCCTGGGGATTTTATTGCCACATGCAGAAGCGGAAAGACCCATGATTATGATATTGTGGAGGGGCCTATGGCAAATGATACAATCTGGAACTATGTAAATGATTTCCTTTCGGGACGTATTAACAGAAAACAGTTCTGGGCGCTGGCAGAATTTAAATATCCAACGCATCAGATTAGTTTTCACACATTGTCTGTGTTGGATTGTCTGAAGTTTGTAAGAAGTGAGGTCGTTTATGGGTGAGAAAGAGCGGAATGATTATTTTTATGTCTGTGCGCTGATTGAGTATATTGCAAGAGAGACGCGGAATCATCGGGGCGATATTGTCAGGACGATTGGGAAAAAGGGAATAGAAAAATTGCTGTGCGATGCGGAGGTAAATCATTGTCTGAGCTTTGAACAGGTCAGCGATGAGGTGATTTCCTATTATAAGATAACCCGGGGAGAATTTGATACAATATCCGGCTGTCGATATTCTGTGCCGAGTTTTCTCGATATCGGGAAGCTCTACAGTATTATGATAGAGGACTGTGCGGAAAAGGGAAAAGAAGTAGAGGAGTTGATAAAAATCTTTACTTCTTTTATCAGCGACGCCATATCAGATTTTAATTCGGATCTGTATTACCAGAATCCGGATTATCTGGAATGGTCCTATCGAGAGGGGCATCTGCTGGATTAAAAAACAGGGGTTGACAATAACAGCGACATTTGCTATCCTAGACTACAGATATTAGATAAATGCGAGGACGAGGAGTAGTACGATTCCCTTGGAGTTCAGAGAGCTGCTGGCTGGTGTGAAGTAGCGGAAGAGAGAATGGGAACTGACCTCAGAGCGGCTGTCCGAAATCCGGTGCCTGATTCTCAGAAAGATTTCAGGAAAAGGAAAGTAGAAGCAGACGGAGCCCGACCGTTACAGCGGGGAGGATATAAGGTTCGATAATTGTATTGATGAAGAATCCGTATCCGATGAGAGTGTGAATGAGATTCACGAAAATGGAGTGGTACCGCGTAAGGCGAATAAGTCTTCCGTCTCCGTTGGCAGCAGGCTGACGGAGGCGGATTTTTTTACGCGAGCAACGAGTCAAAGTCCGTGCTTGCACGAGACCTTGACGACTGCCGTGATAACGAGTAAAATTCGCGAAGCGTATTTTATCTCGTTGCGGAAATCCACGTTCCTGTAGGTTGCCATACCGCATATCTATTATCGAAATGCAGAATAACACAACACACAGAACAAAAGGAGAGAAAACATCATGATGAATTACAGGAAATACCAGAGACAGTACTTTTTACCGCCCTATCCCTGCATGAAATGGGCTGAGAAGGATTACGTGGATAAGGCTCCTATCTGGTGCAGCGTGGATCTGCGCGACGGCAATCAGGCCCTGGTGGTTCCCATGACCCTGGAGCAGAAGGTGGGCTTCTTCAAGCTCCTCTGCAAAGTAGGTTTCAAGGAGATCGAGGTGGGCTTCCCGGCAGCGTCCGAGACTGAGTATGAGTTCCTTCGCACTCTGATTGAGCAGGATCTGATTCCGGATGACGTGACCATCCAGGTACTGACCCAGGCCAGAGAGCATATCATCCGCAAGACCTTCGCTGCGCTGGAGGGCGCGAAGCAGGCCATCGTGCATGTATACAATTCCACTTCCGTGGCACAGCGGGAGCAGGTATTCCATAAATCCAAGGAAGAAATCCTGAAGATCGCCGTGGACGGCGCGGAGCTTCTGAAGAAGCTGGCGTCCGAGACCGAAGGCAATTTCCGTTTCGAGTACAGTCCGGAGAGTTTCACCGGAACCGAGCCGGAGTACGCACTGGAGGTGTGCAACGCCGTTCTGGATGTGTGGAAGCCCACGGCGGATAAGAAAGCCATCATCAACCTTCCGGTAACCGTACAGCATTCCATGCCCCACGTATACGCAAGCCAGGTGGAGTACATGTGCGAAAACCTGAAATACCGCGAGAACGTCATCGTTTCCCTGCATCCCCACAATGACCGGGGCTGCGGCGTGGCAGACACCGAGATGGGCCTTCTGGCAGGCGCCGACCGTGTGGAGGGCACCCTCTTTGGAAATGGCGAGCGCACCGGTAACGTGGACGTGGTAACTCTGGCTATGAACCTGTATTCCCAGGGCGTGGATCCGAAGATGGACTTCAGCAATATGCCGGAGGTCTGCGAGGCTTATGAGAAGTTCACGGGCATGAAGGTCAATGAGAGAAGCCCCTACGCGGGCGCGCTGGTATTCGCGGCCTTCTCCGGTTCCCATCAGGACGCCATTGCAAAGGGCATGAACTACCGGGTCGAGAACGATCCGGAGCACTGGACCGTACCCTATCTGCCCATCGATCCCACAGACGTCAGCCGCAACTATGACGCAGACGTGATTCGTATCAACAGCCAGTCCGGAAAGGGCGGCGTAGGCTATATCCTGGAGCACAACTTCGGCCTCAATCTGCCGCCGAAGATGCGGGAGGCTATGGGTTATGCAGCCAAGGACGCGTCCGATCACCAGAACAAGGAACTGATGCCGAAGGAGATCTTCGAGATCTTCAAGAAGAAGTTCGAGGGCATTACGGCTCCCTACAATATTACGGAAGTACATTTCAAACAGGTGGACGGTATCACCGCAGAGGTTCATACCGAGTATCAGGGAGAAAAGAAGGTTCTCTACGCTACCGGAAACGGCCGTCTGAACGCAGTCAGCAATGCGCTTAAGAAGGGATATGGCCTGGAGTACAGCCTGGTTACTTATCAGGAGCATGCTCTGGAGCAGAGTTCCAGCTCCCGCGCCATCGCCTATGTGGGCCTCCAGAAGCCGGACGGCACCTTGGCCTGGGGCGCAGGCGTGGATCCGGATATCATCCGCGCTTCCATCGACGCGCTTCTGACAGCCATCAACAATTCCGTGGCATAGAAAGCAGGATAAAAACAAGCGGAAACATGAGGCCTCTCCACGTTCAGAGGCCTCATTTTACATGTACGCCTGTGGCGGACATGCTGTGCCAAAACTGTGGTTTTTCAAAGTTCTGTGGAAATGCCGGATAGAATGGGCTATAATATAAAATAAGAAGAAAAACGGAAAGGAAAGAAACGGGTATGCGGATCGCACTGGCACAGACGGAGCCTCTCTGGGAGGCAAAACACGAAAACTTTGAGCGCGCGGAGCGCTTTTTGCAAGAAGCGAGAGAGCGGCAGGCGGAATTTGTTTTATTTCCGGAAATGAGCATGACCGGCTTTTCCATGCATCCGGAGAAGATCGGGGAACCGGCGGAGAAACCGGAGACACTGCGGTATTTTGCAAAGAAGGCGGCAGAATACGGCCTGTATATCGGCATGGGCTATGTGGAATATCGGGAGCCAAAGTCCTATAACCGTTATGCGATCATCAGCCCGCAGGGCGAGATTTTAACGGATTACAGGAAGATTCATCCCTTTACGTTTGGAACCGAGTCGGTGCATTACGCAGGCGGCGATACTTTAAGCTTCTGCAAGGTAGGTGACTGGACGGTCTCGCCCTTTATCTGCTACGATCTGCGTTTCCCGGAGATCTTTCAGCTGGCCTCCCCGCAGGCGGAGCTCATCGTAGTACCAGCCAATTGGCCGGAGGACCGGGTAGGGCATTTTAAAACCTTACTGAAGGCCCGGGCTATTGAAAACCAGTGCTACATCGCCGGAATCAACCGGGTGGGACATGCCAGAACCTTAAGCTACAGCGGGGATTCCATGATTGTAGATCCGTTGGGGAATGAACTGGCCCATGGAGGAAGAGAAGAAGAGCTGCTGGTGGCGGACTTGGATTTGGACATGGTGCGGAAGTACCGGGAGACTTTTCCGGCGAAGGTTGACCGGAAGCCGGAGCTATACCGGAAGCTGGCGGATGGGCTGCATATCTAACTTTCGACGTAATGATTTAACGTAATAAAGAGCTGCGCATTGACGCGGCTCTTCTGTTCTGTTATAATGATTGAGAATTTTGTGAGAAAAAGAATCACGATTTGCAGTTTCAGCCCGGCAAAAGGGCGGTCTGGCAGATGCGTTGATCAGAATACGAGAAAAGGGGACGACAACTATGGATTTGTTATACAGAAGTACCAGAGATTCCAGTGTGCAGGTGACAGCCTCCCAGGCTATCTTAAAGGGCCTTTCCGCAGACGGCGGCCTGTTCGTGCCGGTGGAGATTCCGGCGCTGGATGTGAGCCTGGATGAGCTGGCGAAAATGAGCTATCAGGAGACGGCTTACGCGGTTATGAGCAAGTTCCTGACGGATTTCACGGAAGGAGAACTGAAGCACTGCATCGACAGCGCTTACGACGAGAAGTTTGATACGCCGGAGATCGCGCCGCTTGTGAAGGCGGACGGCGCTTATTTCCTGGAGCTGTTCCATGGTTCCACCATCGCGTTCAAGGATATGGCGCTTTCCATCCTGCCCCATCTGATGACCGTTTCCGCAAAGAAGAATCAGGTGAAAAATGAGATCGTGATCCTGACCGCCACCTCCGGCGATACCGGCAAGGCAGCTATGGCAGGCTTCGCGGATGTGCCGGGTACCAGAATCGTGGTATTCTACCCGAAGAACGGTGTGAGCCCCGTGCAGGAGAAGCAGATGGTGACCCAGAAAGGCAAGAACGTGAAGGTCATCGGTATCCACGGCAATTTCGACGACGCCCAGAGCGGCGTGAAGGCCATCTTTGGCGATAAGGATCTGGCGAAGGAAATGGACGCTGCAGGCTTCCAGTTCTCCTCCGCGAACTCTATTAACATCGGCCGTCTGGTTCCGCAGATTGTGTATTATGTATATGCTTACGCGAAATTATACGCAAATGGGGAAATTGAGAAGAACGAGAAGATCAATGTGGTCGTTCCCACCGGCAACTTCGGCAACATCCTGGCGGCCTACTACGCGAAGCAGATGGGTCTGCCCATCGCGAAGCTGATCTGCGCTTCCAATGACAATAAGGTGCTTTACGATTTCTTCCAGACCGGCAGCTACGACCGGAACCGGAAATTTGTGCTGACCACTTCCCCGTCCATGGATATTCTGATTTCCAGCAATCTGGAGCGTCTGATTTACCGCATCGCCGGTCACGACGATAAGGCGGACGCGGCGTTCATGAAGTCCTTAAGCGAGAATGGCAAGTACGAGATTACACCGGCCATGCGGGAGAAGCTGGGTGATTTCTATGGCAATTACGCGACTGAGGCGGAGGCTGCGAAGACGATTCATGATCTGTATGATGAGAACGGCTATGTCATCGATACCCACACAGCGGTAGCGGATTGTGTATACAAGAAATATCAGGCAGAGACCGGCGACCGGACCAAGTCTGTGATCGCGTCTACCGCAAGCCCCTTTAAGTTCACCAGAAGCGTCCTGGAGGCCATGGGCGTGGACTGCGAGGGTAAGGATGACTTCGCACTGGCGGATGAGCTGTCGAAGCTGTCCGACGTGGCAGTTCCGAAGGCGGTAGAGGAGATCCGCACCGCTCCGGTTCTGCATGATACTGTAGTGGAAGTGCCGGATATGAAGGCGGCAGTCAGGACATTTCTTGGCATGTAGACGCTCATATTGGCAGACATGGTATCCTGCCGGATGGCATCCAAAGCGGAGCGGCATATCCGGAGGATAAAATTACGATAAGAAAGAACAGCGCTGTCCGCGAGCCGGGCAGCACTGTAGTAGGTGAAAAATGGATAATATATGGAGTCTCCTCGATATCATCTTCGTGGGCGCAGGCGTGTACATGCTGTATGCCTGGTTCCTGCTGACCACAAAGGGCGAGATTAAACAGGAAGTTCTGATGAGCAAGGATATCAATTTAAAGAAGTGTAAAGATTTGGAAGGCTATAAAGCCTATATTGCCCCGAAAATGATCGTATTCGCCGTCGGCGCCCTGATCTACGGTGGAGCCGGCCTGGTGAACAGCTACGTCACCCCACTCCCGTCCATCGTGTACAACGTGCTGATGGTGGTGTTCCTGATTGATTTGGTCTGGTTCGCGCTGATGTCGCGGAAGGGGACGGAGAAATTCTGGTAAAAAAGTGTATCGATCCCGGCAGTGAGCGAAAAACTGCCGGGATTTTTGCGTTATAAAGGGTCAGTTCAATATATGGAAGACAGCAAAGATGGATCCGGTTATCGTTCGTTCAGCTTCACATACTCTTGCCGCTCCGCCACGCTCTTATACGCCGGGCGGATGATCTTACCATTATTGGCCAGCTCCTCGATGCGGTGGGCGCTCCAGCCCACGATACGGGCCATGGCGAAAATGGGAGTATAGAGCTCCAGGGGCAGATCCAGCATGCTGTATACAAAGCCGCTGTAGAAGTCCACGTTGGCGCTGACGCCCTTGTAGATCTGACGCTCCTCACCGATGATCTGCGGAGCCAGACGCTCCACCATGGAGTAGAGGGCGAATTCCTCTTCACGGCCCTTTTCCACAGAGAGACGCTTGACGAAGGACTTGAAGATGTTCGCACGGGGGTCTGAGAGGG
Organism: Laedolimicola ammoniilytica; assembly: GCF_025567165.1. Taxonomy (NCBI): domain Bacteria; kingdom Bacillati; phylum Bacillota; class Clostridia; order Lachnospirales; family Lachnospiraceae; genus Laedolimicola; species Laedolimicola ammoniilytica. The sequence goes on from NZ_JAOQKC010000003.1 coordinate 45,396, forward strand.
AGTAGACCGCGTGGCCCATACCATAGATGAGACCCGCGTGGTCGAAGGCTTCCTTGTGGAGCAGGGCCCGCAGGTAAGCGCCCACCTCTTCCTCGTTGGTCCAGTCCTTTACCTGCTGCTTCATATCCTCGAACATCCGCACGACCTTGATGTTCGCGCCGCCGTGCCGGGGACCCTTTAAGGAGCCCAGAGAAGCGGCTACTGAGGAGTAGGTGTCGGTGCCGGAGGAGGAGACCACGTGGGTGGTGAAGGAGGAGTTATTACCGCCGCCGTGCTCCATATGAAGCACCAGGGCGATATCCAGAATCTTCGCCTCGAAATCCGTGTATTTGCTGTCGGGCCGCAGGGTGTAGAGAATATTTTCGGCGGTGGACAGCTCCGCTTTCGGCGGGTGGATGTAGAGACTCTTGCCGTCGTGGTAATGGGCGTAGGCCTGGTAGCCGTAGACCGAGAGCATCGGGAACAGGGCGATGAGCTGCAGGGACTGGCGCAGTACGTTCGGGATAGAGATATCGTCGCCCCGGTCATCGTAGGAGTAGAGGGTCAGCACGCTTCTGGCCAGGGTGTTCATCATGTCCTTGCTGGGGGCCTTCATAATGATATCCCGCACGAAATGGGTGGGCAGGGAGCGGTAGGATCCAAGAAGCTTTTTAAAAGACGCAAGCTCTTCGGTGTCCGGCAGCTCGCCGAAGAGTAGCAGGTACGTGATTTCCTCGAAGCCGAAGCGGCCCTCCGACACGAAGCCACGCACCAGTTCTTCAATATCCATGCCCCGGTAGAAAAGCTTGCCCTCGCAGGGAATCAGCTTGCCCTCCACCATGTCGTAGGCGTGAATCTCGCCGATCTCCGTGAGACCCGCCAGCACGCCCTGGCCGCTGATATCGCGCAGGCCCCGCTTGACGTCATATTTCTTATAAAGCTCTGCGTTGATCTGGCTGGTTTCCTCGCTTAAGCGGGAGAGATCCAGAATTTCGGGTGTGATTTCGGAATATGAATTGATCTGCATAGGCAAAATCTCCTTTCGAAAGTATAACAGATGTTCTGTTGGTAACGGGTGTCCTGTGATGTTCAGATAAAACAGACCGCGAAAATGAAAGAGTATGCATTAAGTTACTTTGCACAGACACTATTCCGCGAGGTGTTTTGGCATGTATATGCCAAAATCACGAGTTAAGTTTGCGAAGCAAACGCTACTTCTTGAACTTTGTTCAAGAAGGTTCCTTCTGTGCATCGCGAAGCGTGTTACTGTGAACGAAGTAAACAGTAGCTTTAGCGGCGTATTGGTGTTATCATATCATAAAATGAACAGAAAATCATGGGAAAAACAGAAAGTTTACAGATTTTTAAGAATTTAGTTACAAATGAGAATGTGGACGAAATGATACGCAGTCAGGAATTTCCATTGGAAATTCCTGACTATGGGGCGATTGCCCCATAGTTAAAAAAGGATGCAGCTTTCCTGTGAAAAGCTGCATCCTTTTTTACTGCGCGTCAATTCTGGTAAAATAAATTGTATTTTTATAGATACTTTTCCTTGACTTTTTTTTCACAAGATGTGATAATATGAGACGTGGGCGGATAGCCCTGTATGCAGAATGGCAGCTACATGCAGAGTGGCCCTTTAGTTACTGTTCACGTTGTTCACAGTAACACCCTTTATATTACATATAAGAAAAGAAAGAGGTCGAGTGAAAGATGGCAAAGATTGATTTAACTCAGTACGGTATCACCGGAACTACAGAGATTGTACACAATCCTTCTTACGAGATGCTTTTCGAAGAGGAGACAAAGCCGGGTCTGGAAGGCTTTGAAGTAGGCCAGGAGAGCGAGCTTGGCGCAGTGAACGTTATGACAGGTATCTATACCGGACGTTCCCCCAAAGATAAATTCATCGTTATGGATGAGAATTCCAAGGACACCGTATGGTGGACATCCGAGGAGTATCCGAACGACAACCATCCGGCAACTCAGGAAGCATGGGCTGCTGTAAAGGATATCGCAAAGAAAGAGCTGTCTGGTAAGAAGCTGTACGTAGTAGACGCATTCTGCGGCGCGAACAAGGACACACGCATGGCTATCCGTTTCATCGTAGAGGTGGCTTGGCAGGCTCATTTCGTAACGAACATGTTCATTCAGCCGACCGCTGAGGAGCTGGAGAACTTTGAGCCGGACTTCGTTGTATACAACGCATCCAAGGCAAAGGTAGAGAATTATAAGGAGCTGGGTCTGAACTCTGAGACCGCAGTTATGTTCAACATCACCAGCCGCGAGCAGGTTATCGTAAATACCTGGTACGGCGGAGAGATGAAGAAGGGTATGTTCTCCATGATGAACTACTATCTGCCGCTGAAGGGCATCGCTTCCATGCACTGCTCTGCAAACACAGATATGGAAGGAAAGAACACCGCTATCTTCTTCGGACTTTCCGGAACTGGTAAGACCACCCTTTCCACAGACCCGAAGCGTCTTCTGATCGGCGACGACGAGCACGGCTGGGACGACAACGGCGTATTCAACTTCGAGGGCGGCTGCTATGCAAAGGTTATCAACCTGGACAAAGAGTCTGAGCCGGATATCTACAATGCCATCAAGAGAAATGCTCTTCTGGAGAACGTAACTCTGGACAAGGACGGCAAGGTTGACTTCGCAGACAAGAGTGTTACAGAGAATACACGTGTATCTTACCCGATCAACCACATCGAGAAGATCGCGCAGAATGTAAATGTTATTTCTTCCGGTCCGGACGCGAAGAACGTTATCTTCCTGTCCGCAGACGCATTCGGCGTACTTCCGCCGGTATCCGTTCTGACACCGGAGCAGACTGAGTACTACTTCCTGTCCGGATTCACTGCAAAGCTTGCAGGAACCGAGCGTGGAATCACCGAGCCGACACCGACCTTCTCCGCATGCTTCGGCCAGGCATTCCTGGAGCTGCATCCGACCAAGTACGCTCATGAGCTGGTTAAGAAGATGAAGAAGAGCGGCGCTAAGGCATACCTGGTAAATACAGGATGGAACGGCACAGGCAAGCGTATCTCTATCAAGGATACCCGTGGAATCATCGACGCTATCCTGAACGGCGATATTCTGAATGCAGAGACCAAGACCATTCCGTACTTCAACTTTGAGGTACCGACAGCTCTTCCGGGAGTTGACACAGGAATCCTTGACCCGCGCGACACTTATGCAGACGCTGCAGAGTGGGATGCAAAGGCAAAAGACCTGGCACAGCGTTTCGTTAAGAACTTCGCGAAGTACGAGAGCAACGCAGACGGCAAGGCACTGGTTGCAGCAGGTCCGCAGCTCTAATTCACAATTATTAAAACCCGCAAGGGACGTGGATTTTTCCGGAAGCAATTCCGCTTTTCGCCACACGGTAAGGCTTATGCCCCGCCGTGTGGCGAATTTTGTTTTGAGGTAAATAAGAGTTATGAATGATACATTTATGAAAGAAAAACCGATTCTGGATCTGGTATTGTCCATGTCTCTGCCCATGGTACTGTCTATGCTGGTCAATTCCCTGTACAACATCGTGGACAGTTATTTCGTGGCCAGCATCCAGGAGGAGGCCATGACGGCCCTGTCCCTGGTCTACCCGATTCAGAACCTGCTCAACGCTATCACCATCGGTTTCGGCGTCGGCATCAACGCGACCATCGCCTTTTACCTGGGTGCAGGACGGAAAGAACAGGTGGATCAGGCCGCGACCACAGGCTTTTTTATCAATGCGGTCCAGAGTCTGGTGTTGATGGTGGCCTGTCTTGTGATTATGCCTGCGTTTCTGCGGCTGTATTCGAAGGACGCGCTGGTCATCGACTACGCGCTCCGCTATTCCCGCATTGTATTTGCCTTCGCGGCGATGATTTCCTTCAGCTTAAGCTTTGAGAAGATTTTTCAGGCCGTGGGCCGGATGAAGGTGTCCATGGTAAGCCTGATGGCAGGCTGCATCAGCAATATCCTTCTGGATCCGATGCTGATTTTCGGAATTGGGCCATTTCCGGAGATGGGGATCGAGGGTGCGGCCCTGGCTACCGGTATCGGTCAGACCGTCAGCGTGGCCGTCTATCTGGTGATTTATTTTGCCCGGCCCATTCCGGTGCGTATCAGCCGGAAACACCTGATTTTCGAAAAGGATGTGCTGAGGCGTATCTACGGCGTGGGCATTCCGGCGACCCTGAACCTGGCGGTGCCGTCCCTGACCATCTCTGCCCTGAACGCGATTCTTGCCGGATTTTCGGAAGGATACGTGCTGGTGCTGGGCGTATATTATAAACTACAGACCTTCCTGTATCTGACCGCAAATGGCATCGTGCAGGGCATCCGCCCGTTAGTCGGCTATAACTACGGCGCGGGCGAGGAACAGCGGGTGCGGAAGATTTACCGGACGGCGCTTAGCCTGGCGGCGGTGATCATGGCCTTCGGTACGGTCATCTGCGTCCTGTTTCCGAACCAGCTGTTCGGCCTCTTTACGGAAAATGCCGCGACAGTGCAGATGGGAGCCGAAGCTCTGCGCATCATTTCCCTGGGCTTTCTGGTATCCTCTGTGTCCATTATCTCCGGCGGCGTGCTGGAGGGGCTGGGCCTGGGCGTGCCGTCCCTGATAATCTCCCTGCTCCGCTACCTGGTACTCCTGGTTCCGGCAGGCTTCATCCTGAGCCGCTTCCTGGGCGCAGCAGGCGTCTGGCACGGCTTCTGGCTGACCGAATGGGCGACCGCGGCGGCCGCGTTTGTGATTTACAAAAAAGCGGTAAGTAAGCTTTTTGCTAACCATTCATAGCCACGATTCCGCGAGATGTATTACTGAGAATAAAGTGAACAGTAATAATTTTTTCTGTTGCCAAATAGTATCATTTGCAGTATAATAATTTCATGAGTTGAGTAACTTATAAGTGAAACGGAATGAATTCCTGGGGTGTGCGTGAACCCGCTATTTTGAACCTACATTTACGTTCATGGGATTCCAATATCTCTGTCCCGGATGTCAGGCCTCCGAATGTGCAGTGGAAGGCAGAAAGGCAGTTGAGGTTACCCACCTAGCATTAGCTAGGCGTCAAAATCGCGGAAACGGCACTTTGGGTTTACAAGAAAGATAAGGGCAGTCGGAGACGGCTGCCTTTTCTTGTGCTTTTCGCAGAAAATGGGGGACGGATGGACAAGAGGAAGCTTTGGAAAATGAAACTCGGACTGTTGGCGCTGGGAGTTCTGGTGCTGGGCGGGATGCTAAGCCTGCAAAAGAAAAGCGGCGGAACCGGGCCGGAATCCGAGACACAGAATCAGAACATAGAATTAGAAGAAAATGGAATTCAAGGGACAGACGCAGAGGAAGCGGAAGAACTGGAAAATACAGAGCCGGAGCCGCTGCCCTACACCGGACAAATCCGCGTTCTTTTAAAGACGGACGGTTTCGCGGAAACCCTTCATGAAAAAGTAAGCCTTGCATCGGAACATGGTTCCGAATTGACGCTGACAGACAGGGAGACGGGCGAAAAACTGGATTCTGGCAGCCAGCTGGAGCTGACCCGGGAGGACGGCGTCCTGTTCCTGAACGGAGAACCGCTGGCGGAGACGCCCATCTGCCTGCGCGTTACCGGGGAGGATACCCGCATCCGGGTGAATTCCCTGATCCGCAGCGGCGGTCATCCGGTCTACGAGGGCGCACTGGAGGTATGGCCGACCGACGGGGGCTTCTATCTGGTCAATGAGCTGCCGCTGGAGACCTATCTGGCCTGCGTGGTACCCAGCGAAATGCCCTCCGGTTACAGTACGGAGGCCCTGAAGGCTCAGGCTGTCTGTGCCCGGACCTACGCCTGTCAGGAGATGGAAGTATGGGCTTATCCCGAGTGCGAAGCCCACGTGGACGACAGCGTCAGCTTCCAGGTCTACGGCAATACGGATCGGAGCTACAGTACCGACCGGGCCGTGGCAGAGACAGCGGGGCAGATTCTGACCTATGGGGGAGAGCCGATCACAGCGTACTATTTTTCCACCTCCTTCGGGGCCACCGGCAATCAGGCAGTCTGGTGGGAGGGCAGCCCGGCGGAGACGCCTTATCTGACCGGAAAATGCGTGGACGCCTCCGGGGAGAGCGTGGACTTAAGCTCGGAGGAAGCCTTTGCCGCCTTTCTGGAGACGGAGCATCCGGGCGGCTATGACGCGGATATCAGCTGGTACCGCTGGGAGACTGAGATTGGAAACCAGGCGCTCTCAGAAAATCTGAACCAGGCTCTGGCAGCCCGCATGGCGGCTAATCCCGACGCCATCCTGACCCGCCTTGGCAGCCGTCTGGAGAGCCGTTCCATCAAAACCATCGGCCGGATCCGCGGCATCGACGTGCTGGAGCGAAACGCAGGCGGAGCCATTACCCGTCTGCAGATCCGGGGCAGCCGCCACACCATCGAGGTCAGCACCGAATACAATGTGCGGGCTCTCCTGAATGTGCAGGGCGGGAGTATCCGGCGGCAGGACGGAAGTAAAGTGGACGGCAGCGCGCTATTGCCCAGCGCCTGCATGGAGATTACGCCCTTATTTGACAAAAAGGGGGAGCTGTCCGGCTGGCGCTTCAGAGGCGGCGGCTACGGTCACGGCGTGGGTTTAAGCCAGAACGGGGCCAACGGCATGGCGAAGCAGGGGAAAAGCTTCGCGGAGATCCTGCATTTCTTCTATACGGATGTGGAATTGACGGATATCAGTGAGATATGATAAAATTATTTTTTAGAGAACCAAAGCTTGACGGGGGAATTATGAAGCTTGTGAAAAAATGCGTCAAATTAATCAGGGGCTTTCTGAACGCCATGCAGGAGGACTGCGTAGGAGCGTATGCGGCACAGACCGCATACTTTATTATGCTGTCCTTTTTTCCATTCATCATCCTTCTGGTGACCCTGGTTCAGTATACCTCCCTGACGCCTGCCGACATCTATCGGGCGACGCAGGCGGTCTTTCCGCCCAGCATGGACGCCTTCGTGCTGGGAATCATAAACGAAGTGTATAGCAAGACGGCAGTCACCATTTCCCTGTCCGCGATCATGACAGCCTGGTCCGCAGGCAAGGGTTTCATGGGTCTGATCCAGGGCATGAACATGATTTACAATGTGGAGGAGCGCAGAAACTATATCATCCTCCGCCTGCAGTCTGCCCTGTATACAGTGGTTTTTGTAGTAGCCATCATTCTGTCCCTGGTAGTCCTGGTCTTTGGTAATTCCCTGCACAAGATGGCCATGGAATATATTCCGATTCTGACTTATGTGACGGGAATCATTCTGAGGCTGAAGGGTATGGTATCCATAGCGATTCTGGCGGCACTCTTCATGCTGCTGTACCGTTTCGTGCCGAACCGGAAGGTGCGGATCATCCGGCAGGCTCCCGGCGCGGCTTTCTCGGCAGTATGCTGGTACGTATTTTCCATTGTTTTCTCCCTGTACGTGGAGTACTCCCCTGGCCTGGCCAATATGTACGGCAGCCTGACCACCATCGTGCTGGTGATGCTGTGGCTGTACTTCTGCATGTACATCATCCTCATCGGCGCGGAGATCAATTCCTACTTCGAGGATCAGTTCCGGCGGGTATCCTATTACCGGCGGATGCTGCGGGAGCAGAAGCGGGAGGAGAAAGAGGAAAAAGAAGAGAAGAAGGAACAGGAGAAAAAATAGAGGACAGAGGGAAAAAAAATCCCCGGGATATGGAAGCGAAAAGCCATATCCCGGGGAATTTGTTTGGCGGGAGTGTTTCGTGGAGTAGCATACTTCACGAAAATAAAAAGCTGGATTTCTCCAATTTTCCTGTCTATGATAGCACAGTTTTCTTAAAAGGTAAACCTTTTTCTTAATCAAGCCCAGTTCTTGGGTGAATATTCCAAAATAAGTATAACTTTAATCAGCGAAATATCGTAAAGGTTCCTGTTTTTTCGTGAAGTATGCTAATTCACGAAAATCCCCCATTTTTATCAGTCAGTAAACGTTCAGAAATGAGGAAAACAGATGGCTTCAGAACCATATTTTGTGCTGACATTGCCCTTAAAACCGGATATCCGGCAACAGCATATCCTGGAAAAGAGATTTGCGGTCAACGGCTGGATTTATAACGCCCTGCTTCAGAAGGCAGGGAAACGCTACCGCCAGATGGCCCAGACAAAGGCATTTCGCAGAATTCGCGAAGCGCTGGCGACAGAGAGTGACAAGGCAGCCCGGAAAGAGCTTCTGCAGGAGCGGGACGCACTGATCGCGCAGTATGGCCTCACAAGAGCCGCTATCTGCAGGGACGCCACCGGTTACCGGAGATATTATAAGGCGCACACAGACAGCCCGGTGACCCAGAACCTGGCGGCGGATGTATGGAAAGCTGTGGACGCTCTGGTTCAAGGTCGGGCGGAACGGGTACATCCGAAGAAAGAGCTTCGAAGCCTGTCGGGGAAAACCAATCAGACCTCCATCAAATATCGAAATGGAGAAATCCTGTGGAAGGATCTGGTCCTTCCGGTGGGCCGGAAGGGCAACGCTTATGAGACAGCCGCCCTGAAAAAAGAGCTTCGCTTCTGCCGGATCAAACAGGAAGAGATCCGCGGAAAAAAACGCTATTTTGCAGAGCTGGTACTGAAGGGGACGCCACCGCAGAAGCATGCGGAGGAGAGCCCGGATGAGACCGTCGGTCTGGCTCTCGGTTTCCGGAAAATCGCGGCAGTCAGCCGGAAGGAAGCCTGTCTCCATGAGCTGCCGGAGAAATCCCGGAGGCTGGAGCAGGAGAAGCAGAAGCTTCAGGCATACATGGAGCGCAGCAGGCGGGCACAGAACCCGGCGAACTACGAGCTGGATGGCCGCGTCCGAAAAGGCAGCAGAGAGTGGCGGATATCCCGGAATTATCAGAAGGCCGGAAGGCGGTATCGGGAGCTTTGCAGAAAACAGAGAGCATGGCAGAAGCAGGAGCAGTTTGAGCTTGCCCGGAAAATCGCAGCAGCCGGAACCACATTTTATATAGAAGATATTAATTTCGCCAAGCTGCGGAGAAGAAAGCCGAACGGCGCTTACGCCCAGATGCGCAGCCCTGTGGGCTTTCGGACCATCCTGGAGCAAAAGCTTATGCAGCAAGGCAAGGAGCTGATTTACGTACAGCCCTTCCTCCTGAAGGCCACCGGATTCAATCATCACACCGGCACCTACCAGAGGATGCCTCTGCGGAAGAGTTGGCGCGTAGTAGACGGCCAGCGGGTGGACAAGAAGCTGTACAGCGCATTTTTACTGAACCATGTGGCGGAAGATTTGAAACAGTTTGACCTGAACGCATGTGAGAAAGACTTCTCTGCATTTGTGGAGTTACAGACAGAATACCTGCAGAAGGCAGGCTGAGATTTATCGGTAATCATACCGGGAAAATCCCGGTGTATTCATATACGGTCTTGGAGCGGGCCAACCTCCGTCATGGAGAAAAGCTCCTGTAACAGCGGGAAAAGGCAGTGTTACTTCGGTTCTCTGCAAACGCCGTCGTAGCAGGAGACCTTCGAAAGAAGAGCTCTGGTATAGGATATTTAATTTTGAACAAGAAACCCGACACTCCGAATCGTCGCCAAGCCGCGTTCGGAAAGAGGGCGGTCATCCTTTTGCAGAACCATCCGGGCAGAGCGCGGAGTGGCGAAGCACGCCCATCTGGAGGAATAGACAATGTGGTATGTCATTCAGGTTCCCACGGGACAGGAAGAACAAATCATCGAAGAAGCGAAGAAATACGAGGTCACAGAGTTCCTGACAGAGCTCTTCACACCCCGCTGGGAAAACCAGAAAAAGATACAGGGAGAATGGAAAGAGCTTACAGGCGTCATTTTCCCGGGTTATCTCTTTGTCATCACAGAGACGCCGGAGGCATTGTATCAGACCCTGAAGCGTATTCCCAGGCTCACGAAGCTACTGGGAACCGGTGAAAAATGGACGCCACTATCGGAAAAAGATATTTTTCTGCTGGAACTTCTGTCCGGCAGAGAGCGAATACTCCGAATGTCCCGGGGCTATCAGAAGGATGGCAGAATCTATGTAACGGAAGGCCCGTTAAAGGGATTGGAACATCTGATATGCCGGGCGGACCGGCATAAGCGGATTGCCTGGCTGAAGGTGAAGCTGCTGGGAGAGGCGCGGAGACTGAAAGCGGGGCTGGAGATTGTGAAAAAAATAGAGAAAAAGGAAGAAAGCACATGTATTTAAAAATAAAAAAAATAATGGATTCGTTTCTGGCGGCAATGGGGTTGATCGTGTTATCACCCCTTTTTTGTGCCCTAATTATCTGGATCAAACTGGATTCCAAAGGACCGGTTCTGTTCAAACAGAAACGAATCGGAATTCATAAAAAGACATTTCACATATTGAAATTCCGTACCATGCGGATCGACACGCCGAAGGATATGCCGACCCATATGCTGGCCGACCCGGATCAGTATATTACAAAGGCAGGACATTTTCTGCGGAAAACCTCTCTGGATGAGCTGCCGCAGATTATCAATATTCTGATGGGCGATATGAGTATCATTGGGCCCCGTCCGGCCCTCTGGAACCAGTATGACCTGATAGCCGAGCGCGACAAATACGGAGCCAACGACGTCCTTCCGGGACTGACCGGCTGGGCGCAAATCAACGGCCGTGACGAACTGGAGATCCCGGTAAAAGCAAAGTTGGACGGCGAATATGTGGCGAAGCTCCGTAAGGGCAGCTTAAGCGGCTTTCTGATGGATACCCGCTGCTTCTTCGGGACCATCGTCAGCGTCCTGCGATCCGATGGCGTCGTAGAAGGCGGAACCGGAGAAATGAAGAAGCAGAGAGAGCAGAAGGCGGGAAAGCAGTTATGAAAAAAGTCTTGATTACAGGAGCGAACAGTTATATCGGTATGTCCTTCGAAGCCTGGGCGAAGAAGGAGCATCCAGGTGAATTTCAGATTGATACAGTAGATATGATAGATGGAAGCTGGCGGGAAAAGAGCTTCGCGGGATATGACACGGTGTTTCATGTAGCAGGAATTGCCCATGCGGATGTGGGAAAAGTGTCCGAAGAGCGCAAAGCTTTCTATTATAAAATCAATCGGGATCTGGCTATCGAGACAGCAGAGAAAGCGAAGTCAGACTGCGTGGGACAGTTTGTGCTGATGAGCAGCATGATTATCTATGGAGAAAGTGCCGGACTCGGAAAGCGAAAAATTGTGACAAAAGAGACAAAGCCTCATCCGGCAAACTTCTACGGCGATAGTAAATGGCAGGCAGATAAGGGCGTCCGCAAATTGGGAAGCGATAGCTTTCATGTGGCAGTTCTGCGTCCGCCGATGATTTACGGAAAAGGCAGTAAAGGAAATTATCCGCTGTTGGCAAAAATGGCGAAGAAGCTTCCTGTATTCCCGGATATCAAAAATGAGCGGAGCATGCTCTATATCGATAATCTCTGTGAATTCCTGTGTCTGCTGATGCAGTCCGGGGAAGCAGGAATTTATTTCCCACAGAACGCGGAATATGTGCGAACCAGCGAAATGGTACGTGAAATAGCAAAAGCAGCGGGTCATAAGATCTGGATTACAAAGCTTCTGAATCCGGCTGTATGGATAGCCGGGAAGATTCCGGGAAAGATCAGCGGAATGGTGAATAAGGCGTTTGGGAATATGTGTTATGCTCATAAAATGAGTGTATATGAAGGAGTGAGTTATCAGAAAGTAAGTTTAAAAGAGAGTATTGAAAAAAAAGAAGAAAGCTATATGGAAATTAATGAAGATGGAACTTTAAATGATCTTGTTTCTGTTATAACGCCTGCATACAATTGTGAAGAAACAATACGAGAAACGATTGAAAGCGTAATTGCGCAAACATATACAAATTGGGAAATGATAATTGTCAATGATTGTTCAAGTGATCACACAGTAGATGTAGTTGATAACTATGCAAAAAAGGATGCTCGTATTAAACTTGTTAATTTAAAAAAAAATTGTGGTTCAGCTGTCGCACGTAATGCTGCATTAGAAATAGCAAAAGGCAGATATATCGCATTACTAGATTCTGACGATCTATGGAAAGCACAAAAATTGGAAAGACAGATAAGGTTTATGAAAAACAATAAATGTGCATTTTCATTCACGGCTTACGAGGCGTTTAAAAATTCGAATGATAAAGAGCGACGATTGTATGAGGTCCCATGTTGTATTGAATATGAGAAATACCTGAGTAATACGATTATAGGTTGCTTAACTGTTGTTATTGATAGAGTACAGATACCAGATTTTCACATGGAAAAAGGTTATTTAGAGGATATTCTTACGTGGATGTATTACTTGAGAAATGGAGTTATTGCATACGGGTTAAATGAGAATTTGGCAAGTTACAGAATTGTTCCAGGGTCTAAAAGCAGTAATAAAGTTGAAAACGCAAGACGTTATTTTGAATGTTTAAGGCTTCAACCAGGGTTGTCAATTCTAGAATGCACCGTTCATGAATTAGGGTATATGTTAAATGCATTGAAAAAGAGAATTTTTGGGAAAAAAGTGAACATATAGATTTATGAATGGAGGGTGTCTTTGTGGAGATAGTATTTATTGGTGGACCGTTACATGATGAGGCAATAAACGATATTAGACAGAATACAAAAGGGGCAATTTGGTACTCGGCTGATATTTTTCAGAAAAAACTGTTAAAAGGACTTGAAAAAAGTAATGTAAAGCATTATATATTCTCGGCACCTTTGATAGGGGCATACCCTATGGGATATAGAAAAATACAATTTAAGGCTCCTGTAATTAATAAAAATAATGTCTATTGTGTTTCTTTTTTTAATTTGTGGGGGGTTAGAAATCTTTCACGGGCATATCAACTTAAAAGAGCAATTAGAGAAAAACTATTAGTTAATAAAAGTAAAAGTTACCTTATTATTGTGTATTGTGCGCATCAGCCTTATTTGGAAGCTGCGAGATATTTAAAAGAAAATACAAATAGTAGTAAAATTTGTTTTTATGTTCCTGACTTACCACAATATATGAACCTATTCAAACATTCGATTATTTATGATGTTGCTAAAAAAATAGATATAAGAAAAATTAATAATCTTATGAAAAATGTCGATTCATTTGTTATATTGACGGAATATATGAAGGATGCTCTAAAAATTGCTGAACGACCATATTTTGTTGCAGAAGGAATTGTGGAATCTGTTCCAGAAATAGTATGCGTAAATGAAATTAACAAGAAAAAAAATATTAATATTGTTTATGCTGGTGGGCTGCAAACTGCATTTGGTATTAGAAATTTTATAGATTCATTTGTTAAAAATAGAGATACAAGGCTGAGGCTAACCATTTGTGGTGCTGGTGATGAAGAAGAGTACATTATAAAGATGACAGAAGTTGATGGGCGGATTAAATACTTAGGACAGTTGTTGCCGTCGGAAGTTTCAATGATATTAGCTGAGGCAGATATATTGATAAATACAAGAACAAATGAATCAGAGTATACAAAATATTCATTTCCGTCCAAAAACATAGAGTATTTATTGACGGGAAAGCGTGTAGTTGCATGTATGCTAGACGGAATGCCAAATTGTTATAGAGAATATATATATGAAATAGTAAATGGGGATTATATGTCGGCAATATATAATGCCGTAAATTTTACGGAGCATGATAAAAAAATAAAGCTATTTCAGAAATATGCAAAAAAAAATTTATGTGCAGAGCAAATTATAAGAAAAATAGTAGAGCAGTGCGAAGATAAAGGATAGTGAGTTTATAAGGCAATGATTTATTTGTATTTGGTTATAATTTTTGTGTTGGGTTCAGCACTGAAAAATGGTTTTGTTTTAAGAAGTCATTCATTTTCTGATGAGAACAACATAATTAGGATTAGAAAAGAAACTAGATGGGTGTTTTTTTTCATGATTATATGTGCATTAGTTATGGGTGTGCGCGCTGAAACTGTTGGGGAAGATACTCAACGATATATGAGCTATTTTTACTATGTTACATCGATGCCGTTTGGAGCTGTCAAAATTGGAGCTATGAATACGGGATTAGATATAGGGTATGTAGTTTTAATGAAGACGATTTCATTAATTTACGATAACTATTACTTTTTTCAGTTAATTATATCGTTATTTATTTGCGTAGGATTTGCATATTTTATAATAAAAAATCAAATTGATACGGCAATAGGTATAACTGTTTTTTTAGGTAATGGTTTGTTTTTTGCTGCATTCAATACAGCAAGGCAGAGTTGTGCGTTAACAATATTGCTAATAGCTTGGTCTTTTTTACAAGAAAAAAAATATTTAAAAGTAATACTATTGATTGGAGTTGCATCTAGCATTCATATGTCGGCCGTTCTTTTCCTTATACCGACTATCATGTTCATTTTTAGAAAAAAAAAATTTATTTATTGGCTTGTACTGGGAAGTACGATTTTAATTGGTGTATTATACAGACAAGTATTATTTTTTTTAGCAAGTATTTTACCTCAGTACTCACACATTACGAGCAATACTAATCAATATATGAACATTGGTCTATCATCAATCGTCTGGATTATTGTTGGAGTATTCTCATTGTTTATACTTAAAAAAAGTAAATTATATAATGAAAAAGAAAGAATATATGCAGCGTGTGCTTTATTCTATCCTTTCTTCTCTTGTTTAGGGTTAGTAGTAAATTCTTTTGAAAGGTTAGGATTTTATTTTATGCCTTTTGTTCCGTTTGTAGTGGATTTATTCGGTAAAAAGGTTTTTCGTAATAACAGGATTATGTTCCGAATTATAGTGAGTACGTGTTACTTAGTGTGGTTTTTGTTTGCGAGCATTAATTATCCGTACCAATTAGCTTGAATTATATGAGAGGTGTAATATGAAAGTTCTGGCGATTAATTCAGTGCCATATGGAAGTACTGCTAAAATAATGATAGGTATAGGGAAATGTTGCGAAAAAACTCAGTCAGATATTCATTATTATACTGCGACAGGGTTTTCGACACATTCGTTAAAAGAAATGCCTTCAAATAATATTATAATTGGAGGTGCATTCTCTAAATTATTACATATATCATTGAGTAAATTGACGGGATATAATGGGTGCTATTCTATTTTATCAACATATTTATTTTTAAAAAAGGTTGATAAGATTAAACCAGACTGTATTCATTTGCATAATGTTCACGGATGGTATATAAATATTCCGATGCTATTTAATTACATTAAGAAAAAGAGTATTCCTGTAATTTGGACTTTACACGATAGTTGGGCTTTTACAGGTCAATGTCCATATTTTACGATGGTAGGTTGTGACAAATGGAAAGAAGGATGTTTTAGATGCATACAATATAATAAGTGTTACCCAAGTTCACTAATAGACAATACAAAGAAAATGTGGACAAAAAAGAGAAAATGGTTTAATGGGGTCAAAAAAATGACTATTGTTACGCCGTCTGCTTGGTTATTAACTATGGTTAAAGAATCATTTTTAAAAGAATATCCAATTACGGTAATAAACAATGGAATAGATTTATCAAAATTTAAGCCGACTGATAGTTTAATACGAGAAAAGTTGCATATAGAGCCGAATCAAAAAATGATTTTAGGTGTAGCGTTAGATTGGACTGTTTATAAAGGCATTGATGTATTTGAAAAATTGTCAAGGAAGTTAGAGAATAATTATTATAAGATAATATTGGTTGGGTGTAATGATGAGGCTGCAAAAAAATTACCCTCTAATATTCATGTTGTGAAAAGGACGGAGAGTCAAGAAGAATTAGCTGCGCTATATTCTGCTGCAGATGTTTTTGTAAACCCAACGAGGGAAGAAGTCTTGGGATTGACAAATATAGAAGCACTTGCCTGCGGAACACCAGTTGTAAGTTTTAACACAGGTGGGTGTTCAGAAACGTTTGATAGCTATACTGGAATTGCAGTTGAAAGAGATAATGTCAATGAACTTATTAAAGCAATTGAAAACATTTGTAAAAGAGAGCATATCAAAAAAAAATGCGTTGAAAGAGCAACTCATTTTAACGAAATAGAAAAATATCAGGATTACGTTAAATTATATAATTCATTAGAAAGATAAAAGATGAAACCACATTTTATGGATGTTCCAGTAAAAATTAATATATGGATAAGACCAATTCTGCAAAGAAAGCAGGATGACGTAGTTGAACGAGTGAGGCCTGGAATAGTATTTTCCAGTCAGACGGAGGACAAAATGATAGAACAATTATTGCAATAGGGTGCTGAGAAGACAATGCTTATCGCCCGGCTTAACCAGACGAGTTTTGCTTTAAAGGGTAGCTGTTTAGAGAAAAGCTCGTAAAATTAATGATTTAGGGTTTGACATTATAGGAAGGAGTTTGTTTATAATTTATAAGCAATAAGTTAATGAAATGGAAAAATATTTAGTAGACGTTCCTGTTGCGATTACTATTTGGTGTCGTACAGAATGCCAAAAACTCCAATTAGAAGTTTTAAAAAAGGCGAAACCCAGTATTATATTTCTAATTTCTGACGGAGGAAGAAATCCAAAAGAATGGGAGGCGATAAACGAAAATAGAAAATTAATGGATAATGGAATTGATTGGGAGTGTAAAATTTATCGGTTATATGAATGTGAAAATAAAGGTATGTATGCAATTTCAAAAAAGATGCATAGGCTTATATGGGAAAAAGTTGAAAGCTGTATTTTTTTAGAAGATGATGTTTTGCCGTCAGTTAGTTTCTTTCGGTATTGCTCAGAATTACTTGAAAAATATAAAGATGATATGAGAATCAATGTTATTTGTGGGATGAACCATTTGGGAGTCTCCGAAGATGTTAATACGGATTATTTCTTCTCACGGCAAGGCTCTATTTGGGGTTTTGCAATTTGGCGTAGAACATATGAACAATACTGTGATTTCAGTTATGGCAAAGATCCATATATAATGAAATTATTGAAAAATCAAACCAGACATAATCGCGTGTTTTGGAAACGAATTAAAGCGTACGCAGAACAAGAAGTATATGAAGGTCATATAGCATGGTCGGAATTTTTTCTCGAATTTAGTATGTATGGACAGAATCAGTTACAAATTATTCCTAAGAAAAATATGATTTCAAATATCGGGTGTACGAAAGATTCTGCACACGCAAATGAATTGAAATTATTACCTAGAGGGTTGAGAAAAATTTTTAAAATGGAAACATATGAGGTTAAGTTCCCGTTAAAACATGCACAGTATGTGATTCCAGATAATGAATATGAAAAAAAGAGAAATGAAATTTTAGCATATAACTATCCAATTAAACTAAAATGGTATGGTTTAGAAATGCTTTTTTTTAAAATCCGATATGGAAATTGGAAAGAAGCGGTTGGTGTCATAAAAAATAAAATAGGGAGAAAAGTCACAATTGAAAAATGAGCAAAATCTTAAAGAACGTGCTATAGAGGGAACGGTATGGAAATTTGCGGAAAAGATAGGAATGCAATTAATATCAATAGTAATTCAAATTGTCTTGGCGAGACTTTTATTGCCAGAAGATTATGGTGTTGTCGGATTATTATCAATATTTATCAGTATATCCGATGTTTTTATTTTGCAAGGGTTTACAACGGCATTAATACAAAAAAGTGAGGCAGATGAATTGGATTATTCATCTGTCTTTTTTGCAAATTTAGCAATGTCAATTATAATATATGTTGTTTTTTATATGATTGCGCCAAGTGTAGCTAAATTTTACAAAACGCCACAATTAACGGAAGTGATGCGTGTGATGTCAATTAATATTGTAGTAGGCGCCTTTTCTGCAGTTCATAATGCGATAGTGTCAAAAAATCTGGAATTTAGAATCAGTTTTATGAGAAATATTGCAAATATAGTTTCACAGGGGATAGTTGGAATTGGCATGGCATGCGCAAATTTTGGCGTATGGTCCTTGGTTGGATCTAAAATAGTGGGAACGTTAGTAGGAACGATGGTATTGTGTATAACTGTAAAATGGAGACCACAATGTATATTTTCATTTCAAAGAATTAAGTTTTTATTTCGGTATAGTTCTAAGGTGTTGTGTACAAATCTACTTAATACAATATTTAATAATATGCATTCATTAATTATAGGACGTTTTTTTTCTGCAACAGATGTAGGGTATTATCAGCGTGGACAGCAGATTCCGCAGGCAGCGATGATAGCTGTGGATGGAAGCATGTGCGAAGTATTGTACCCTACACTCTCTTTATTACAAAATGATTTGGATAAGTTAAAAAAAGCATTGAGACGTTCTATGAAAACCAGCATGTATTTGATTTTACCTATGCTTATGGGACTGGCAGTTACAGCAAGGCAGATGACGATTTTATTACTTACAGAAAAATGGTTGCCAAGTGTTCCTTTTATGCAATTAACATGTGCAATTACTGCATTTTGGCCATTGTCAGCAAGAACACATGCATTAAATGCAATTGGTAGAAGTGATGTAACATTAAAGCTATCAATTATTTCTAAGATTTTGACATTAGTAATGATTTTAATTAGTGTACCGATGGGAATTTATGCAATTATGTGGGGAACGCTATTGGCATCAGGAATTTCGTTTTGGATAACCAGTCATTATGCAAATAAATATCTTGGTTACTCATTAAAAGAATTAATTCATGATATAGGAAGTCCTATAGCGTTGTCTTGCGGAATGGGAATTTTTGTAATTTTAATTGGAAAGATTGAGATTGGTCTTGCAATGGGATTATTTATGCAAATTTTAGGAGGGATTATTTTTTATGTAGGATTATCGGAAATTTTAAAACTTGAACAATATGAATATTTAAAAAATCTTATATTAAATATACTGCATAAAAATTAAAGAATTGTATTTTCAGTGTTAAATAAAGAGAGCTAAGTAGCTCTTTTTTTGTTGCAGAAAAGGAGAAAAGTGCGATGGAAATATTAGTAACACGATCATCAATGCCGTCATATGAAGAATATTGCAAGGAAATAAAAGATATATGGGACAGTCATTGGTTGACAAATATGGGAACAAAGCATAGAGAGTTAGAACAAAATTTGGAAGAATATTTGGAAGTCCCGCATGTGACATTGTATACCAATGGTCATCTGGCATTGGAAAATGCGATTGCAGCATTGAATTTGCCGGAGGGAGGTGAAGTTATTACTACTCCATTTACATTTGCATCGACTACACATGCTATAGTACGCAATCGTCTAATTCCGGTATTTTGCGATATTAATACAGAGGATTACACGATAGATGTGACTAAAATAGAGAGTTTAATTACAGATAAAACAGTAGCCATTGTTCCGGTACATGTATATGGAAATATTTGTGATGTTGAAGAGATAGAGCGGATTGCCGGGAAATATGGACTGAAAGTAATTTATGACGCAGCCCATGCTTTTGCAGTGAAATACAAGGGAATTTCATCTGCATGTTTCGGAGATGCTGCGATGTTTAGTTTTCATGCAACGAAAGTATTTAATACGATAGAGGGTGGCGCAGTATGCTTTAAGAATGATTCCTGGGTACAACTTCTGAATGATATGAAAAATTTCGGTATTCGGGATCAGGAAACAGTAGCATATGTGGGTGGAAATGCGAAAATGAATGAATTCCAGGCAGCAATGGGAATTTGTAATTTAAGACATTTAGAAGATGAAATTGCTAAGCGGAGAAAAGTTGTTGAACATTATAGAGAAAGACTTTCAGGTGTAGAAGGAATTAAATTATGTGCATCCCAAAAAGATGTAGAATCTAATTACGCATATTTTCCAGTGATTTTTGATGGCTATAAGTATACGCGAAATGAAATATTTACCATGTTAGCAGAAGCAAGCATTGGGGCGCGAAAGTATTTCTTTCCACTTACCAACAGTTTTGAATGCTATAGAAATTATCCGACAGCTGGGGCAGAAAAAACGCCAATAGCTCAGCATACGGCACTTAGAGTATTGACTTTACCATTGTATGCTGAATTGAGTTTGGAAGATGTAGATAAAATTTGTAATATCATTTTAGTATAAGGAGAACATATCATGAAAACTGTATTAATTACATCCACTGGATCTGTAGCAACAGATATTACATTAAAAAGTTTAAAACGTATGGGATTCCGTGTGGTTGGCTGTAATATTTACCCCAAGGAATGGATTGTAGAATCTTGTGAGGTAGATGCTTTTTATCAAGCTCCTCCGGTGTCTGAACAGAAAAGGTATCTCGCATTTATGAAAGAGCTTTGTATTAAGGAAAAAATTGAATATTTGTTTCCTATGATTGATTATGAAATTGATCTTTTGAATTGTAACCGGGAATGGTTTGAAGAACATGGAGTGACGCTTTGCATGTCTTCGAAAGAATCACTGGATATTATTCGTAATAAGAAGAAACTTGCTGATTTTGTTGAAGCAGAGTGCCCTAGAACCCAGTCGATTCCAACCAAAATGTTACGTGATATTCAGAGGCTAGAATGGAGGTTCCCAGTTGTATGCAAGCCATATAATGGACGTAGTAGCCAAGGACTAAAGTATATCTATAATCAGGAAGAATGGGATAATTTCGTTTCAACAGCAGATAAAGATGTTTATATTGTGGAACCATTTATTGAAGGGCCGCTTGTAATGGTGGAAATTGTTCGGCAAATTGAACCTCATAAAGTGATTGCCATGACACGCCGGGAACTTATTTCAACGCCACATGGCTGTTCAACTACGGTTTACGTATATGAAGATAAGGAATTGGAAGAAGCATCGAAGATTTTGGCGGATAAATTGAATGTTTGGGGAGATGTAAATTTTGAGTATATTCTTGATAAAGATGGAAAGTACCATTTAGTAGAATGCAACCCACGTTTTTCGGCTGGTTGTGAGTTTTCTTGCATGGGAGGATATGATTACATTGAAAATCATATGAAATGCTTTATGGGAAAAGAAATTGAAGATGCTCACTTTAAACACAGCATGATAATTGCAAGAAAGTATGAAGAATATATTACTGCAGTTGATGTAGATGTGGAATATCAGAACACGTGTCATTAATTATGAAAAAGAGGAACAGAGAATGGAATTTTCAGCATTAAGTTTATTATATGATGTCGCATGGATGTCTGCGTTGATGCTAATTGCAAAAGTGATCCGAAGTAAGGTTCGTTTTATTCAGAAGCTTTATATCCCTTCTGCGCTAATTGCAGGATTTATGGGATTATTTGCGGGAAAACAATTTCTAAATATAATTCCCTTCAGTTCTGAAATCTCAAATTATGCGGGTATTTTGATTGCTTTTGTTTTTGGTTCTATGTTTATCGGAAATAAGACAAAGGTTTCGTTCAAACAGATGTTTAACTCTGTTGGTGATAGCTTTCTGGTAAATGCGGCGGCAGAAATTACACAGTTTGGACTATTTATTTTGATTGGTATTGCAGTTTTTCCACTTTTTTTTAGGAACATTAATCCTGCTTTCGGGCTTATGCTTCCAGCGGGATTTGTCGGAGGCCATGGGACGGCAGCAGCAATCGGAGGTGTTCTGGTAGACAGTGGATGGACTGATGCAACAAGTATTGGGCAAACATTTGCAACAATTGGTTTGCTAGGCGGTATTCTAGGCGGTGTAACAATGATTAATATTGGCGCTCGTAAAGGGAACACTGCAATTATTAAAAGCGTAGAAGAACTTCAAGAAGAAATGTTGACAGGCTTAGTGCAGGAAGATGAGCGGAGCGAGTTTGGTCGAAATACTGTTAATGCGATGTCAATTGATACACTCACATGGCATTTTTCATTGATTTTAGTAGCTGTGGGTATGGCGTATGGTGTGAATATAGTATTAAAAAACTTATTACCATCAGTTTCTTTTCCAGTATATGGTCTCGCACTGGTGTGTAGTATTGTCTTGCAGGGAATCTTGAAACTAGTTGATCTCGATGAATATGTTGATAAGAAAATTATTACTCATATTGGTAGTAGTGCAACAGATTACCTTGTTGCATTTGGTGTGGCATCTATCAATATCAGTGTTGTGGTGAAATATCTTGTCCCGATTATTGTGTTTTCGGTGTTAGGTTTCATTTTTGTTATTGCTTGGTTTTGGATTATTTCGCCAAGGTTTTTCAGAAACTATTGGTTTGAAAGGGGCATCTATATCTTCGGGCTGTCCACGGGGGTGATGGCAACAGGTGTGATTTTACTTCGAGTAACAGATCCAGAATTTAAATCAGGAGTACTAGAAGATTTTGGATTTGCATGGATTTTTCTCTCTTTTATGGATATGTTTTTGGTTTCATTTTCACCAATGTTTATTCTAAAAGGTACAGGAGTTCTTTATAGTGTAATTTTGTTATTGGCTGCAATAATTAGTTTAGTTGTCTGTAAAGTTGTATTTAAAAAAAAGACAAATAAAAAAGAATGAGATGAAATCGGTTAAAGAAATTGAGAGAATGGTAAATTATTAGATTTGCGGTAAAATAAGCGGCAAAATTTTGTGTGTATTAAAAATTCGTTTTTGGATGAAGAGAGCCCCGCCATCCGGCGGGGCTCTCTTCAACCCTACAATTTGAATTCTGCCATCAAGGTATCTCGATAAGTAGGATCTTCTGTAGCACGTTTGGCATCATCGATGCGGTTACAGCTAAGAAGCTTGTTGATGAGGGAAGACATTTTAGATAAAGCTTCCTGAGCTCCAAGGCGTCGATTCTCTTCTAACCTTCCGGCAAACAATTCTTCCAATGCTTCACACATAAGCTGTTCATCTCCTTCTTTCATAGAATTGGCGCGGATAAGCACATTTAAGAAGGTCTGATATAATGGGTCATCCTCGTGAGCTTTATAGGCCAGACCGAGCTGCTCAAGAGGCGTATCTTTCGTAAGATGATTGGTCAGACAGGAAAGCCAGAGATATTGCTCATGGGGCAGTTCCGGTAAGATAATCAGTTGGACAGGAATGAATCCTATATGTATATAATATAATCCGTCGATGATTTTTTCAACGGGATCTTTCGTATTTTCAAGGGAATTTTTCGGATGTAAGAAATCAGGATTCTGGGGTGACGATGGGTCATGAGGGTTAAAGTAATCTCATGGATAGCTTGGTGCTGCTTCAGGTAATCGGGAATGCTGAGCGCATAGGACTGAGCTTTGAAAAAGTTACTGATTGTCATAGACTCGTCCGGGCCCTTATAGTCGATGATGTTGTATCGACGAAAGATACGTCCGATAGGGGACGTGAGAGGTGGGGCGTCCGGAGCTTTGATGATCAGACAGTCTGTTCGGCGTTTTCCTCGATTAAGGGGATACTCGGGATGATAAGTAAGATAGTCCCGGTGTTCAGCCAGCTCAATCTGGAGCCCGGCTACGGCAGCTGCGTGCCAGTTGATATGGTTCCTTGGTTTAGATGATTTCATGCAATAGAAAATACCTCCTTGATGTATTGTTTCAAATTCATGGGGAAATACTTCACAGACCTGTGAAGATGAATTGAACAGATAAAGTATAGCATGCGGGGAAGAGAGAAACAAGGAATTTATGGAAATTTAAGAATATGGAAATATGTGTGCGAAAAGGGCCGTCAGGTCCTTTTTTCGTGCGCGTTTTTATAAATCAAAATGTTATAATAAAGGAGATTGTAGTATGGCAACTTCAAAATTTTTTAAAGACAAAACCCTGATGATTACCGGAGGTACCGGTTCTTTTGGTTCTACCGTATTAAAACATTTCCTGGATTCTGATCTGAAGGAAATCCGTATCTTTTCCCGCGATGAGAAGAAGCAGGACGATATGCGGCATGAATTGCAGGCAAAGCATCCGGAACTGGCAGGCAAGGTAAAGTTTTATATCGGAGATGTGAGAAATATGCGTTCCGTACAGGACGCGATGCCCGGCGTAGACTATATTTTCCATGCGGCAGCCCTGAAGCAGGTACCGTCCTGCGAGTTTTTCCCTATGGAGGCCGTTCGCACCAATGTGGAGGGTACCGATAATGTGCTTCACGCAGCCATTGACGCAGGGGTTCAGCGTATCGTATGTCTGTCTACGGATAAGGCTGCTTATCCCATCAACGCCATGGGTATTTCCAAGGCTATGATGGAGAAGGTGATCGGAGCCAATGCCCGCGTGGCAGCAGGAAAAACCACGATTTGCTGTACCCGTTACGGGAATGTCATGTGCAGCCGTGGTTCGGTAATTCCGCTCTTTATCGATCAGATTAAGGCAGGTAATCCGCTGACCATCACAGACCCGAATATGACCCGTTTCCTGATGAATCTGGATGAGGCAGTGGCATTGGTTATGTTTGCTTTTGAGCATGGGGAACCGGGCGATCTCTTCGTGCAGAAATCAGACGCCAGCACCATCGGAGATCTGGCGAAGGCGGTACAGCAGCTCTTTGGCGATACTGGTACGCATATCATCGGAACACGTCATGGAGAGAAGCTGTTTGAGACACTGATGACCAATGAGGAGTGCATGCGCAGCGTGGACATGGGCGATTATTACCGGGTACTTCCGGACGGCAGGGATCTGAATTATGATAAGTTCTTTGTAAAGGGACAAGTTCAGACCATGGCAAATGAAGCCTATACCAGCCACAATACGCAGCGCCTGGATGTGGAGGGAACCGTAAAGAAGATTCTGACTACGGACTATGTAAAGGAAGCTCTTGAAAATTGGAAGAAATAGGAGAGAGATAAAATGAAGGTTTTAGTAACTGGCGCAGCTGGCTTTGTAGGCAAGAATCTGGTTGCGTCCTTGAAAAATATCCGGGATGGAAAGGACCGTACCCGCCCAGAGCTGAGCGTGGATGAGATTTATGAGTATGATATTCAGACGGATCCGGTGCTCCTGGAGGAATATTGCGCGAAGACGGATTTTGTGTTCAACCTGGCCGGTGTGAACCGGCCGAAGGACAATGCGGAGTTTATGGCGGGAAATTTCGGTTTTGCCACAACCCTGCTGGAAACCCTGAAAAAGCATGGGAATACCTGTCCGGTGATGCTTTCTTCGTCGATTCAGGCTACGCTTCTGGGCCGTTATGCCGGCTCTGATTATGGAAGATCAAAGCTGGCCGGGGAAGAATTGTTTTTCAGCTATGGAGCGGAAACCGGGGCGAAGGTACTGGTGTATCGTTTTCCCAATCTCTTTGGGAAATGGTGCCGTCCCAACTATAATTCCGCGGTAGCCACTTTCTGTAACAATATAGCTAACGATCTGCCGATCCAGGTCAGCGATCCGAAAGTAGAGCTGGAGCTTCTGTACATTGACGATCTGGTAGAAGAGATGCTGGATGCGCTGGAAGGAAGAGAGCATCACTGTGAATTCGATGGTGTGGACGCAGTGGAACGGGCAGAGGGACGGTATTGCTTTGCTCCGGTGACCCATAAGGTGACGCTGGGGGAGATTGTGGAGCTCTTGAAGAGCTTTCAGCTGCAGCCCCAGTCGCTGATGATGCCGGAGATTCCGCAGGCTTCCTTCGCGAAGAAGCTGTATTCGACTTACCTGTCTTATTTACCGGAGGAGAAAACGAAATTTCCGTTGAAGATGAACTGTGACGCCAGAGGCAGCTTTACAGAGCTTTTGAAGACAGAGAAATGCGGACAGTTTTCTGTGAATATCAGTAAGCCGGGAATTACGAAGGGACAGCATTGGCATCATTCCAAGTGGGAGTTTTTTATCGTGGTATCGGGACATGGGCTGATTCAGGAGCGCAAAATGGGCTTGGATGAGAACGGACAACCCTATCCGGTACGGAATTTTGAAGTGTCCGGGGAGAAGATGGAAGCAGTGCATATGCTGCCGGGATATACCCACAATATTATCAACTTGTCGGAGACAGAGAACCTGGTGACGGTCATGTGGGCCAATGAATCCTTTGATCCGGAGCATCCGGATACTTTTTTTGAACCTGTGGAGGAAAAAGCGTAATGGAGATCAGAACGGATTATTCCGATGTGCATTTTAAAGAAAACGGGAAGCTGAAGCTTCTGATTATTGTGGGGACCAGGCCGGAGATTATCCGTCTGGCGGCTGTGATTAACAAGTGCCGGAAGTATTTTGATGTGGTTCTGGCCCATACGGGACAGAATTATGATTACAATCTGAATGGCATTTTCTTTGAAAACCTGAAGATTGCCAGTCCAGAGGTTTATATGGATGCAGTTGGCGATGATCTGGGCGCGACGGTTGGGAATATTATCAACTGTTCTTATAAGCTGATGAATCAGATCAGGCCGGATGCGCTTTTGATCCTGGGCGACACCAACAGCTGCCTGTCTGCCATTGCGGCGAAGCGCCTGCATATCCCGATTTTTCACATGGAAGCAGGAAACCGCTGTAAGGATGAATGTCTGCCGGAGGAGACGAACCGGAGAATCGTGGATATCATTTCCGATGTGAATCTGGCTTATTCAGAGCACGCCAGAAAGTATCTTCATGAGTGCGGGCTGCCGAAGGAGCGGGTCTATGTGACGGGTTCTCCTATGGCGGAGGTATTGCACCAGAATCTGGCTGAGATTGAGAAGTCGGATATTCTGGAGAAGCTGGGCCTGGAACCGCAGAAGTATATCCTGTTGTCTGCCCACAGGGAGGAGAATATTGATACAGAGAAGAATTTCCTTTCCCTGTTTACAGCTATCAACAGGCTGGCTGAGAAATACGATATGCCGATTCTCTATTCCTGTCATCCCCGTTCCAGAAAACGTCTGGAGGCCAGTGGTTTCCAGCTGGATAAACGGGTGATTCAGCATGAGCCGCTGGGCTTCCATGATTATAATCATCTGCAGATGAACGCTTTTGCGGTGGTATCGGACAGCGGCACCCTGCCGGAGGAGAGCAGCTTTTTTACTTCTGTAGGACGTCCGTTCCCGGCGGTCTGCATCCGTACCAGTACAGAGCGTCCGGAGGCTCTGGATAAGGCCTGCTTTATCCTGGCCGGTATTGATGAAAAGAGCCTTCTGCAGGCGGTGGATACAGCGGTAGAACTGAATCTGGAGCATGATTACGGTATTCCGGTTCCGGATTATGTGGAAGAAAATGTAAGCACAAAGGTTGTGAAGATTATTCAGAGCTACACAGGAGTCGTGGATAAGATGGTCTGGAGAAAATCGTAAGACGGAAAGCATATAACCCAAAACGCTCACAAAAAGCCCATAAAAACCTGTTAAAATATTGACAATCTCCCCTGCCAGCGTTAAAATACTCCTTGGAAAGATAACAGATCAACGCTGCAGGCCGTATGGTGATGCTGCTATCTGGTAACTATAAATAGAAAGCAATCATATGACAGGAGGATTTTATCATGGCAAAGATTTTGACAAGCCCCGGCAAGTATGTACAGGGAGCAGGCGAACTGAAGAAGCTTGGTACCTACGCAAAGACCTATGGAAAGAAGGCTCTGGTGCTGGTGACAGCGTCCGGCCATAAGAGACTGGGAACGACCCTGGAGGATTCATTCCGGGATTCCGGCTGCGAACCGGTTCTGGATTATTTCAACGGAGAATGCAGTAAGACAGAGATCAACCGTCTGATGGAGGTAATGAAGAAGAACGGCTGCGACCTGGTGATCGGCGTCGGCGGAGGAAAGATTCTGGATACCGCGAAGGCGGTGGCTTATTATGAGAAGGTTCCGGTGCTGATCTGCCCGACTATCGCGTCCACAGACGCTCCCTGCAGCGCCCTGTCCGTTATTTATACAGACGCAGGAGTATTTGAGGAGTATCTGTTCCTTCCGGCGAACCCGAATATGGTTCTGATGGATACGGAAATTATCGCCAAGTCTCCGGTTCGGCTGACCGTGTCTGGTATGGGAGATGCGCTGGCGACGTATTTTGAGGCCCGGGCCTGCAAGACCAGCGGGGCAATGACCTGCGCGGGCGGCAAGGTGACGGGAGCGGCGATGGCTCTGGCTAAGCTGTGCTTTGATACCCTGATGGATGAGGGCGTAAAGGCGAAGCTGGCTTTGGAAGCGGGAGCCTGCACCGAGGCAGTGGAGAAGGTGATCGAGGCCAATACCCTGCTCAGCGGCATTGGTTTCGAGAGCGGCGGTCTGGCCGGAGCCCATGCTATCCACAACGGCTTTACCGTTCTGGAAGAGTGCCATCACATGTACCATGGCGAGAAGGTTGCCTTCGGTACCATTACCCAGCTGGTTCTGGAGAATGTTCCGGCGGACGAGCTGGAGGATATCATCGACTGGTGTATCGAACTGGGCCTGCCTGTGACCCTGAAGGAGCTCGGTATCGAGAACCCCACCAGAGAGAAGCTGATGGCAGTGGCCGAAGCAGCCTGCGCGGAAAATGATACCCTGCACAATATGCCTTTCGAGGTAACTCCCGAATCTGTCTATGCGGCGATTCTGGCGGCAGACAGATATGGAAAATATTTCCTTGGTGAAGCATAAAAGATAAAAAAACGAAAAAGGAGCCCCGGTTCCACCCTTTCAAAGGGCGGGCCTGGGCTCCCTTTTCGTAAGCCAAGATGCATCAGGAAGGTTGCATTTCTTCCCTCCTCATGCTACTATTTTGGTAGATTACAGTTTGAATTCAGCCATTAAAGAATCCAGGTAAGCAGGATCTTCAGTGGCACGTTTGGCATCGTCGATACGGTTACTGTTAAGAAGCTTGTTGATAAGGGAAGACATTTTGGATAAAGTTTCCTGAGTTCCAATTTGAACTCCCTTTTGTACGCCAAGTTGCATACCAAGCTGTTTCTGAGCTTCCAACCTTCCGGCAAACAATTCTTCCAATGCTTCGCACATAAACTTTTCATCTCCTTCTTTCATAGAATTTGCGCGGATCACCGCATTCAAGAAGGTCTGATATAATGGGTCATCCTCATGAGCCTTATAGGCCAGACCGATCTGCTCAAGAGGCGTATCTTTCGTAAGATGATTGGTCAGACAGGAAAGCCAGAGATATTGTTCGTGGGGCAGTTCCGGTAAGACAATCAGTTGGACAGGAATGAATCCTATATGTATATAATATAATCCGTCGATGATTTTTTCAACGGGATCTTTCGTATTTTCAAGGGAATTTTTTCGGATGTAAGAAATCAGAATTCTGGGATGACGATGGGTCATGAGGGTTAAAGTAATCTCATGGATAGCTTGGTGCTGCTTCAGGTAGTCGGGAATGCTGAGCGCGTAGGACTGAGCTTTGAAAAAGTTACTGATTGTCATAGACTCATCCGGCCCCTTGTAGTCGATGATGTTGTATCGACGAAAGATACGTCCGATAGGGGACGTGAGAGGTGGAGCGTCTGGAGCTTTGATGATCAGACAGTCTGTCCGGCGTTTCCCTCGATTGAGGGGATACTCGGGATGATAAGTAAGATAATCCCGGTGCTCGGCCAGCTCGATCTGGAGCCCGGCTACGGCAGCAGCATGCCAGTTGATATGGCCCTTGGGTTTAGATGATTTCATGCAATAGAAAATCCCTCCTTGATGTGTTGTTTCAAATTCATGGGAAATACTTCACAGACTTGTGAAGATGAACTGAACAGATAAAGTATAGCATGGAAGAAAGAGAGGGTACAAGTAGTTTAGAAAAATTTAAGAATACCAGAGGCACAAAAAAGTTATGAAGATGGTAGAGCGCTGAGAAAGCAAAATCAGGAAGGTTGCATTTCTTCCCTCCTCATGCTACTATTTTAATAGACTATTTACAGGAGGCTTCCGAGCTATGCCAAAAGTTTTTAATACCACAGCGATATGCATTCCGGACAAACATTATATGGTAAACATTGAGAAGCGTCTGCAGGAGATCAGGCGTCTTGTGGACGATGGAAAGTATTTTACGATAAACCGGGCGAGACAGTATGGTAAAACGACCACTTTGCGGGCGCTGTATCGTTATTTGCAGACAGAGTACGATGTAGTTTTGCTGGATTTTCAGAGCTTTGGAAGTGAAGAATTCCGGACGGAAAGCAAGTTTTCCAGGGCATTTGCGGGAGCATTTGTAAAAAGCTTTCGGAGAAATCCGGGGGAATTGAAAGAAAATGTGGAGAAAAAGCTGGAGGAATTGCTTGGAGAGAGCAGAGTGAAGACGGATGATTTTACGTTGATGGTTCTGTTTGAAAAACTGAGCGATATCTGTATGGCTGCGGAGAAGCCGGTTGTGCTGATGATTGATGAGGTGGATAGCGCGGCAAATAATCAGGTGTTCCTGGATTTCCTTGCACAGCTTCGGGCCCAGTATATGGAGCGGGACTTTCAGGCCACATTTCAATCGGTGATTCTGGCCGGGGTCTATGATATTAAAAATCTGCGTCGTAAACTGCGGCCGGATGAGGCACATCAGTACAATAGTCCGTGGAATATCGCGGCAGATTTTAAGGTGGACATGAGTTTCTCGAAAGAAGATATTGAAGGAATGCTGCGGGAATATGAGCAGGATTACGGAACCGGAATGGATGTGGAAGAGATGGCTGGACTTTTGGAAAATTATACATCCGGATATCCGTTTCTTGTGTCGAGGCTCTGTCAGCTTATAGAGGAAGAGGTGAGTAAAAAGGCGGGTTATAGCAGGAAGACGGCGTGGACCAGAGAAGGATTTCTGGATGCGGTTCGTATGCTCCTTTCTGAAAGAAATACCCTGTTTGAATCTCTAAGTGAAAAGCTGACAAGTTATCCGGAATTGAACCAGATGTTATATTCACTGCTTTTCACAGGTAAGGCGATTGTTTATAATTATTATGAGCCGTCTATCAATATTGCGACAATGTTCGGATTGGTGAAGAACAGAGACGGCGTATTGGCAGTGGCGAATCGGATTTTCGAGACGTGGTTGTATAATTTATATTTATCTGCGGCAGACATGCAGAAAAAAGATATTTATGCGGTTTCCTTGCTGGAAAAGAATCAGTTTATTGTGGGAGGCCATTTGAATATGCGCCTTGTCCTTGAAAAATTTGTTTTGCATTTCCATGATTTATATGGAGACAGCAATGAAAAATTCGTGGAGGAAGAAGGAAGAAAATATTTTTTACTTTATCTGCGCCCGATTATCAATGGAACAGGGAATTATTATATTGAATCCCGAACCAGGGAGCAGAAACGTACGGATTTGATTGTGGATTATCGGGGTGAGCAATATATTGTGGAGATGAAAATCTGGCACGGTCAGGAATATCACAGCAGAGGCGAGCAGCAGCTGGCAGAATATCTGGACGCTTACCACGTAAAAACAGGATATATGCTGAGCTTTAATTTTAATGAGAAAAAGGAAATTGGAGTGAGGGACGTTTGTGTGGGAGATAAGAAAATTGTGGAGGCAGTTGTCTGAAAAATGGAAATTGTAAGATTATAAGGATAGTAAGGATAGTAAAGATAGTAAGGGGGAGTTCTGCTATCGTTCCGGCAAGGTTCCTTAAAGATGAAAAAGGAGCCCCGTCTCCGCCCTCTTCAAGGGCGGGCCGGGGCTCCAGGTGCATTCATACCGGATTACTCAATCGGGATCTCTTTCGCGGGAGTCTCTTCCTTTGGTTCTTCAGCGGGTGCAGCCTCTTCAGCAGGGGCTTCCTTCTCAGTAGCTTCCTCAGCTGTCTCTTCAGCGGGTGCCTCTTCCTTCGGTTCTTCGGCCGGTGTCAGGGATACGTAGCTGCGATCTGTGGTCTTCGAGGTATCCATGTCCAGATCCTCGTCCTCAAATTCCTCGTCCAGCTCGTCATCCGGATCCTCAAAATCCTCGTTCGGGGAAATGAACTTTTTATAAAGCGCCACGCCTCCGGCTACGGCGGCTCCGATTGCGGCGATTGCTCCAAAAATCTTTGCTATTTTCTTCATAGTGCAGTCCCTCCTTGTGAATTTATTTTATTGTAATACGAAACCGGGAAAAAGAAAAGCAAAAAAATATAAAAAATTTATTGTCAATCTAAAAAATATATATTACTCTAATAAAAGCGGTATGCCGAAAAAAGTCGGCGTAGTGGAAAAGAGGAGTGTGACATTGGAGAAAAGAAGACTGATACTGGCCTCCGCGTCGCCGAGACGGCGGGAGATTCTGGCGGATATGGGACTGCGTTTTCAGGTTCTTCCGGCATGCGGAGAAGAAAAACTGGAGACAGCCGACCCGGTGGAGGCGGTGAAATCACTGGCTCTGCAGAAGGCCCGGGAGGTGGCCGACAGGACGAAGGAGCCTGCGCTGGTCATCGGATCCGACACGGTAGTGGCCAGTGGACATAAAATTTTGGGAAAGCCTCAGGATAAGGAAGACGCATTTCGGATGCTGAAGGAGCTGCAGGGAGCGTCCCATATGGTGTATACCGGCGTGGCAGTCATAGATACTGTGACCGGCGGGCTGCTGGTGCATTTCGCGGAAGGGACGAAGGTGTCCATGTATCCCATGACGGACGCCTGGATCCGTTCCTACATCGGAACGGGCGAGCCTATGGACAAGGCGGGCGCCTATGCCATCCAGGGCGGCTGTATGCCCTATATCCGTGAGATACAGGGCGAATACACCACCGTGGTGGGCTTCCCTGCGGCCCGTTTTTACCAGGAGCTTCTGAAAATGGGAGTGGATTTGCAGAAGCCGGAAGAGGAGGAATATTATGAGTTTTAAGGCGTGTATTTTCGATCTGGACGGCACTCTTTGCGACAGCGTGGAGTCCATCGCCTGCAGTGCGAATCATGCGCTTCGGGATTTTGGCATGAAAGAGGCCACCATAGAAGAATATAAGGTATTTGTGGGCGACGGGGTAGACACCCTGATCCGACGACTGCTGCGTTTTGGCGGCGATGAGGCGTGCGAAGGCTTTGAAAAAGTGAGAGACCGCTACATGGAATATTTCAAAGAAGGCTGCCTTTACAACGTAAAGCCTTATCCGGGCATCGTAGCTACCTTAAAAGAGCTGAAAAAACAGGGGGCGAAAATCGCCGTGCTGTCCAATAAACCGGACGCCAATACCAAGAACGTCATTCGCACCGTATTTCCGGAGGGAAACCTGTTTGACTGGATCCAGGGTCAGTCCGAAGCCTTCCCGAAGAAGCCGGATCCGGCCGGGGCGCTCCATATCGCGGAGCAGTTCGGCGTAAAACCGGAGGAATGCATGTACCTGGGCGATACCAGCACGGATATGAAGACCGGAACGGCAGCGGGCATGTACACCGTAGGCGTACTCTGGGGATTCCGGGATGAGCAGGAACTCAGGGAAAATGGCTCCGACGCCATCGCGCGGCAGGCAGAGGAGATTGCGGACATCTACAGACAGGGAGGAAGGTTACATGATTAAACTGATATGCAGCGATATCGATGGAACACTGCTTCCCGAGGGAACCGCAGAGATTAACCCGGAGATCTTCGAGGTCATCCGGAAGCTGAAAGAAAAAGATATCCTGTTCGCGGCGGCCAGCGGAAGACCCTATTCCAGCATGGTCAAGCTGTTTGAATCGGTGAAGGACGATATTATCTTTGTGTCAGAAAATGGAGCTTACGTATGCTGCCGTGGGTATCTGATGTCAGAAGAAGTCATCGAGTGGCGAGATGTATGCGAATGGGTAGAGGAAGTGCGGAAGATTCCGGATGCCAGCTTTACCCTGGACGCGGAGGGCGGGCTTTATTCCGAAAGCAGGGATCCGGAGTTCCTGGATCTGGTCCGTCTGGGCTACCGCAGTCAGCTGACCATCGTAAAAGACGCGCTGGCGGAAAGACGTCACATCAATAAAATATCCGTGTATCGGAAGCATGACATTGAGAAAGTGGCGGAGGACATGGTGCCCCGTTGGTCCAGGCGTCTGCACTGTACCATTGCCGGGGATATCTGGCTGGACTTCATGAGTAAAGAGTCCAACAAGGGACATGCCATCCGGGAAATCCAGAAGATACTGCGCATCAGCCCGGATGAGACCATGGTTTTCGGTGATAACCTGAATGACCTGGAAATGCTGGCCGCGGCCACGGAGAGCTATGCTGTAGCCAATGCGGCAGAACCGGTCAGAAAAGCGGCGAAGCACATCGCCGACAGCAACGTGAACGACGGCGTACTGAAAGTCATCCGAACCTTATTGTAACGCAGGATAGAAACAAAAAAGGAGAGCATACTATGAACGAATATACCGAAGAATGTCTGAAAACCTTTCTGAAAAAACAGGGCCAGCTTTTTGACGAGCCTGTGGCCGGGACCATGGAGGAAGCAGAAGACTTCCTGGAGGACTGCATGGCAGTCGTGGTGGACAGTCTCAGTGCGGTCCGCGATTATCTGGAAGAGAGCGGCATGGACGCAAGCGGCATGAGCGACGAGGAACTGGAGGAGACCGCGGAGGTCTTTGCCCTGGAAGACGGAACCTACCTGATCGTGGAGGGCTAAATATCTATGAGAAAAACCATCAGACGGGGGGCGGCTGCATTGCTTGCAGCCATCGTACTGACGGGCAGTCTCAGCGGCTGCAGCGTACTGAAAAACACCCGGGTCGTCCTGACCACAGGCCTGTCCGGGGATCAGCTTTTTAAAATCGGCAAGAGCGTCTGTAGCCTGCCGGAGGCCATGATCTATGTCATGGACTACAAGCAGCAGTATGAGAATGCCTATGGCGTGGAAATGTGGCAGCATGATTTCGGCGGCATGACACTGGAAGAATATGTAAAAGACACGATTATTGCCCAGCTGGCCTCCATCAAAGCCGTGACATTGCTGGCCAAAGAAAACAATGTCACCCTGGACGACGCTGAGAAGCAGAAAATCAGCCAGGCCGCCGACGAATACTACAGCGCCCTGACCGACGACCAGAAAGCATACATGGGCGTAGAAAAAGACGACGTCGAAGAGCTCTGTACCGCCCACGTTCTGTCCGAAAAAGTCTACGACGAGATCACCAAGGATGTGAATACGGAAGTCAGCGACGACGAGGCCCGCATCATCACCATCCAGCAGATCCGACTGGACAGCCTGGAAAACGCCGAGATTGTCAAAGCCCGCCTGGACGAGGGCAAAGACTTCGGCACCGTGGCCGCCGCTTACAACAAAGACACCCAGACCACCATCACTCTGGGGCGCGGCGAAAAAGAAGCCGCCTACGAAGAGGCAGCTTTCTCCCTGGAAAACGACGAAATCAGCGACATCATCGAAACCTCTGACGGCTACTACATCCTGAAATGCGTCAATAACTTCGACCGGGACGCCACCGAGGCCAACAAAGACACCCTGATCAAAAAACGCCGCGACGAAACATTCAACGCCGCCTACGAAGCCATGATGGCGGATACACCATCCGAGTTCAACCGCCACAAATGGAACAAAGTCCACTTCGCCGACTATAGCGGCGAAGCCGCTCCAAATTTCATGACCATCTATACGAAGTATTTCAGTTCTTAACAGGCACCAGCAGAGCGCCCCGCGCAAATGCGTCCATCCCCATTCCCACCCGGAATGTCAAGTTGTTCCCGTCAAAGACAGAAAAAGAACGGGCGGGGGAAACTCTTCTAAGCGTGTGTCCGGCTTTTCGCGCACTGCAGTCTGACTGGAGCGGACTTGTTAAAGTCCGAGCCAGCCAGACTGCTGTCCGTGAAACGTCCGAACACTCCAGAAGAATTTCCCCCGCCCGTTCTTTTTCGTCCGTCTTAAAGTAACTCACGCAAGCATTCCAAAAGCTCCGTATTCTTTTCCGGACTCATAAAGCAAAACCGGAAAAACCTCTCATCCAAAAACGGAAACGTAGAACAATTCCGAATCATAAGACCCCGCCGGATGGCATGCTCAAACAGATCATCCGCATCCACGCCCGGTTTCAGAATCTTCACCAGCATAAAGTTTGCCGTCGGCTTATAAACCTTCACCGTTCCCCAGGTTTTCATTTCTTCATAACACCGGGTTCGTTCCGAATCAATGAGCTCCCGCGTCTCTTGGATATACTCATTATCCGAGAACATCAACTCCCCGGCCACAGCCGCCAAGCTGTTAATGGTCCACGGATTCTTATGCGTATTAATATACTTCAGCAGATCCGCATTCCCTGTCACCGCGTACCCGAGCCTCAGTCCCGGTGAAGCGAAAAATTTTGACACGCCGCGCAGCACCACCAGATTATTGTAAAAACGGGTCAGCGGAATCGAATCCACTGCCGCCGCGTCTGGCGCAAACTCCACATAAGTCTCATCCACCATCACAAAAATATCAAACCGTTTACACTCATCCAGAATCTTCCGCATCACATCCTGGGAGATAGCCGTGGAAGTAGGATTATTCGGATTGCAGATCACGAGTAAGTCAATACTCTCATTGAGCGCCGCCTTAAACGCAGAAAGATCCAGGACAAAATCGTCTTCCTCCTTCAGCGGAAAATAAAGGGACGTACCGCCGCCCAGGGAAATCTCCCGCTCATACTCCGAATAGGTCGGTCCCAGAATCAGCGCCTTCTTCGGATGCTCCATCTGAATAAACAGCGAAATCAGCTCTGTGGATCCATTGCCCACCAGAATACTCTCCACAGGCGCGCCCACATAAGCTCCGATCCGGCGGCGGAGCGAAGTGTACTCCCGATCCGGATAAGAAGTGATCGCGTCAATATGATCAATCAGTGAAGAACGAAGCTTCGGCGAAATCCCCAGGGGGTTCACATTCGCACTGAAGCTGGTAATATTTTCCTTTTTAATGCCGTAAACTTCCTCTATTTTCTCTAGGTCACTGCCATGGAAATGGTCTTTATGCTTAATCATAGTACATCCTCTTTCCTTGTGCTTTCTAAAAAATAATGATATACTGATTATAACTGTATTTCAGAAAAAAGCAATGAAAACCCATGAAAAGATAGAAAGCCGCGTCTGCGGCGGAAGGAGCGGAACATCCATGCGGGCAAAGCTGGAACGAATCGCAGCAGGAAAAATAGAATACAAAAAGCCGGAGATGACCTTGTCTGAGTCCCTGATTACCCTGAACTGCAAGCCGGGAGAAAAGGCGGAGGGCAGCTTCACGGTGACGGCGGATCGGCAGATCAAGGGCATCGTCTACGCTTCCTCTTGGCGGATGCAGGTGGAGCATCCGAGTTTCTCGGCCCGGACCGCGCGCATCGGCTACTGCTTCGACGCCCAGGGACTCTGGGGTGGCGAGGAGATCGAGGGAGAATTCTGCATCGTGTCCGAGGCGGGCGAATATCTGCTGCCCTACACGGTGCGGGTGGCAGCCCATGAGGAGCCAAAAGAAGAGAGCTACGCCTACTTCATTTCCGCAGACCCCATCGAACCGCTGCCGGAGGAGCAGATCGTCGAAGAAGCGGAACAGGTGACTTCTATTATTGAGGACACCGAACGGAAAGAACTGACGCCCCAGGAGGCGCTGGAGCTGGCCGACCAGATTAAGCGGGGCCGGAGACCGGAGGCTCAGGGCTTCCAGCGGGTGAAAGAGGCCTATCGGCGCTATGGCGGAAAAGACCTGCTGTCCACCATCTGCTCTATCCTGATTAAAAATGGCAGTACCGACGAAGAGAGCTTCTGCTGGTATAAGCGGGGCGTGGAGCTGGAGCTGAAGATTACGAACCTGTACGAGTATTTCATGCAGTCCGTGCCGGAGTCTTATAAAGAAAGTTTTCCACGGAACCTGCTCTTATATTTTCAGATGGATGACCGGGCTCTGAACAGCGCCCAGAGGGCTCTGCTTTACGCCAATGTGATCGAACATCAGCCGGAGGATTCCGACATCTACCGGAGATACCGGGATAAGATCGAAGCCTTCATGCTGGATCAGCTTCTGGAGCGCAGACTCAGTGAAAATATGACTGTGATCTACGACCGCTTTCTGGTGGAAGAGCTGCTGACCATTGATTTTGCCGAGGCTCTGGCGGACATTATGTTCCTCCGAAGATTCCGTTGCGCCGACCGGCGTATCCGACAGGTACAGGTGCTGTACGAGCAGCTGCAGCAGAAGATCGAAGTGCCGCTGATACACGGACAGGCGCTGATTCCGATTTATACGCCGGGGGCGGTCATTGTGCTGGTGGATGAACAGGGCAATTGCTATACCTCCAGCGTCCCCTATACGCTGACCCGGCTTCTGAATGAGCGCCGTTATGTGGATAAATGCCGGGAGCTGCTCCGTTACCACAGGGGTCTGTATCTCTATCTCTGCGACGGCATGTCCCGGAGTCATGTGCTCACCGAAGAAAATGTGGAGAATTATAAGCGGGTGCTGAAGATAGACGGCTTCACAGCCCATTACAAAGAAGACGTGCGCCAGGAGATCCTGCAGTTTTACTACGCAAACCATGATTTGGAGGATCTGGATCAGGAATTCCTGGTGACCGAGACCACCCGGATGACGCCCAAGGATCGGGCTCGCTATGTGGAAATCCTGATTCTCCGGGGTGTGTACGGGGACGCTTGGGATATGATTCGGACTTATGACTATTCCATGGTGCGGGTGAAGCTGCTGCTGAAGCTGGCTGTCTGGAAAATGCGGGAGCTGGAGTACGAGGAGGACGCGTTTCTTCTGAAGCTCTGCCTCCATATCTTCCGGGAGCATAAATACAACGAAGGCATTCTGGAATATCTCTCCGGCTATTATTATGGTTCAGTGACGGTCATGGAGAAGGTCTGGAAAGAAGCCCATGCCTTCGAGCTGGACGTCTTTGACCTGGAAGAGCGGATCCTGGGGCAGATGCTATTTACCGGACAGGTGCGGGAAGAGGCCTACGGAATCTTTGAGGATTACAGGTCACTTGGCGGCGATGGCCTGGTGGCCCGGGCCTATCTTACCTGGATGAGCTGGCAGGATTTCGTCAGGGATGAGAGGGTGCCGGAAGGACTTTACGGGTACCTGGAGCAGGCCATTGCCTGGGAAGCCGGGCTGGCTCCCGTATGCGAACTGTCCTATTTGCGTTATTTATCCGGAAAACGGAAGCTGAGTGAGGCCGAAGAGCTGCGGGCAGAGCGGATGACGAAGGTCTGCATTCAGAAGAAGCTTCGATTCTGCTTTATGAAGCCACTGCTGGCCCGGCTGGGACGTTCCGAGCTTTTGGAGGATAAGACCTTCGTGGAGTACCGGGCCAATCCGGAGCATAAGGTCATCCTCCATTATGTCATCGAGTCGCCCAGGATGAAAAACTGTAATTATGTGGCCGAACGCCTGTATCCGGTGGAACCTGGACTGTTCGTGAAGGAATTTACCCTGTTTTACGGCGATCGCCTGACCTGGTTTGTGACCGAGGAGGACGAAGAGGGCGAACATCCCACGCCGGATCGCAGCTTCGTGGAGGGGGAAGAGGATCCGCTGGTGACTGGCACCAAGTACGCCTCCGTCTATGAGATGGCCCGCTCCCTGTCCGAACACGACATGCCGACATTGGAGCGGCAGTATGAGGAATACGGAAAGAAGAAATTCCTGGTGGAAACCATGTTTTCCTTAAAATGAAGTTGGGGGGCAAAAGTTTTTTGTCCCCAAGGAACAAGGAGGTAACAGACAGTGGGAACCTTTGTAATCGGGTTTGATCTGGGAAATGAGACTTCGCAGATCTGCTGCTGGAATGAAAAATCAAAAGAGCCCGTCTCCGTGGCCGTGGAGCCCGGAACGGAGAAATACCGAATCCCTACGGAGACTACAGAAAGTTTCCTGAAAAAGGCTATGCGTCTTCTGAAGCCCTACGGCAAGATTCATGAGGCGGCGGCCGTGGTATTCTCTGTGGAGCAGGCGGACGAGCAGGCCGTGGCGGAGCTTCGGCGGCTTGCCATGCAGATGATCGGCATTCCGGAGAGCCGGATTTTTGTTCAGTCCCGGGAGGAGAGTTTCTGTGCCTATGTGCTGCACCAGTCCCGGGAAATCTGGAGGCACCAGGCTGTATTATTTGCCTGCGGGGGCGGAGAACTTCGAAGCACCGTGCTGAATGTGAACGGTCGGACCATTCCGGTCATGGCCCGGGCGGAGAAGGAGGAAAAATGGCAGGTCTCTTTCGGAAATTATACAGATACAGAGAAGGATCTGGCTCTGGCCGGTATTGCCCGCGATATCTTTGGCGGCCGTCCGGTATCCTCGGTATTCCTGGTGGGAGAGGGCTTCGATGGAAAATGGTATGAGGAGAGTCTGAAGATTCTCTGTGGCGCCGGAAAGCGCGTCTTCGCAGGCAATAATTTATTTGCCAAAGGGGCCTGTTACCGGGCTATGGATGAGCTGAAAAACCCGGAGGAGCGGGCGTATGTGTTTCTGGGCGAGGATAAGATTCCCTACAATGTGGGGCTTCGCGCGCCGGGGGCGGGCAGGGAGAGCCTGTATACACTTTTAAACGCGGGAACCAGCTGGTATGAGGCCAAGGCGGAGTGCGAGGCCCTGCTTTTAGAGGAACCGGTGCTGGAATTTATCTTAAAACCCATGCAGGGAAATACGACCCTGCGGGAGAGCATGACGCTTACCGGTATTCCGGAGCGCCCTCCCAGGACCACCAGACTTCACATCGCGGTGGAATTTGAAAGCGTGGAAAAGCTGCGGATAGAGGTTCGGGATCTGGGTTTTGGGGAGCTGTTCCCCTCCTCGGATCTGGTCTGGAATGAAGTGGTGGATCTGAGCCAGGAAGGAGGCGCGTGAGCATGGGAGCGGTACTGATTTGCCGGGATGAGCTGGTAAAAAGTCCTTATTACATAGAAAGCATGGGCATCCGCCTGTACTCCATGGAGGAGCTGGCCTTTTTCCTGTATGAAAATATCTATCTGGTGGATCGCCAGATGCTGGGCGAGCGGCTCTGGGACTGGCTTCGAAATGAGGCCCATAACCCGGAACTGGCCGAGAAGCTGAAAAAGGGAGACGAAGCCGGAAGCAGTATCCAGAATATGGTGCTGACGATTCTTCGGAGCGTCAACTATTATACCCAGGAAGAGCTGACGGAGCTGTCCTCCCGGATGAAGGTGCTGAACACCTACCAGGAGCAGGAGCGGATGAAGCTCCGGGCTGATGAATACTTCATCAATGACAACTATCTGGCGGCCATCTATGAATATGAGAAGATCCTGGATATCCGCCAGAGCGACCGGCTGGGCGTGGAATTTTATGCTCATGTCTGGAATAATCTGGGCGTCTGCTATTGCCGCCTTTTCCAGTTCGGGCGGGCGGCGCAGGCATTCCGCACTTCCTGGCAGTACCAGAAGGATCCGGAGGTCTTAAAGGAGTACATATTTGCCATGCGTCTGGGATTGTCCGACGAAGACTTCGAGCAGGCCATGGATCTGCAGAACATCCGCGGAGAGCAGTTGGAGGAATACCTGGAGGATTACGAACGCCTGTGCGCAGAAGCCGGAGAACAACTGGAAAAACCGGAACATCTGGTGGAAAAGATCTACGATTTGGAGCGGGAGTACGAAAAAAATACCCGTTACGCGTAAAAATGCGGTTGACAGAGCGTAAGGCAAATGATAAAATACAACGGTACCACCGCTTTATCGTTGTACAGTAACTCATTAGTAGAGAATGAAAGAACGAGCCTGAGAGTTCTGTGGATAAGGCCCAAAATAAAAGCGCCGCAAAAGCGGCAGTGGGAGGAAGCATTATGAAAAAGAAAGTATTAAGCGTATTTTTATGTGGAGTGATGGCAGCATCCATGCTGGCAGGCTGTGGTTCATCCGGCAAAGAGGAAGTTGCGACCAATACAGATGCGGAGGATGCAGCGGCAGAGAACGAGGCAGACGGTGAGGACACCGAAGTCGCTTCCGAAGACAGCGACATGGCCTATGTGGTAGATAAGGGAACTCTGGTAGTAGGAATCACCGATTTTGAGCCCATGGATTATAAGGATGAGAACGGCGACTGGGTCGGATTCGACGCAGATATGGCAAAGGCCTTTGCAGAGAGTCTGGGCGTAGATGTAGAGTTCGTAGAGATTGACTGGGACAACAAGGTGCTGGAGCTGGATGGCAAGAGCATTGACTGCGTATGGAACGGTATGACACTGACCGACGAAGTGACAAGCTCCATGGAGTGTACCGACGCGTACCTGAACAACGCGCAGGTGGTTGTAGTTCCGAAGGACGTGGCTGACAAGTACCAGGATACAGACAGTCTGAAGGATTTAAGCTTTGCAGTAGAAGCAGGCAGCGCAGGAGAGGCTGAGGTCAGCGCCCTGGGACTGAATTACACACCGGTCAAGGCACAGTCTGACGCCCTGCTTGAGGTAGCGAGCGGAACCTCTGACGCGGCAGTTATCGACTCCCTGATGGCAGCAGCCATGATTGGCGAGGGAACCAGCTACGCAGACCTGACCTACACCGTAGCCCTGAACAGCGAGAAATACGGTGTCGGCTTCCGGAAGGGTTCCGACCTGGCTGCAGTGCTGGATGAGTTCTTTGCTAATGCTACCACAGATGGCAGCATGAAGGCCTGCGCAGAGCAGTACGGCGTACAGGCAGCCCTAGTACAGGAATAAAATAAAAGCGAAAGCAAAAGAGAAGTAAAATGGAACGAATCATAGAACAGATGCCGATTGTTCTCGGAGCATTGAACAGCGGCTTCCTGCAGACACTGAGATTATTCTTCGTCACGTTGATAGGAGCGGTACCTTTGGGCCTGGTAATAGCCTTTGGGTCCATGTCCAAATTCCGCCCCTTAAGCATGATATCCAAATTCATCGTCTGGATCATACGCGGTACGCCGCTTATGATCCAGCTTTTAATCATTTTTTATTTTCCGGGACTGGTTATGCATAAGCAGATCTGGGGCGGCGGGGAGACCGGCCGCTTTCTGGCGGCGTCCCTGTCCTTCATCCTTAACTACGCCTGCTACTTTTCCGAGATCTACCGCGGCGGCATCCAGAGCGTCCCGGCAGGCCAGGAAGAAGCAGGACTGGTGCTCGGCATGACCAAGACTCAGATCTTCTTCAAAGTCAAGCTGATGCAGATGATTAAGCGGATCGTACCGCCCATGTCCAACGAAATCATCACTCTGGTAAAAGATACCTCCCTGGCGCGCATCATCGCCCTCCAGGAGATCATCTGGGCCGGACAGGCCTTCATGAAAGGTTCCCAGGGCATTGCGGGCGAGATCTGGCCGCTGTTCTTCACTGCCGTCTACTATCTGATCTTCAACGGCGTTCTGACAGTCCTTCTGGATCGTCTGGAGCGGAAACTCGATTATTTCAGGTAACAGGAAATTCCAATGGAATTCCCTGTTACCTAAAAACATGATCGCACTGTGGCGCAGATAAATAAGGAGAGGATAGAAGAATGGCAATCTTAGAAGTAGAACACGTAAGCAAAACCTTCGGAAAAACCGAAGTCTTAAAAGATATCAGCTTCACCCTGGAAAAAGGCGACGTCGTCTCCATCATCGGATCCTCCGGAAGCGGCAAAACCACATTCCTGCGGTGCCTGAACTTCCTGGAGCACCCCGACACCGGCGTCATCCGGGTAAACGGCGAGACCCTGTTTGACGCAGCCAATCCGGAAACCAGACAGGAATCCGAGATCCGTAAAAAACGGCTGCATTTTGGACTGGTGTTCCAGTCCTTCAACCTGTTCCCCCAGTACACAGCCCTGGGTAATGTCATGTTAGCCAAAGAGCTGCTGGCCAAAGAGCAGCCGGATTATAAAGCACGTAAAAAAGAAATCCACGCAGAGATCGAGGCCGAGGCCAAAAGCCTCCTGACCCAGATGGGTCTGGCGGACAGAATGAACAACTATCCCCACCAGCTCTCCGGCGGTCAGTGCCAGCGTGTAGCCATCGCCCGCGCCCTGGCTCTGAAGCCCGATATCCTCTGTTTCGACGAACCCACGTCAGCCCTGGATCCCGAGTTGACCGGAGAAGTCCTGAAAGTCATCAAAGAACTGGCCGATCAGAAGACAACGATGATCATCGTCACCCACGAAATGGCCTTCGCTCGCGATGTAGCCAGCCAGGTCATCTTCATGGACGATGGCCGCATCCTTGAAAAAGGCACGCCCGAAGAAGTCTTTGGGCACACCAAAGAAGAGCGTACGAGACAGTTCCTGTCCCGTTTCACGCAGGGCTAAAGCACATAAAAAGTAAGGCAGATAAGAAAAAACTTATCTGCCTTTATTTACGCAAAGCGTATTTTATCTCGTTTTTCGGGTTGAAAAAGTTTCTGTTTAATACTAAAATAAAACAGATTGCAATAAATTAAGGAGAACGTCTGCATGAAAAAGCCCTTAGTCATCCTGACCGGCCCCACCGCCGCAGGCAAAACCAAACTATCCATAAATCTCGCGAAAGCCATCAACGGCGAAATCGTCTCCGCCGACTCCATGCAAGTCTACCGCCGCATGGACATCGGGTCTGCAAAAATCCGTCCGGCCGAGATGCAGGGCGTCCCTCACCACCTGATCGACGTCTTAGATCCAAAAGAAGACTTTAATGTCGTTCTCTTCCAGAAAATGGCAAAAACTGCCATGGAAGACATCTGGACCCGCGGCCACATCCCCATCCTGACCGGCGGCACTGGCTTCTACATCCAGGCATTACTCTACGACATCGACTTCACCGAAAATGAAGAGAACGTGAGGGTTCGTGCGAAACTGGAAACCCAGGCCATCGAAGAAGGCCCCGAAGCCCTTCACGCCCGTCTGGCCACCGTAGATCCGAAAGCCGCCGAAGAAATCCATGCCAACAATGTCAAGCGCGTTATTCGCGCCTTGGAATACTATGAGCTCACCGGCGAACGCATTTCCGACCACAACGAAGAACAGCGGGAAAAAACATCCCCCTATAACTTCGCTTACTTCGTCCTGAATGACGACCGGGAAAAACTCTACGCCCGCATCGACCAGCGCGTAGATGAAATGATGAAAGACGGTCTGGTGGAAGAAGTACAGAGCCTCAAAAACGAAGGCTGCAAGCGCGGCATGGTTTCCATGCAGGGCCTGGGATACAAAGAAATCCTGGACTACCTGGACGGCGTGATCCCCCTGGAAGAGGCCGTCCGCATCCTGAAGCGGGATACCCGCCATTTTGCCAAGCGCCAGCTCACCTGGTTCAGGCGGGAGCGGGACGTAATCTGGGCAGAAAAACCGGAATACGGATATG
Source organism: Laedolimicola ammoniilytica (assembly GCF_025567165.1). Classification (NCBI taxonomy): domain Bacteria; kingdom Bacillati; phylum Bacillota; class Clostridia; order Lachnospirales; family Lachnospiraceae; genus Laedolimicola; species Laedolimicola ammoniilytica. The sequence goes on from NZ_JAOQKC010000003.1 coordinate 90,280, forward strand.
ATGAAGAGAAAATTCTTGCGTTTATGCTGAAAATACTAAAAGAAAGAGGAATTCTAAAATGACACAGACAGAAACCATGTACCGGGAGCTGGGCATCAGCCCCGCCGTATACGCATTTGGACAGGAGATAGAAAAAGGCTTAAAAGAGCGCTTTGACAAAATCGACGAGACCGCCGAGTACAATCAGCTCAAGGTCGTGGGAGCCATGCAGAAAAACCGCGTGGAGGCGGCCTGCTTCGCGGCCACCAGCGGCTATGGCTACAACGATCTGGGAAGAGACAAGCTGGAAGAGGTCTATGCCACGGCCTTTCACGCGGAGGCAGCCCTGGTGCGCCCGCAGATTGCCTGTGGCACCCACGCATTGGCGGTAGCCCTGTCCGGAAACTTACGTCCCGGAGACGAGCTCCTTTCCCCGGTGGGCAAGCCCTACGACACCCTGGAGGAGGTCATCGGTATCCGCCCGTCCAAGGGTTCCCTGGCCGAGTACGGCGTCACCTACCGTCAGGTGGACTTAAAAGAGGACGGAAGCTTCGACTATCCGGCCATCGAGGCAGCTTTAAATGAGAAGACAAAGCTGGTCACCATCCAGCGTTCCAAGGGCTATCAGACTCGTCCAACCCTGTCCGTACAGCGGATCGGAGAGCTGATCGCATTTATAAAAGAAAGAAAACCCGACGTGATCTGCATGGTGGATAACTGCTATGGAGAGTTTGTAGAGCGTATCGAGCCCACCGACGTGGGTGCCGATCTCTGCGTGGGCTCCCTCATCAAAAATCCGGGCGGCGGCCTGGCTCCCATCGGCGGCTACATCGTCGGCAAAGAGCAGTATGTGGAAAACGCGGCTTACCGCCTGACATCTCCGGGCCTGGGCAAAGAGGTGGGCGCTTCCTTAGGCGTCATGACCAGCTTCTATCAGGGCTTTTTCCTGGCTCCGACCGTGACGGCGGCAGCCTTAAAGGGCGCGATTTTCGCAGCCAATATCTATGAGAAGCTGGGCTTCGCGGTGGTTCCGGACAGCACCGAGAGCCGTCATGACATCATCCAGGCCGTGACCTTCGGAAAGCCCGAGGGCGTCATTGCCTTCTGCCAGGGCATCCAGGCAGCAGCGCCGGTGGACAGCTATGTAACCCCGGAGCCCTGGGCGATGCCGGGCTACGACAGCGACGTGATCATGGCAGCCGGAGCCTTTGTACAGGGATCCTCCATCGAGCTGTCTGCGGACGGCCCCATTAAGCCGCCTTACGCGGTCTATTTCCAGGGCGGTCTGACCTGGCCTCATGCGAAGCTGGGTATCCTCATGTCCCTGCAGAAAATGGCAGACGCAGGTCTGGTACAGTTATAAGGAGAAACGGATGAAAAAGGTAGTGGTAGTGGGAGGCGGCGCCGCCGGGCTCATGGCGGCCATTGCGGCGGCAGAAAGCGGCGCGAAAGTGACTTTGCTTGAAAGAAATAAGCAGGTGGGAAAGAAAATACTGGTCACCGGCAATGGACGCTGCAATCTGACGAACACCGATCAGAGCCTGACCCATTACCGGACCTCCGAGCCGGGCTTCCCGGCACAGGTGTTGGAACGGGTCGGCATACAGGATACACTGAATAAATTTACAGAATTTGGGATATTTACCAAAAACCGGAACGGTTATCTCTACCCCTACAGTGATCAGGCGGCTTCCGTGGCGGAGGTTCTGCGGCTGGAGGCGGAGCATCTGGGTGTAAAGCTGGCATTGAATACGGAAGCTTTAGGGCTTACCCGGACAGAGAAAGGCTTTCAGGTGCGGACCGAGGGGTGGAGCTATCCGGCGGACGCGGTGATTCTGACAGCCGGATCCAAGGCGGCCCCGGAGACCGGCTCCGATGGCAGCGGCTATACACTGGCGAGGAGCCTGGGACACCGGATTGTCAGGCCGCTTCCGGCTCTGGTACAGCTTCGGTGTAAAGAAAAGATATTTGAAAAGCTGGCGGGCGTCCGAATGGACGCTAAAGTAGAGGTATATACCGAGAAAAAATTGCTGGCCTCCGATCAGGGCGAGGTGCAGTTCACGAAGAATGGGATTTCCGGCATCCCGGTCTTTCAGGTGAGCCGCTATGCAGTGCGGGCCCTGGACGTGGGAAAAAAGGTACAGGCAGTGCTGAACCTGATGCCGCTGTTTGATGAAGCGCAGTTCCTGACATTTTTAAAGAACAGAAGGGAGCAGAACTCCTATAAGCTCGGTGAGCAGTTTCTGACCGGCCTGCTTCCGGCAAAGATGATCGGCTGTGTGCTGGAGCGCAGCGGCCTTGCCAAAGGAAAGAAAAGGGCGGAGGACTGGACGGAGACAGAGCTTACCAGGCTGGCCCATGCGATCCTTCATTTTGAGACGGAGATCACGGGAAGCGGCGATTTTTCCCAGGCACAGGTCTGCTCCGGCGGTGTGGACCTGCGGGAAGTGGATCCGGCCACCATGGAATCCCGGAAGGCGCCGGGCCTGTATCTGGCAGGCGAGATTCTGGACGTGGACGGAGCCTGCGGCGGCTACAATCTCCAGTGGGCCTGGAGCAGTGGCTGGCTGGCAGGCGTGAGCGCGGCATCAGCCGGAGAGGAGGAAATGTATGATTCGAATCAGTCAAATCAAGCTTCCGGTGGAGCATGACGGGCTGGCCCTTTTACAGGCGGCGGCCCGGGAGCTTAAGACGTCTTCCGATAAAATCGAAAATCTGACCATTCAGAAGAAATCCATCGACGCCCGGAAAAAGCCTATTTCCTATGTGTATACGGTGGATGTGAAGCTGAAAGGTGAGGAAAAGCTGCTAAAGAAGCTGCATAACCGGAATGTGGCGCGGGTAGAAAAAAAGCGCTATCAGTTCCCGGAGCCGGGCTCTGAGAAGCTGGAGCACCGTCCGGTTATCGTGGGAACCGGTCCCGCAGGCCTGTTCTGCGGCCTGATGCTGGCCAGAGCGGGTTATCGACCCATCCTTCTGGAGCGGGGCGAGGCCGCCAGAAAGCGAAAGGAGACTGTGGATCGCTTCTGGAATGGTGGGGCGCTTGCGCCGAATTCTAACGTACAATTTGGCGAGGGCGGAGCCGGAACCTTCTCCGACGGCAAGCTGAACACTCTGGTCAAGGATCCGGCGGGCAGAGGCCGCCTGGTGCTTCAGACCTTTGTGCAGGCGGGCGCGCCAGAGGAGATTCTCTACTGGAATAAGCCCCATCTGGGCACCGACGTGCTCATCAGCGTGGTGGAGCATATTCGAAAAGAAATCGAAAGTCTCGGCGGCGAGGTGCGTTTCGGTACGCAGCTTACGGACATTGACATCCGGGATGGCCGGGTGCGGGGCGTGTATACAAAGTGCAATGATGTGCCGGAACAGGAGGCGGCATATCTGGAGACGGAGGTGCTGGTGCTGGCCATCGGCCACAGTGCCCGGGATACTTTTGCCATGTTAAAAGACCGGGCGGTTCCCATGGAGCGCAAGGCTTTTGCGGTGGGCGTCCGCATCGAGCATCCGCAGGATATGATCAATGTGAGCCAGTACGGTGAGGGCTATCCGAAGGCTCTCCCGACCGCGGCTTATAAGGTGACCCGTAAAGTCAGCGGCGACCGGGGCGTCTATTCCTTCTGTATGTGCCCGGGCGGCTACGTGGTGAACGCCTCCTCTGAGGAGGGCGGACTTGCCGTCAACGGCATGAGTTATCAGGCCCGGGACAGCCGCAATGCCAACAGTGCCATGATTGTCACAGTGCGGCCCGAGGATTTTGGCGGCGATGATTTACTTTCCGGCGTGGAATTTCAGCGGAGGCTGGAACGGGCGGCTTATCAGGCAGGCGGCGGAAAGGTACCGGTGCAGCTGCTGGGGGATTTCCGGCAGCATACGGTCAGTACCGCGCTCGGCGAGGTGGAGCCCTGCATGAAGGGCGCCTGGACCTTCGGCGACGTGCGGGGCATCTTCCCGGCGCAGCTTTCGGCGGCCCTGGAGGAAGGCATCGAGGGCTCCGAGCACCTGATTCCCGGCTTCGCCCGGGCGGACGCAGTGCTTTCCGGCGTGGAAAGCCGGACGTCATCGCCGGTGCGGATCTTGCGTGGAGAAAATCAGGAGAGTACAGTGCAGGGCCTCTATCCCTGCGGTGAAGGTGCTGGTTACGCGGGCGGCATCACCTCGGCGGCCATGGACGGCGTCAAAACGGCTGAGGCGATAGCTGGAAGATATTGTAGAAATCTGGCGACATCTTAAGAGAACTTTAGGATTTTTTTTGTATACAAGCGGAAGCCTTTGTGCTATGATAAAATGTGATATGTAGACAAAAGACGGAGGGAGTTTATGAGATCAAAGAACGGCTGGGTGCTGCTGATTATGCTGCTTTCCGGCATTGTACTGGGAGGCTTTATCGGTATGCTGACGGCCAATGTATCGGGCCTGGCCTGGCTTAATTACGGACAGAGCTTCGGCCTGGAGAATCCCATTGTGCTGGATTTGGGGCTGATGGTGCTGACCTTCGGCCTGACCATTCAGATCTCGATTGCCAGCATCATTGGCGTGGTGATCGCGATTATCATTTACCGGAGGCTGTAGCAGTCCCAGAAAAAAGCTGCAAAGTTGTACGTCTGATCCGCTGCCTGGAGAGCAGAAAGGAACGGGAATGAGTACAACGACCATGAAAGAATTATACAAGGAAGAACGCCCCTATGAGAAATGCGTGAAGTACGGAGCCGGGGCACTGTCCGACGGGGAACTGCTGGCAGTGGTCATGCGGACCGGCACCCTGGGAGAAAACGCCTGTCAGCTGGCGGGCAGAATCTTAAGTCTGCCGGGCTATGAGGGCCTGAAAGGCCTGAACCGGATAGCGCTGGAACGCCTGATGGAAGTGAGAGGCGTCGGGCAGGTGAAGGCCGTGCAGCTCAAATGTGTGGCGGAGCTGGCAGCCCGGATGGCCAGGGCGGAGGCAGCGCAGCGTCTGGCTTTTGACACGCCGGAGACCATCGCCGATTATTTCATGGAGGATTTGCGCTATGCGGAGCAGGAACAGTTGCATGTGCTTTTCCTGAACACCAGAAATAAGCTTTTAAAAGAAAAGCTCATGTTCAAGGGAACTGTGAACGCGTCCCTGATTTCCCCACGGGAGATTTTCATGGAGGCGCTTACCTGCCACGCGGTAAGGCTGGTGCTGGTACACAACCATCCCAGCGGCGATCCTGCGCCCAGTCCGGAGGACGTCCGTATGACGCACCGCATTTACAAAACAGGAGAAATGCTGGGTATCCAGCTTTTGGATCATATTATTATAGGTGATCATTGTTATAGCTCCTTTCGGGAGCGGGGAATACTATCAGAAGAAAATTAATAATGACAGTTCAGTACATCACAGCCTGAAGCACTTGTTACTGAAGACGCAGGAAAGTGATTCAGGTGTGCAAAATCCCATCGGCGAAGTCGATTTTCATGGATTTTGCATCGATGCAACTGTGAAGGTACTGAACAGTTACATTAGAGAAAGTGAGGAGAAGAAATGTCTGCACAGAGTTTCGGATGCGACTTTGGTACAAGCAGCATCAAAATCTACAGCAAGGAAAGCGATACCATTTACTGTGAAAAGAATATGGTGGCTATTGAGGAGAAAAAGGGAATGATCTCCTACGGCGACGAGGCCTTTGAAATGCATGAGAAGGCGCCGTCCAACATCGAGGTGCTTTATCCCATGTCCTTTGGAACCGTAGCCAGCATTACCTATATGCAGGAATTTTTGAAGGCCTTCCTGGAGACCCATACCAAGGGCAGCTTAAAGGGCGCGGAGTTCGTGGTGGCACTGCCCACCGACGTACAGGACCGTGTGTTCAGCACCCTGATTCAGGGAACCGGCCTCAAGTCCAGAAACATCCAGATGATTGACAAGCCGGTGGCAGCAGGTCTCGGCCTTGGCCTTGACGTAACCCAGTCTCAGGGTATCATGATCGTGGATGTGGGAGCGGATACCACCGAGATTTCCATCCTGTCCCTGGGCGGAACCGTCACCAGCAAGCTCATCAAGAACGGCGGCAATAAGATCGACGAGGCCATCGCCAACGCCATCCGCCGGGAGTACGGATATTTCATCGGCAATAAGACGGCCGAGATTCTGAAAAATGAGCTGGGCTATCAGCCGGGCGACACGACCTCCAAGCGGGAGATCTGCGGCCGCAATATGGCTCTCGGACTTCCGGCTCTTCTGGAAATTACCGCGGACTTTGTGGCAAATGCCATCGCTGAGAACCTGAAGTCCATCGTGGACGCCATCAAAGTGATTTTGGAGAGAACGCCGCCCGAGCTGGGCGTGGACATCATCCGCAATGGTATCTTCCTGACCGGCGGCGTGGCTAACTTAAAGGGACTTGACAAGCTCATTGCGGACGCTACCAACATCAAGGTAAATCTGGTCGATAAGCCCGAGGAGTGCGTGGCCAGAGGTCTGGAGCGGGTGATCAAGGAGAAGAAGTTTAAGAACCTGACCTTTGTGACCAAAGAGCAGAATTATAACTAAGTAATATCAGGTGAAGTATGAAGAAAAAAAATCATATTACAGTGCCGCCCAGATACATATTCGCGGCGCTGGCGATTCTTTGTATCGGAATGATGTACGCGTCCTACGCCACCGGCTTTGCGGGCAGCACTCTGGGGCGGATCACCGGCTACGTGTTCGTGCCCTTTGAGCGGGGGATCAACAGCGTGGGCGGCTGGTTCCGGGATAAGAGCGACAGCCTGCAGGATCTGGCGGACGCCCAGGCGGAGAAGCAGGCCCTGCAGGAGCAGGTGGACGCCCTGACCCTGGAGAACAGCCGGCTGATGCAGAATCAGTACCGTCTGCAGGAACTGGAAGAACTTTACAACCTGGATCAGACTTACGGCGAATACAGTAAGGTGGCGGCCAATATCATTGCCAGCGATTCCGGCAACTGGTTCAATACCTTTGTGATCGACAAGGGCAGCAGGGACGGGATCGCCGTGGATATGAATGTCATCGCGGGCAGCGGCCTGGTAGGCATCGTGACTAAGGTGGGCGATAACTGGGCCCAGGTGCGCTCCATCATCGACGATATGAGCGAGGTCAGCGCCCAGGTGCTCTCTACTTCAGATCTCTGCTTTGTAAAGGGCGATCTGCAGTTGATGGAATCCGGTCTGATTCCGCTTTCCCAGCTGCGGGATACAGAAGGAAAAGCCAACATCGGCGACACGATTGTAACTTCCCACGTGAGTGATAAGTACCACGCGGGACTGCTCATCGGCTATATCAATGAGCTGAGTCTGGATCCCAATAACCTGACCAGGTCCGGCACCCTGACGCCGGCCGTGGATTTTGAGCATCTGCATTCGGTGCTCGTTATTACCGATTTGAAGCAGACCGAGGAAGAATAGGACAGGAGTGAAAAGGATGAGACGTAAAATCATAGAAGCTCTTCTGATTATCGTATGCTTTATCCTGCAGTGTACCGTGTTCCAGACACTGTCCCTGGCCGGAATTGTGCCAAATCTGCTGCTGATTGTGACATCCTCCTTAGGGTTCATGCGGGGAGAAAAGGAGGGCATGGCAGTAGGTTTCTTTTCCGGACTGCTGACAGACATTTTCTTCGGTCAGCTGTTTGGCTTTTACAGTCTTCTGTACATGTTCCTGGGATACGGAAGCGGCCTGTTTCATCGGATGTTCTACGATGAGGATATCAAGCTTCCCATGGTCTGGATAGCGCTGTCAGAGCTGGTGTATGGACTGAGCGTCTATTTTTTCCTGTTCCTTTTGCGGAGCCGGTTCCAGTTCGGATTCTATTTTGCGCACATTATTCTTCCGGAGCTGGTGTACACCGTCGTGGTGACCATTGTGTTCTACCGGGTGATCCGGTTGCTGAATCACTGGCTGGAGAAGAAGGAAAAAGAGGAGGGGGAGAGCAAAATCATTTCTCCCGTGATTCCTTATAAAGATAACAATGAGGCGGGGACAGACGGACAATAAGACAGAGGAGTTAGAAACGATTGTTGGACGAAATCAAAGAAGCCTTAAATAATTTAATAAAATCACGTATCTTTGTACTGGGCGTGGCTTTCGTGGTCCTGTTTGGCATTCTTTTGCAACGGGTGTTTTATCTGCAGATTGTAAAGGGCGGCGACTATCAGGAATCCTTTTCCCTGAAGACTGAGCGCGAGGTGTCGGTGGCCAGTACCAGGGGAAACATCTACGATCGGAACGGAGAGCTGCTTGCGTACAGCGAGCTGTCCTATTCGGTAACCATCCAGGATAACGGCACCTATGCCAGCAAAACCAAGAATCCCAAGCTCAATGATACCATCTACCGGCTGATTCAGCTGATTGAGAAGAACGGGGACAGCGTTGTCAGCGATTTGGGGATTGTATACAACAACGGACATTATGAATATTCCCTGGAAGGAAATTCCCTTCTCCGTTTAAAAGCGGACGTATATGGCAAGACTAAGATAAGCGAGCTGGAGCCGAAGCAGGAGCTCGCCTCGGCGGACGAGCTGATGGCTTATCTGTGCGGAGAAAAGAAATATGATATCCGCAGCTCCTATACGGAGGAGGAACAGGAAAAATATGGGATTAGCGCATCCGGTTATACGCCGGAGGAGCAGCTGAAGATAGCGACCATCCGGTTTGGTATTTCCGCCAATAACTACAAGCGGTACGTGGCGACAACCGTGGCCAGCGACGTCTCGGATGAGACGGTGGCGGCCGTTCTGGAGAACCAGAGCGAGCTGCAGGGCGCGGAGATCGCGGAGAGCAGCCGGAGAGTCTACCCGGACAGCAAGTATTTCGCGCCGATCATCGGTTATATCGGCAAAGCCTCCCAGGATGAGCTGGACAGCCTCCAGGAGGAAAATCCCGACTATGAGCTCAATGATATCGTCGGCAAGGCCGGTATCGAGCAGTATATGGAGACGGAGCTTCAGGGGACCAAGGGCTACGAGAAAATGTATGTGGACAGTGTGGGACGGATTCTGGAGATGTCCGAGCAGAAGGACGCGGTTCCGGGCAATGACGTCTATCTGACCATTGACAAGGAGCTGCAGATGGCCTGCTACAATATTCTTGAGCAGAAGCTGGCCGGTATTTTGATTTCCAAGATCGAGAACACGAAGGAATACAATCCAGGGCCCAATCCCAGCGCGTCCAAGATTATGATTCCGATCTACGATGTATATTACGCGCTGATCAACAATTATATCATTGATATCACGCATTTTAACGCGGATGACGCTACGGATCTGGAAAAGAGTGTATACAGCCGTTTCCAGATCAAGCTTCAGAACACGGTGGACAGTCTGATTGCGGAACTGAACTCCGACAATGCGGTGGCCTATCAGAACCTCTCCAAAGAGATGAAGAATTACATGAGCTATATCGTGGCCAATGTGCTGATGGGCGACAGTCAGGTGCTGATGAAGGACGCGGTGGACACATCAGACGCCACCTATGTGGCCTGGACCACCGACGAGACCATCAGTCTTCGGGAGTATCTCCAGTACGCAATTTCTAAAAACTGGATCGATGTGACGAAGATTTCCGGCGATAATCCTTACCTGGATTCCGCAGAGATTTACCAGTCGGTGCTGGACTATATCCGGGACAGCCTTCTGGAGGACGCGGAGTTTGGCAAGATGCTCTATAAGTATATGCTGCTCAGTGATCAGGTATCCGGAAGAGAAATTTGTCTTTTATTATATGACCAGAATGTGTTAGAATATGATGAAGATACCGTATCAAAGCTGAATTCCGGAGCTTTAAGTTCCTACAGCTTTATGCTGGATAAGATTCGGAACCTGGAGCTCACCCCGGCTCAGCTGGCGCTGGAGCCCTGCAGCGGCGGCATCGTAGTGGTGGATACGAAGACCGGTCAGACCCTGGCCTGTGTGACCTATCCCAGCTATGACAATAACCGGCTGACCAATGTGATGGATTCTGATTACTATAATAGCCTGCGGAAAGACCTGTCGTCACCCTTTGTCAACCGTGTGACCCAGGAAAATCTGGCGCCCGGTTCTACTTTTAAGCCCATTACGGCGATTGCGGGTCTGGAAGAAGGCGTGATTACGCCATCCACGACCATTTACGCGTCCGGCGTATTTACGGAGATTACGCCGTCTCCGACCTGCTGGATCTTTAACCAGTACGGCGGTCATCACGGCAACGAGACCGTGACCACGGCCATCCGTGATTCATGTAACGTCTTCTTTTATGAGGTGGGATACCGCCTGGCGGGCGGACGAAGCGCAAGCGGGTACAATGTGGAGGCAGGCCTGACAAAACTGGAAAAATACGCCAGAATGTTCGGCCTGGGTGATAAATCCGGACTGGAGATCTCCGAGTATGAGCCGCGAATTTCCGATACGGACGCCGTGCGTTCCGCCATCGGACAGGGCACGAACAGCTATTCGCTGTCCCATATCGCCCGCTATGTGGCGACTCTGGCCAACCGCGGAAACTGCTATGACCTGACACTTCTTGACAAGCTGACAGAGACCGACGGTACCCTGATTCAGGAGTACGAGCCGGCGCTGCATAATCAGGTGCAGATCGCGGACAGCAGCTGGAACGCGGTACAGCAGGGTATGCGCCTGGTGGCTGAAAACACCAAGTCTCTGAACGTCTTAAGCGATCTGGGACTGAATGTGGCCGGCAAGACCGGTACGGCGCAGCAGAGCAAGAGCCATCCGAACCATGCGTTGTTTGTGGGCTTTGCGCCCTATGAGAGTCCGGAGATTGCCATCGCCGTCCGTATCGCCAACGGATATACATCCGCCAACTGCGCGGAGGTGGGCGCGGACGTGTTCAAATACTACTTTAATCTTGCGGATGAGGCGGAGATTGTGAGCGGAACTGCCAGCGGTTCCACCGGACAGACTATCGGTGATTAGGAGTGAAAGTGATGTCAAATCAGTCAGTTATCATAAAAAGCAACCGGTACGGACTGAACGTCGTTCTGGACGAACAGCCCGACTGGGATACCATAAAGAAGGAAGTGGCTGAGAAGTTCAGCGCTTCGGCCAAATTTTTCGGCAATGCCCAGATGGCCCTCTGTTTTCAGGGAAGATCTTTAAGTACAGCGGAGGAAGAAGAGCTTGTGGAAGTGATCGAAGCGAGCTGTCAGATTCAGGTAGTCTGCCTGGTGGATGAAAATCAGGTGACTGAACAGACCATGAAGCAGGCCGTAGAGCGGCAGACCGGCCGGGCGGAAGCCCCTGGAGACCACGATCTGACCAATCTGCAGGACGGCCGGTTTTACAAGGGAACCTTACGTTCCGGTCAGGTACTGGAATCGGAGACCAGCATCATCATTCTGGGCGACGTGAACCCGGGAGCCCGGGTGGTGTCCAAAGGAAACGTCATCGTACTGGGAGCCCTGAAGGGCAATGTGTTTGTGGGCGCAGCAGGGAATGAGAGAGCCTTTGTGGCGGCTCTTTCCATGGATCCCATGCAGATCCGCATCGGCGATGTGATTGCCCGCAGCTCCGACGGAGCGGCCAGACGGAAGAAAAAGGCGGATGATACGCCAAAGATCGCATTTGTGGAAGATGGGAACATTTATATAGAGCCCATTACAAAAGATGTATTAAATGATATCAAATTATAAGAAAATCTTTGGAGGAAAAAAGGTATGAGTGAAGTAATTGTAATTACATCCGGTAAAGGCGGCGTGGGAAAAACCACCTCCACCGCAAATATTGGAACAGGACTTGCGAAGCTGGGCAAAAGTGTTGTGATGATCGATACAGATATCGGACTGCGGAATCTGGATGTGGTTATGGGTCTGGAGAACCGGATTGTATACAATCTGGTAGACGTGGTAGAGGGCAACTGCCGGATGAAGCAGGCACTCATCAAGGACAAGCGGTATTCCAACCTCTTCCTCCTTCCTTCGGCTCAGACGCGTGATAAGACAGCGGTAAATCCGGAGCAGATGAAGAAGCTTATCGACGAGCTGAGATCGGAATTCGACTACATACTGCTGGACTGCCCGGCCGGCATCGAGCAGGGCTTTAAAAATGCCATTGCGGCAGCGGATTGCGCTCTGATCGTCACCACGCCGGAGGTCTCCGCCATCCGCGACGCGGACCGTATCATCGGACTTCTGGAGGCCAATGATATCCATAAGATCAACCTGATCGTAAACCGTCTGCGCATGGATATGGTGAAGCGGGGCGACATGATGTCCATCGAGGACGTCATCGACATTCTGTCCATCGATCTCATCGGCGCGGTACCGGATGACGAGAGCATCGTAGTGGCCACCAACCAGGGCGAGCCGCTGGCCGGTGATTCTTCTCTGGCCGGAACTGCCTACATGAATATCTGTAAGCGTATTATGGGCGAAGATGTGCCGCTGATGAATCTGGATGTGAACAACGGATTTTTCTCAAAGCTGGCAAAGCTGTTCAAATAAGTAAAGGGGGAGAAGGAAAATGGCATTAATGGATTTTTTCCGGAGAAAGAGTTCGGGAGACGTGGCCAAGGACAGATTGAAGCTGCTTCTGATCTCTGACCGGGCAAACTGTTCCCCTGAAGTAATGGAACTGATCAAAAATGATATCATCAAGGTTATCTCAAAATATATGGAGATCGACTGCGAAAATCTGGACATTCAGATTACCCAGACCGAGTCCGACGGACAGAACGGCCGTGTGCCGGCCCTGTGCGCAAACATTCCCATCAAGGATCTGAAGCATAAGGATCAGATGAGATAGGACTAACCTGATACAAGAGGAGATTTATGTTTAAACAGTATCGATTGAGGGATTACAGATTCAGACTTGTGTGTTATGTGTATGCTATCAGTATTATCGGAATTCTGGTCATCGGAAGCGCAGAGAAATCCGTACAGAGTCAGCAGATTGTAGGACTTTTTCTGGGAACCGTAGCCATGATTGTAGTCTCATTGATTGATTACAACTGGGTTTTGAAGTTTTACTGGCTGCTTTACGGATTTAATGTGCTCCTGCTGCTTCTTGTGAAGACGCCTTTAGGTGACGACGCCAACGGAGCGGTGAGATGGCTGAAGATCGGAGGCTTCCGCTTTCAGCCCTCAGAGCTTTCAAAGCTGCTGTTGATTCTGTTCTTCGCGAAAATGCTGGAAAAGTACCGGGAGAACCTGAATACCTGGAAGATGCTGGGCCTGCTGGCGGCGCTTTTCGCGGTTCCTGCGGCTCTGATCAAGAGCCAGCCGGACCTGTCCACGACGATTTCTATCTGCATGACCTTTGCCATCCTGCTTTTTATCTCGGGCTTAAGTTACAAGCTCATCGGCGGGGTGCTGGCCGTGGGGATCCCGGCGGCGGTGATTTTCATCAGTCTGATTATGCAGCCGGATCAGAAGATTCTCGATCATTATGCATGGCTTCGTATTATGGCCTGGCTGAATCCGACCAAGTACGCGGACAACGCTTACCAGCAGCAGAATTCCATCATGGCCATTGGTTCCGGTCAGCTGGTGGGAAAGGGATTGAACAATAATCTGGTCTCTTCGGTCAAAAACGGCAGCTTTATTGCCGAGCCCCAGACGGATTTTATCTTCGCGGTGGCAGGGGAAGAGCTTGGTTTTATCGGTTGCGCAACAATTATTTTACTATTGGCGCTGATTGTGATAGAATGTATCTGGATTGGTAAAAGATCCAGAGAATTTTCGGGCACATTGATCTGCTGCGGTGTGGCAGGCTATATCGGATTTCAGAGTTTTGTCAACATCTGCGTTGCAACAGGAATCTTCCCGAATACGGGAATTCCACTGCCCTTTGTGAGCTATGGACTGACGTCGCTTCTGACGCTTTTCATGGCGATAGGATTTGTGTTGAATGTCGGTTTGCAGCCGAAAAAATACTAACTTGGGGGTGTTCCTATGAACATTGGATTAATCGCACATGATGCAAAAAAGAAACTGATGCAGAATTTCTGTATTGCGTACAGAGGAATTCTCAGCAAACATGAACTCTATGCGACGGGTACCACCGGCCGGCTGATCGTGGAGGTTACGAATCTGAATGTGCATAAGTATCTGGCGGGCCATCTGGGCGGCGGTCAGCAGCTGGCGGCACAGATCGAGCATAACCAGATGGATCTGGTTATCTTTCTGCGCGATCCGCTGAATCCCAAGCAGCACGAGCCGGACGTGAACAACGTGGTGAAGCTCTGCGATATGTACAACATTCCGCTGGCGACCAACCTGGCTACGGCGGAGCTTTTAATTAAGGCTCTGGATCGCGGCGATATGGAGTGGAGAGAATTATATAATTAGATTGTATAATTAGTCAGAAAAAAAGTAAATAATAGTTGTGTTTTTAGGGCAGATCGACTATACTGGTATTATCTAAAAAAGGACGGAGTAATGTTGAAACTGTTCTTGAAAGAAAAATGGGAAAACCAAGGAGGACACGGCTATGGTGCAGTTAATTGTAGGAAGTAAGGGAGACGGAAAGACAAAACATTTGCTGGACAGAGTAAACAGCCAGATTAAGACAGCGTCAGGCAATATCGTATACCTGGATAAAAATACCAAGCATATGCATGAGCTTGACAACAAGGTTCGTCTTATCAATGTAGCTGATTATCCGCTTAAGAATTGTGATGAGTTCATCGGTTTCATCTGCGGTATTATTTCACAGGATTATGACCTGGAGCAGATGTATCTGGACAGCTTTTTGAAGATCGCCCATCTGGAGGGCGAGGATCTGACAGACGCGCTGACCCAGCTGAATGCCATCAGCGAGCAGTTTAAGATTGACTTCTGCCTGAGTATTTCCGTTGAAGAGAACCAGCTTCCTGAATTTGCGAAAGAGCAGGTGCTCATTTCCTGTTAGGAATTTTATTTCTACACGATACATAAGAGGATGCCCTGTTTTCAGGGCGTCCTCTCGTTAAGTATGGAGGAATTTGACGGGTGGCAGGAACCGGGAAAAAGAACAAAAAGGTTATCAGATACCGGCGTAGCGACAGAAATATCGCTGTCGTTTTTTTTGGATTTATTCTGGTATATCTGATAGTCTGTATCTATATGTATCTGACCTCAGCCCATATCTCAGGATATGAGGTGATTGAGGGTAATCTGGCCACCGATTACCGCTATATGGGCATTGCCCTGCGGACAGAGCAGGTGTATACGGCGGAAAAGGCGGGCTATGTGAATTATTACGCATCGGAGAATGAAAAAGTGTCGGTACTCTCCACAGTTTATACAGTGGATGAGAGCGGAAAGATGGCAGATATCCTGCAGGAGAACGCAGGGGAGGTAAGCCTTTCGGAGGAGGATTATGCGGAGCTGCGCTCCCAGATCAGCACCTATGTGAGCAGTCTTTCCGATATGGAATTTAACAGTGTATACAATTTTAAGACGAATGTAGACAGCGCCATTTTGGAGCTTGTAAATCAGAACATGATTGACAGGCTGGACAGTGCGGCGGATGATAACAGCGCCCTGTTCACACGCTATAATGCGTCCACAGCCGGAGTGGTGGAGTATTATATAGATGGCTATGAGGATATCAGTCTCGACAATCTGAGCGCGGAATGGTTTGATGGGACGGCCTATCAGCGGCAGAATCTGCGGACCAATGAGCTGGTCAGCTCCGGCGATCCGGTATACAAGCTGATTACCGACGAGAACTGGAAGCTGGTATTTCCGCTGGATACGGAAATGGAGCAGTATATTTTGGACAAGATCCAGGCCAACCAGAAGACGGCTGAGGACGGTACGGTGACCCAGCGGACCACCTACATACAGATCCGCTTCGATAAGGATGAAGAGACGGCCTGGCCTTCTGTGACTGTGGAATACCGGGACGGACAGGCCTACGGCGTGCTTTCCTTTGTGAATTCCATGGTGCGCTACGCGGGTGAGCGGTACTTAAGCTTCGAGGTGCTGCGGGACGAAACCACAGGCCTGAAGATTCCGAAGACGGCTGTGACCGAGAAGGAATTCTATGTGATCCCGGTGGCCTATCTGGAGACTTCCGGAAAAGATACGGGATTTACAAAGCAGGTGACCGGCGCAGACGGTACAGTGACTGCTGAGTTTGTGAACAGTACCATTTATTATCAGGATGAGGAAAACGTCTATGTGAACCCGGATGAGGAAAACTTCAGTACATCGAAGAAGAAGCTGTCCAGCGGCGATCTGCTGATAAAGAAAAATTCCTCGGAGACTTTCCAGGTGGGACAGACCGGGAAGCTCACAGGCGTCTATAATATTAATAAGGGCTATACGATCTTTCGTCGGATAGAGGTTCTCTATGAAAATGAGGAGTATTGTATTGTGAAAGAGGGAACCAGCTTCGGTCTGTCGGTTTACGACCGGATTGTGCTGAATGCGGCCACAGTGGACGAAGATCAGGTTATATATTAGCAGGAGGAAGAAAAGATGAGTATGGTAGTGGAAAATCTGGCAGAGGTGGAAAAGCATGTATGCGAAGCCTGCGAGCGGGCGGGACGTTCCCGGGATGAAGTAACGCTGATTGCAGTCAGCAAGACCAAGCCCGTGTCCATGATTGAGGAGCTGCTTCCGGGCGGCACCAGGGATTTCGGGGAAAATAAGGTGCAGGAGCTTATGGAAAAATATGAGGTGCTGCCGAAAGAGATCCGCTGGCATCTGATTGGCCATCTGCAGCGCAATAAGGTCAAATATATCGTGGACAAGGCATATCTGATTCATTCCGTGGATTCCCTGCGTCTGGCGGAAACCATCAGCGAAGAAGGCGTCAAGAAGGGTGTCACGGTTCCGGTCCTTATCGAAGTCAATGTGGCGGGCGAGGAGAGCAAGTTCGGTGTGTCCCCCGAGGAGACGGAAGAGCTGGTTCGCGCCATCGCCAAACTTCCGGCTATTCAGGTAAAAGGCCTGATGACCATTGCGCCTTATGTGGAAAATCCTGAGGACAACCGGGTACATCTTTCCAAATTGAAGCAATTATCTGTTGACATCAGGAACAAAAATATTGATAATGTATCTATGGATGTCTTGTCTATGGGTATGACCGGCGATTATCAGGTGGCCATTGAAGAAGGGGCTACTATGGTTCGCGTGGGCACAGGCATCTTCGGAGAAAGAAATTACAATATCTGAATTACAATATTTAAAAAGGATAGATTGGAGACAGCAGCATGAGTGTAATCGATAAATTTCTGGATGTCATGAAGCTCGGTGGAGACGACGAGTATGACGATTATGAGGATGATTACGACTACGAAGACGACTACGACGAGAAACCTAAGAAAAGTATTTTTAAGAAAAAGAAGGATGAGGATTCGGAGGATGATTTCCCGGAGGACACTGCCCCTGCAAAGTCTTCCAAGGTAACGCCGATTCGTCAGGCTCAGAGAAGAAATGGAAACGGCATGGAGGTCTGCGTGATCAAACCTGCCAGTTTTGAAGATTCCCTGGAGGTTATGGACACGCTGCTCAGCAACCGTACGGTAGTTCTGAACTTCGAGGGGCTGGATGTGGATGTGGCCCAGAGAATTATTGATTTTACATCCGGCGGTTGCTATGCCATTGGTGGTCATCTGCAGAAGGTATCCGGCTACATTTTCCTTGTGACACCGAAAAATGTGGATATTTCCGGCGATTTGCAGGATATTCTGAGCGGCTCCCTGGATCTTCCGTCAGTGTATAATAAGTAATTATGACAAGAGAAGAACAACAGCTGGAAAAGCATTTCCGGGATTTGGCCCGTACGGCCTATCAGCGTGGAATTGCGGTATTTTCCGATTTTCTGAACTTAAATGAACTGAATATTTTTCAGAGTCTGCGAGGGGAATTCTCCTATCTGGAGACGGAGACCTTCGGAGGCTATGAATTGGCGGAGCGTCAGATAGCGGTATTTCGTCCTGAGGCTCCTGTCTTTTATGCGGATTACCCGGTGAAGTGCCTGAAGGTCACGCCTCTGAACGCGAAGTTTGCGGAGGATCTGAACCACCGGGATTATCTGGGGGCAGTCCTGAATCTGGGAATTGACCGGGCGTGTCTCGGCGATATTCTGGTGGAGGAAGACGCGGCTTACTTGTTCTGCCTGGAGCGGATGGCGGATTTTATCCGGGATAATCTGATCCGGATCCGGCACACCTCCGTCTATGTGGAGCAGGTGGAAGCCGAAAACTTCCACTATGAGCCTAAGTATAAGGAAGTGAGCGGAACCGTGGCGTCGGTCAGACTGGATAAGCTGCTGGCGCTGGCGTTCAATGCTTCCCGCAGCAGTCTGACCGGGCTTATTGAGGGCGGTAAGGTCTTTGTAAATGGGAAGTTAGTCACATCGAACGGCTATGAACCGAAGGAGGGCGATCTGATCTCCGTGCGTGGCATGGGACGGTTCCGGTTTCGGGAAACCGGCGGCCAGTCGAAAAAGGGCCGGGAGTATGTGATTTTGTGGAGATATATCTAGGAGGACATGAGGATGGAACAGAAGATGCGGGTGCTTCCGGTCCGGAAGGACGGGTCGTTCTGCTATAATATTATTCTGAAGCCGGATTTCACGGAGCTGGGCGAACAGGTGAAGACCCTGGGACTGGAAGGCCGGAAGCTTTGTATCGTGGCGGATGAAAAGGCCGGGGAGCTGTATGGTGAGGCGGTCCGGGAGGAGCTTTTGAAGGCCACGGCTAGCGTGGATCTCTATACGATTCCCTCCGGCGAGGAGTATAAGACTCTGGATACGGTACGTCAGGTCTATACCTATCTGATAGAGAAGCATTACGACCGAAAGGATATGCTGGTGGCCCTGGGCGGTGGCGTGACGGGCGATCTGACGGGATTTACGGCGGCGACCTATCTGCGGGGCGTCGGCTTTATCCAGATTCCAACGACTCTGTTGTCCCAGGTGGACAGCAGCATCGGCGGTAAGACCGGCGTGGACTTCGACTGCTATAAAAATATGGTGGGCGCGTTTCATATGCCGCGGCTGGTATACATCAATCCAGCAGTCTTAAAGACCCTCCCGGAGCGGCAGTTTGCCTCCGGCATGGGTGAGATTCTGAAGCACGGACTGATTAAAAATGGAGAATATTTCCGCTGGCTTCTGGAAAACCAGCGGGCTATCCGGGAGCAGGATATGGATATGCTGCTGCCGATGATCGAGGAGAGCTGTAAGGTAAAGCGGGCCGTGGTGGAGCAGGATCCCACCGAGCAGGGAGAACGGGCCCTTTTAAATTTTGGGCACACTGTCGGTCATGCGGTGGAGAAGCTGAAGAATTTCAACTTGTCCCATGGAGAATGTGTGGCCATCGGAACGGCGGCGGCCTCTTACCTGTCCTGGAAGCGGGGACTGATTTCTGAAAAGGATCTGGTCTATATCTGCGAGGGCCTGAAAGAGTTCGGACTTCCGGTTCGGACCGACGGACTTTCTGCGGAGGAAGTTCTGAAGGCTACCAAGTCCGACAAAAAGATGGACGCGGGCAGCATCAAATTTGTGCTGCTGTATCGCATCGGAGACGCCTTTGTGGATCGGACGCTGACAGACGGAGAACTGCTGGATGCGATTCATTGGATTCTGGGAGAATCCTTATATTAGAGGAAGAGAGACATGAACAAGAAGACGAAATATAACCTGATAGGCTTGGCGACTGCAGTACTTCTCATTGCCCTCGATCAGTGGACCAAGGCATTGGCGGTAAAGCATCTGATGAATCAGCAGCCCTTTGTGATCTGGGACGGTGTGTTTGAGCTTCATTATCTGGAAAATCGGGGCGCGGCCTTCGGCATTTTGCAGGGGCAGAAAGTGATTTTTTTGATTTGTACCGTTCTGATACTGGCGGTGCTGGCCTTTTATTATAACCGGATGCCGCTGGAGAAAAAGTATCAGCCTCTGCGTGTGGTGGGAGTGCTGCTGGGTGCAGGCGCGGTGGGCAATCTGATTGACCGGATGGTTCAGAGCTATGTGGTAGATTTCCTGTATTTTAAACTGATTGATTTCCCGATTTTCAATGTGGCTGACTGCTATGTGACGGCAGGAGCCATCCTGCTGGCCATTTTGATTCTCTTTGTATACAAAGATGAGGAGCTGGGCTTCCTGAGCCTGAAAAAGAAGCATGAGTGAGAATGGATTACAGCGGCTCACAGTAAGCCCGGAGGAGGCAGGAGTCCGTATCGATAAGTACCTGGCGGAGCAGCTGCCGGACATTACCCGGTCTTATCTGCAGAAGCTTTTGAAGGACGGAAGTGTGCAGATGAACGGTAAACCGGTGAAGACCAGCACAAAGACGGCAGCGGGAGCTGTCATTGAGCTTACGATTCCCGAGCCAGAGGAGCCGGAGATTCTGCCGGAAGATATTCCCCTTGACATTCTCTATGAGGATTCTGATGTGATCCTCATCAATAAACCAAAGGACATGGTGGTACACCCGGCGGCGGGGCATTACACCGGCACTCTGGTCAATGCGCTGATGTATCATTGCAAGGGTGATTTGTCGGGCATCAACGGAGTCTTACGCCCGGGCATCGTGCACCGCATCGACAAGGATACCACGGGTGTGCTGATCGTCTGCAAGAACGATAAAGCCCATAATGCTCTGGCTGAGCAGCTGAAGGAGCACAGTATCACAAGAAAGTACCGGGCTATCGTCTGCGGCAATCTGAAAGAGGACGAGGGAATGGTGGACGCGCCTCTGGGCCGTCATCCCCAGGATAGAAAGAAGATGGCCATCGTCCGCACCGGTGGCAAGCGAGCCGTGACCCACTACCGGGTACTAGAGCGCTTTGGAAATTATACGTATATCGAGTGTCAGCTGGAGACGGGACGCACCCATCAGATCCGCGTCCATATGGCCAGTCTCGGCCATCCGCTGCTGGGTGACGAGGTCTATGGACGGGTCAAATCCCCGTTTAAACTGGAAGGACAGACCCTTCACGCCATGGTGCTGGGTTTTATCCATCCGACTACGGGCGAGTACATGGAATTTGAAGCGCCGCTTCCGGAATATTTTGAGAAGCTGCTGGAAAAATTGCGGCGAGGATAAGTTAGGGCTTGCGCTTATCGCCAGCCTATGCTATAATAACTAAGTTGATGATAGAAGCAGCCAGATGCCGGCATGTCGGAATGGCAGACGAGGCAGACTCAAAATCTGTTGTGGGTGACCACGTGCGGGTTCAAGTCCCGCTGCCGGCAGGATTTAAAAACTCTGTAAGACTGAAAGACAGGTCTTACAGAGTTTTTCTTTTCCATAAAACACGAACCTTGTATATCCCATTCATTCTGTGCTATAATAAATTCTGATCCGCGGGTCGTGGAAAGCATTGCGCAGTCTGCGGTTCCGCTTTGTGAAAGAGAGTATGTTGCGAAAGGAGGCCCTCACATGACCTGCAAAGAAGTCGAACAGATGATTATGCCCTATATTAACGACGAACTGACGGACAAACAGCTGGGGCCGTTTCTGGAGCATATTAACGCTTGCAAGAACTGCTATGAGGAGCTGGAGATCTATTACACCATTTACGCGGGCCTGTCCCAGTTGGACGGGGAAAATGAGGGACGAGATATGCATAATATCCTTCAGGAGGCGCTACACGCGTCGGAGCAGCGGGTGCGGGGACGGGTGTTCTTCAACCTGTACTATTTGGCGTCCCAGGTGCTGGCCATGGCGGCTCTTGTGGCAATTATTGTGATGGAGATCCTGAAAATATGAGTGAAAAAATACTGCTGGTGGACGGCCACAGCATCATCAACCGCGCCTTTTACGGCGTCACAGACCTGACCAATTCGGAAGGGCTGCATACCAATGCCATTTACGGATTTTTGAATACTTTATTTAAAGTGCTGGAGGAGGAAAAGCCCGATTATCTGACGGTGGCTTTCGATGTGAAAGCGCCTACTTTCCGGCACCAGATGTACGACGCCTACAAAGGGACAAGAAAGCCCATGCCCGCGGAGCTTCATGAGCAGGTGCCGGTGCTGAAGGATGTGCTGCACGCCATGGGCATCGAGACCATGGAAAAGGCGGGACTGGAGGCAGACGATCTGCTGGGAACCGTGGCCAGACGGAGCGAGGCGCGGGGCATGGAAGTGACCGTGCTGTCCGGTGACCGGGATCTCTTGCAGTTGGCCACCGAACACATCCGCATTCGTCTGCCGAAGACAAAGGGCGGCGTGACCGAGACAGAGAATTATAATACCCAGGACGTCATCGACAAGTATCAGGTGGCTCCGCTTCAGATTATCGAGCTGAAAGCCCTGATGGGCGATTCTGCTGACAATATCCCGGGCGTTCCGGGCATCGGCGAGAAGACGGCCACGAACCTGATTGTCCAGTATGGCAATATCGAAAATGCCTACGCCCATGTGGAGGAGATCAAGCCAAACCGGGCGAAGAATGCCCTCCAGGAGCATTATGACATGGCTGTCATGAGCAAGGCCCTGGCCACCATCAATACCGACTGTGATTACGATTACGACTGGGACAAGGCGAAGCTTGGCAATATCTACACCGAGGCGGCCTACGCCCTGATCAAACGATTGGAATTTAAGAACATGCTGTCCCGTTTCCGGGTGGATGCCCCGGCCAATGAGAAAATCGAGAAAATCTTTCAGATGGTAGAGGATTTCGGCGAGGCGGATCAGGTGCTGACTAAAGCGGCAGCGGTGCCCCGTCTGGCCTTTGCGGTGCATCAGGAGGAGGGCCAGGTGCTGGCTCTTTCCCTGACTCTGTCGGAGAAGGAGACCTATGTAATTCCGGTGGAGGGATTTGTGACCGCGGACTGGCTGCTGGGCCGTCTGGGCGAGGCCTTTGCCCATGTACCGGAGATCACAACCCTGAAATTAAAAGAAGCGTTAAAATGTCTGTCGGCGCACGGAGTGACCATCGAAAAAGAGCGGCAAGGCGCGTTTCTGGACGCGGAAATTGCGGCCTATCTGCTGAATCCGCTGAAGGACAGCTACACCTGCGAAGAACTGGCAAAGGAATACGTGAGTCTTACGATTCCGTCCCGGGTGGAGCTTTTTGGTAAGGATAAACTAACTAAAGCGTTGGAAGAAAAGGCAGAAGCCTTCCGCATCTATGGCGGTTACGCTTCTTATATCTTATATCAGTCTATGCCGACACTGCTTGCGGAGCTTCATGAGACCGGCATGGAGGACTTGTACCGGGAAATGGAACTACCGTTGGTATTCACCCTCTTTGGCATGGAGCAGGAGGGCATCCGGGTGGATGCGCAGGCCCTGAAGACCTACGGCGAGGAGCTGGCTGTCCGGATCGGCGAGCTGGAGACAAAGATCTATGAGGAGGCCGGAGAGACCTTCAACATCAACTCGCCCAAGCAGCTGGGTGTCATTTTATTTGACAAAATGGGCCTGAAGGGCGGCAAGAAGACCAAGACCGGCTATTCCACCTCAGCGGAGGTGCTGGAGAAGCTGGCGCCGGAGTGCCCGCTGGTGGCGGATATTTTGGAATACCGACAGCTTGCAAAGCTTAAATCTACCTATGCGGACGGTCTGGCAGCCTATATTGAACCGGATGGGCGGATTCACACCACCTTCCAGCAGACCATCACGGCCACGGGCCGCTTAAGCAGCGTGGAGCCGAACCTGCAGAATATCCCGATCCGCATGGAGCTTGGGCGGCAGATTCGAAAGGTCTTTATCCCGAGAGAAGGCTGCGTGCTGGTGGACGCGGACTATTCCCAGATTGAGCTCCGTGTGTTGGCCCATATGTCCGGAGATGCGAACCTGATTCACGCTTACCGGGGGGCTCAGGACATTCACCGGCTCACTGCTTCCCAGGTGTTCCATATTCCCTTTGACGAGGTGACGGATCTCCAGAGAAGAAACGCGAAGGCAGTCAATTTTGGTATTGTATACGGTATCAGCTCTTTCGGCCTGTCCCAGGATTTAAGTATCTCCCGGAAAGAGGCCCAGGAGTATATTCAGAAATATTTTGAGACTTATCCGAAGATTAAGGAGTTCCTGGATTCCTGCGTGGAGGAAGCAAAGGAAAAGGGCTACGCCCGGACGATGTTCGGCCGTAGACGTCCCATGCCGGAGCTGAAGTCCTCGAATTTCATGCAGCGCTCTTTTGGCGAGCGTGTGGCCATGAACGCGCCGATTCAGGGAACTGCGGCTGATATCATCAAGATCGCCATGAACCGCGTGGATCGGCGGCTGAAAGCGGAGGGCCTGAAGTCCCGGCTGCTTCTGCAGGTTCACGACGAGCTTTTGATCGAGGCCTATACGGAGGAACTGGACAAGGTGGAACAGATCCTGTCCGAAGAAATGCAGGGAGCTGCGGAGCTGGCCGTTCCGCTGGAGATTGATATGAAGCAGGGCAAAAACTGGTACGAGGCGCACTAGGATGAGAGTAATCGGGATTACAGGCGGCGTGGGAGCCGGAAAAAGCGCGATTTTAAAATATCTGACCGGGATGCCGGAAGTCCGGGTAGTGGAGGCCGACGAGGTCGGCCACCTTCTGATGGAGCCGGGCATGGAATGCTATGGGAAAATCAGATCCCATTTCGGGGAAACGGTGATCACTCCGGATGGACAGCTTGACCGGGCGGCCGTGGCGAAAATCGTCTTCGCGGATAAAAAGGAGCTGGATTGGCAGAATGCGCTGATGCATCCGGCCATCAAAAACTGGATCCGACAGGAGATCGAGAAGGAACGGCAGCAGGGCGAATGTACGCTGTTCGTTGTGGAAGCGGCGCTGCTCATCGAGGATCATTACGAAGAATTCTGCGAAGAATTCTGGTACATCTATACGGAGCCGGAGATTCGAAGGGCCCGCCTTAAGGAGAGCAGAGGCTATTCCGACGAAAAGATCGACGCCATTTTCCGGAAGCAGTGTTCGGACGCAGAGTTCCGGGCCCACTGCGCGGAAGTAATCGATAATAACAGCACGAAAGAGGCTGTATATGAGCAGGTGGATACACTACTGGAAAAACTTGGGATTCGGACGAGATAGCAGAACCCCGGGACGCCCCGGTAATCGTACGCCTTTATCCTGACAGAAAAACAATACATGACAGAGAAGGAGTAAAAAAGTAACATGAGATTATGCAGCATCGCCAGCGGCAGCAGTGGCAACTGTATTTACATAGGTTCGGAAGAACATCACATCCTGATTGACGCAGGCATCAGCGGAAAGCGGGTGGAGGCGGGCTTGAACAGCCTGGAGCTTACCGGAAAGGATCTGGACGGTATTCTCCTGACTCACGAACATTCGGATCACATTAAAGGTCTGGGCGTCCTGTCCCGCAAATACGGAGTTCCCATCTACACCACGCCGGGCACCGCGGAGGCCGTGAAGGACATGACAAACCTGGGCAAGATCGATGGAAGCCTGTTCCACGAGATTCACGCGGACGAGGATTTTACTCTGGGGGATCTGACCATTTCCCCGTTCCGTATCTCCCATGACGCGGCGGAGCCGGTGGCCTACCGGGTAGCCTGCGGGGACAAAAAGATGGCGGTGGCCACGGATCTTGGTGTTTATACCGATTATACTATTGACCATTTGAAGGATCTTGATGTACTATTACTGGAGGCGAACCATGATATTCATATGCTCCAGGTGGGGGCCTATCCCTATTACCTGAAGCAGCGCATCTCCGGCGACCTGGGGCACCTGTCCAACGAATCCGCCGGAAAGCTCCTGGGCCAGGTACTTCATGACGACATGAAGGCCGTATTTCTGGGACATCTCAGCAAGGAAAACAATTACGCAGAGCTGGCCTATGAGACGGTGAAGCTGGAGCTGATGCTGAATGAAAGCCCATATAAACCGGGCGATTTTCCCATGTGGGTGGCGAGCCGGGACGAGCAGTCAGAATGTGTGGCAATATAGTTCATCACAGCCTGAAGCACTTGCGGCTGTTGTGTGTAAGAAAGTGATTCAGGGGTGCAAAATTACCACCGGTGAAGCCTATTTTCATGGATTTTGCATCTTAACTGTGAAAGAACGGAACAGTGAAGGAGGATGTTATTATGAAAAGAAGTATTATCACCGTAGTCGGCAAGGATACCGTCGGCATTATCGCAAAAGTATGTACCTATCTGGCGGAGAACGGGGTAAATATCCTGGATATTTCCCAGACCATCGTACAGGGCTATTTCAACATGATGATGATTGTGGATACCGGAAAGGTGGAATCCTTTGAGAAGCTGACCAGTGAGCTTGCCGCTCTCGGCGAAGAAATCGGTGTGGTCATCAAGTGCCAGCAGGAAGAAATCTTCGACAAAATGCACCGCATTTAACCGGGAAAGGAGCCGCTTTTCATGATTAACTTATACGAAGTAAAAGAGACCAACCAGATGATCGAGCAGGACAATCTGGATGTGCGTACCATCACCTTAGGCATCAGCCTGATGGACTGCATCGACTCCGACCTCGACCGCCTGAATCAGAAAGTTTATGATAAAATCACAACGGTAGCCAAGGATCTGGTAAAGGTTGGAAAAGAAATCGAATGCGATTATGGCATTCCCATTGTAAATAAGCGAATTTCCGTGACGCCCATCGCTATCATCGGCGAGGCGGCCTGCAAGAAGCCGGAGGACTATGTGACTCTGGCGGTGACTCTCGATAAGGCGGCCAAAGAGGTGGGCGTGAACTTCATCGGCGGCTACTCCGCACTGGTGTCTAAGGGCATGACCAGGGGCGAGGAGAACCTGATTCGTTCCATCCCGGAGGCCCTGGCGAAGACCGAGCGCGTCTGCAGTTCCATCAATGTGGGCTCCACAAAGACCGGCCTGAATATGGACGCGGTACGCCTGATGGGTGAAATGGTGGTACAGACTGCGGAATACACCAAGGAGCAGGATTCCCTCGGCTGTGCGAAGCTGGTAGTGTTCTGTAACGCGCCGGATGACAACCCGTTTATGGCGGGTGCGTTCCACGGCGTAACCGAGGCCGACGCCATCATCAACGTGGGCGTCAGCGGCCCGGGTGTCGTAAAACATGCATTGAGTAAAGTACGTGGCGAAAGCTTCGAGGTGCTCTGTGAGACGATTAAGAAGACTGCGTTTAAGGTAACCCGTGTGGGCCAGCTGGTAGCTCAGGAGGCTTCCAGACGTCTGGGTATTCCCTTTGGCATCATCGACCTTTCCCTGGCTCCGACGCCGGCCATCGGTGACAGTGTGGCGGAGATCCTGGAGGAGATCGGTCTGGAGCGCTGTGGCGCGCCGGGAACCACGGCGGCCCTGGCCCTGTTAAATGATCAAGTTAAGAAGGGCGGCGTCATGGCGTCCTCCTATGTGGGCGGCTTAAGCGGAGCTTTCATTCCGGTCAGCGAGGATCAGGGCATGATCGATGCGGTGACGGCGGGTGCGCTGACCATCGAGAAGCTGGAGGCTATGACCTGTGTCTGCTCCGTAGGCCTCGACATGATCGCCATTCCGGGCGATACAAAGGCCAGCACCATCTCCGGCATCATTGCCGACGAGATGGCCATCGGCATGATCAATCAGAAGACCACGGCAGTCCGTCTGATTCCTGTCATTGGCAAGGGTGTAGGCGAGACGGTAGAATTTGGCGGTCTCTTAGGCTATGCGCCGATTATGCCGGTGAACCAGTTCTCCTGCGAGGCTTTCGTGAGCCGTAAGGGACGGATTCCGGCGCCGATTCATTCGTTTAAGAACTAAGGAAAAGAAAAAGGATACGGCGCAGAGTTTAGGTTCTGCGCCGTGTTTTGTCCGGAAGGGCAGAATAAAAGGAGCGTATGGATGAAAAAATATAAACATCTGGTATTTGATATTGACGGAACCATGATAGATTCCCTCCCGGTACATATGGTATCGCTCATAAAGACCCTGCGGGAGATAACGGGAAGGGAATATACCGAGGAGGAGCTGAAATTTACCTTTGGTATCCCGGGCGACGCAACGATGCGGCAGCTGGGTATTTCGGATCCGGATGCGGCGGTGGAGCGCTGGCTTGACAATCTGGTGGAAGCAGGCAGCAAGGATATCCCGCTGTTTCCGGGAATCCGGGAGCTTTTGGAAAAGCTACAGGAAAAAGGCGTTCATCTGGGAATTGTGACATCAAAAATGCGAAGTGAGTATATTGCCCAGTTTACGGCCAATGGACTGCTTCCATTTTTTGACAATGTGGTAACAGCCGACGATACGCCCAAGGGCAAGCCGGATCCGGCGCCTATGTTCGCTTACATGAAAATGACCGGAGCTGCACCGGAGGAGATTCTGTTCTTCGGGGATACGGTTTACGATATGGATTGCGCCCGGGGCGCGGGAGTCGATCACGCGCTGGTGCTCTGGGGCTGTCTCTGCCCGGATGAGATCGAGGCTACCTACAAGATGGAAAAGGTAGAGGACATTCTGGATTTTGTATAGAGCGAAAAAAGGAGCGGCTTTATGAAAACCGTCGGAATCATTGCGGAGTATAATCCGTTTCACAAGGGACATGCTTATCAGCTTCGGAAAGCGAAGGAGCTTTCCGGGGCTGATTTTGCTGTCGTGGTCATGAGCGGCGATTTCGTCCAGCGGGGAGGTCCGGCTCTGACGGACAAATACCTGCGGGCAGAGATGGCTTTGCGCTCTGGTGCGGATCTGGTACTGGAGCTGCCGGCCGTATACGCCACAGGCAGTGCGGAGACTTTCGCCCGGGGTGCGGTGAGCGTGCTGGAAGCGTTATCTTTTGTGGATGCGCTCTGCTTTGGAAGTGAGGCGGGCGAGCTTTCGGAGCTCCTGCCCTGTGCCCGGCTTTTTGAGGAGGAGCCGCCCCTTTACCGGGCATGTCTTCAGGGATATCTGAGACAGGGGTTCAGCTTTCCGGCAGCCAGAAGCCGGGCAGCGGAGGAGTACCGGAACAGCACCGAGCGGATTCTCCCCTGTTCCGCCGACGACGCGGACTGCCGCCGGGCGGCGTCCGTCCTGGATTCTCCAAATAATATCCTGGGCATAGAATATCTGCGGGCCCTGCTTCATAAGAAAAGCAGGATAGAGCCTTTGACGCTTCGAAGGGAAGCGGCCGGATATCATGAGCTGACCCTGGATACGGAGATGGCCTCCGCTTCAGCTATCCGGAATGCGGTGGCAGGTGCTGACAGCGTCGATAGGGTATCCCTCGATCCGGTGGTGGCTGCGCAGCTTCCGGAGGCTTCCACAGAGCTTCTGACAGGGGCGATGCAAAGAGGAGAGACCATTTCCCTGGATGATTTTTCGCCCCAATTGTTCTATCGGCTGCTGAACGCCTCCCAGGCGGAGCTGGCGGCCATGCAGGACGTGGGAGAGGAGCTGGCGGCCCGGATTTATAAAAAACGCCTGGCTTTTACGACGGCAGAGGAGTTCGCAGATCGGATCAAGACCCGCCAGGTGACCCATACGCGGGTGACGCGGGCGCTGTGCCATATCTTACTGGGCTTTTCGGAGAAAGGGCTGGAGGAGAAAAAGGCGGCGGATTATCCGGTGTATCTGCGGGCGCTGGGCTTCCGGAAGAGCGCCGGGGAGTTGCTTTCGGCCATCAAGCGAGAGAGCAATTCGCCCCTCCTGGTGAAGGCAGCAGACGCGGGAAAGCTTATGAGGGCGGAGCAGCTTACACTGTTTGAACAGGATGTGGCGGCGGCCCATGTCTATGAGTCCGCCGTAGCCCTGAAGACCGGGCGTCCGCTGAAGAATGAATATACACGGAGTCCGGTGATTCTGCCGTGACGGAGACAGAGACCCGTCTGGCTGCGTCAGAAAGCCGGACATAAGAACTGTGGATAAAGGTGACTACAGAAAGAACAGGGGGGACTGCTTGGAGAATGCAGCGTTGTATAGAAAAAACAGTATCAGCAGAATATGACGGTTCTACCTTGCAGCATTTCCTGCGGGAAGGCATGGGGCTCACCAGGAAGGAAATCAGCCGGGCTAAATTTCTGCCGGATGGCATCTGTGTGGACGGAGAGCGGAAAAAGGTGACGACCCGGGTTCAGGCCGGCCGGCTGGTAAAAGTGCGGACGGAAAGGGAAGATGCAGTAAGCGCCCACCTGGAAGCTTCGGACGTAGCGCTGGAAATTCTGTACGAGGATGCGGATGTGCTGGTGGTCAATAAGCCAGCGGGAATCTCGGTGCATCCCTCTGGCAGGCAGACCTTCCTGGCAGACACGCTGGCGAACCGCTTGGTGTCTTATCTGCGAAAAAAAGGCGAGGAAGGAGTTATACGTATCGTGGGCCGCCTGGACCGGGATACCTCCGGCGTGGTGCTGGCGGCGAAGAACCGGACAGCGGCGGCGAGACTCATGCGGCAGCGGGAGGAGGGAAAACTCCGTAAGACCTATTTGGCGCTGACCGATGGCATTCCGAAGCCGGAGCGGGGCAGCATCTGCAAATCGCTCCGACCGAATCCGGCGGATAAGACCCGGATGCAGGTGTGCCCGTCAGGGGATGCGCAGGGAAAG
Organism: Laedolimicola ammoniilytica; assembly: GCF_025567165.1. Taxonomy (NCBI): domain Bacteria; kingdom Bacillati; phylum Bacillota; class Clostridia; order Lachnospirales; family Lachnospiraceae; genus Laedolimicola; species Laedolimicola ammoniilytica. Next base: position 120,585 of record NZ_JAOQKC010000003.1, read on the forward strand.
TACGCGAAGACCTGTTACGAGGCTGTAAAAAAATGGGAATCTGAAAATACTGCCTTTGTAAAGCTGCAGCTGGAGACGGGCCGTACTCATCAGATCCGGGTGCATATGCAAAGCATCGGCTGCCCGCTTAAGGGAGATCCGCTGTACGGGAAAGCGGACAGCGGCCACGGGATAACCCGAACGGCTCTCCACGCCGCCATGCTGGATTTCTGCCAGCCCTTCACCGGGGAGCCCCTTCACATGGAAGCGGCGCTCCCGAAAGACATTGCCAGATTCATGGCGGATGTGTTAGAATAGCCATAGTCTTCCGGTCTGCCCGGAGGGCATTACATAGAAAGTGAGAACTTATGGGAAAATCTTTATATATCGCAGAGAAGCCCAGCGTGGCACAGGAATTCGCCAGGGCGCTGGGGCTTCAGACTGCCAGAAGGGACGGCTATCTGGAGGGTGAGGACGCCATCGTGACCTGGTGCGTGGGGCATCTGGTGACCATGAGCTATCCGGAGGTCTACGACGGGCGCCTGAAAAAATGGAGTCTGTCCACCCTGCCGTTCCTGCCGAAGGAATTCAAGTATGAGGTCATTCCCTCGGTGAAAAAGCAGTATACGATTGTCAGCGGCCTTCTGAACCGGCCGGACGTGGAGATCATCTACGTCTGTACCGACTCGGGGCGGGAAGGAGAATATATCTACCGTCTGGTGGAACAGATGGCTGGCGTTAAAGGAAAAAAGCGTCGTAGGGTCTGGATCGATTCCCAGACAGAAGAGGAGATCTTACGCGGCATCCGGGAGGCGAAGGATCTGTCGGAATACGATAATCTGGCCAGCGCCGCCTATCTCAGGGCCAAAGAGGACTATCTGATGGGGATTAATTTTTCCCGCCTCTTAAGTCTCAAATATGGCGACACCATTTCCAATTACCTGAATACCCGTTACACAGTCATTTCCGTGGGACGGGTCATGACCTGCGTGCTGGGCATGGTGGTGCGGAGAGAACGGGAGATTCGGGAATTCGTGAAGACCCCCTTTTACCGGGTGCTGGGAGACTTCGGGCTCCATGGCCGCAGCTTTGAGGGCGAATGGCGGGCCGTATCGGGTTCTGCCTACTGCGAACCGCATAAATTATATAAGGAAAATGGATATAAGAAGAAAGAGGACGCGGAAAGCTTAATCCGATTTTTGGAAGCAGAAAAGCCGGTACAGGCGGTGCTGGCTTCCATGGAGCGGAAGAAGGAGAAGAAAAATCCCCCCCTTCTGTTCAACCTGGCGGAGCTTCAGAACGAGTGTTCCCGCCGCTTTAAGTTAAGCCCCGACGAGACCCTACGGGTGGTGCAGGAGCTTTATGAAAAAAAACTGGTGACCTACCCCCGAACCGACGCTCGCGTGCTTTCCAGCGCCGTGGCGAAAGAAATCTACAAGAACATCGGGGGATTGCGCTCCTATGGAAAACTTTCGGAGTATGCGAACGAAATCCTGAATGGCACAGCCTGGAAGGGCATTGCAAAGACCCGCTATGTAAATGATAAGCAGATTACTGACCACTATGCCATTGTGCCGACTGGTCAGGGCCTTTCGGCGCTTCGAAGTCTGAATCCGGTGTCGGAGCAGATTTACGAGGTCATTGCCCGGCGTTTTCTGGCTATCTTTTATCCGGCGGCTGAGTACCAGAAGATGCAGCTGGTGATCGAGGTACGGGGTGAGCGATTTTTCTCAGGCTTCAAGGTGCTGCTGAACGAGGGATATCTGAAAGTGCTGCCCCAGGGCCTGTCGGAAGCCGCGAAGAAAAAAGCTGACGCGGAAAATGAGGAGACCGAGGATGTACGGGTGGACGCGGAATTTTTGGAGCTCCTAAAGCATCTGAAAAAAGGTGATTCTGTGGAGGTCAGCGGCTTTCATATCAAGGAGGGGGAGACTTCCCCGCCCAAGCGCTACAATTCCGGCTCCATGATTCTGGCCATGGAAAATGCGGGCCAGCTCATTGAGGACGAGGAGCTGCGGGCTCAGATCAAGGGCAGCGGCATTGGCACCAGCGCCACCCGGGCCGAGATCCTGAAGAAGTTAGTCAATAATAAGTATATTGCCCTGAATAAAAAGACCCAGATCATTACGCCGACCCTTTTAGGGGAAATGATTTTCGACGTGGTGCGGGCGTCCATTTACGGGCTTCTGAATCCGGAGCTGACTGCCAGCTGGGAGAAAGGCCTGACCCAGATGGCTGAGGGAACCATTACAGAAGATTATTACATGCAGAAGTTGGAAAAGTATATTACGGACAAGACGCAGGCAGTGCTTGCTGCCGATTACCGGAGAGCCCTGCGCCCCTGTTTTGACGCGTCCGCCCGTTTTTATAAAACCCAGAAAAATGTGAAAAAGGAGACGAAAAAGAAATGAAAGCATTGGAAGTAAAAGAACTGTATACCTTAAGTGAGACTTTAGCTGCGCCCCTTCTTGAGAGCGTCACCTATCCCTGGGAGGCTCTGCCGAAGATCCACGATTTTATTCTGAAGCTTGGCGAGAGCTTAAACGAGGAAGAGTACGAGAAACGCGGAGAGAATATCTGGATTGCCCGCTCTGCCAAGGTGGCTCCCACTGTGTCCATCACCGGTCCCTGCATCATTGGAAAGGATACCGAGGTACGCCACTGTGCCTTTATCCGTGGAAATGCCCTAGTGGGAGAGGGAGCCGTAGTCGGCAACTCTACAGAGCTGAAAAATGTGATCCTGTTCAACAAGGTGCAGGTTCCCCATTACAATTATGTGGGCGATTCCATCCTGGGTTACAAGGCCCATATGGGCGCAGGATCCATCACCTCCAATGTAAAATCAGATAAGAAACTGGTGAAGGTCCACACTCTCGAGGGCGATATTGAGACCGGCATCAAGAAGTTCGGCGCTATGCTGGGCGATGAGGTGGAGGTGGGCTGCGGCTCTGTCCTGAATCCTGGAACGGTCATCGGAGCGCACACCAACATCTATCCGCTGTCCTCCGTGCGCGGCGTGGTAGCGGCCAACTCTATCTATAAGAAGCAGGGTGAGGTTGCCGAAAAGCATGAATAAGACAGATCATGGCGGGCTGCTTTCGGGAAGTACCCTGAAGTGGCTTGCCATTCTCCTGATGCTCATCGACCATGTGGGAGCGAGCCTTTTGGAGGTCTTTGTCCTGAACGGCTACAGCAATTCCCCGCTGGCCGGACTTACAGGAAATGTGGATTTCTGGTGGAAGGTGGATCGCGTTCTGCGCTATATTGGTCGTTCCGCCTTTCCGATTTTCTGCTTTCTACTGGTGGAGGGCGCAGTGCATACCAGGGATATCCGGCGCTATGCAGGAAGAATGATAGCATTTGCGTTTGTCTCGGAGCTCCCCTTTGATCTGGCCTTGCGAAATCATTTTCCATGGTGGGCGCACCAGAACGTATTCTTTACCCTGGCGTTGGGACTGTCTGCCATTCTGGTCTTTCAGCGAAGCGCCGGGAGAGAGTGGCGCGGCCTGGCGGCTCTGGGCGCAGCGGCGATTCTGGCGGAAGTCTGCAAAACCGACTACGGCGCCACCGGCGTGCTGGTCATCACGCTGATGTACCTGTTGCGGGAGAACCGTGCCGCGGCCCTGGCGGTCTCTTATGTCCTGCTGGCCGTTGGCGGCAGCATAGAACTTTACGCTCTGCCCGGCTTCCTGGCCCTGCTTCTCTATAACGGAAAGCGTGGCCGTCAGCCCAAGCGCTTTTTCTATTGGTTTTATCCGGTGCATCTGCTGGCGCTGTGGGGAATAGGAAATTTTGTCCTGCCATACGTGATTGAAAAAATCTGACATTCTAAAAGAGCATATTTGAGAGAAAAGCCTGTCGAAGGGAAATATTGCTTCGACAGGCTCTTTGTAGATTATAAATGAAACTCTGAAAAAAGTGATTCCCGATATCCAGGGTCTTCTGTGACACGTTTGATATCAGCGATACGATTGCTGTCAAGCAGCTTCCCAATGAGAGTAGATAGACGGGAAATACCTTCCTCAAGGCCTTTCTGCTCTCGAGCTTCCAATCTGCTTGCAAATAATTCTTCCAATGCTTCGCACATAGATGCTTCATCTCCTTCATTTAATGAATTAGCACGGATAACCGCGTTCATGAAGGTCTTGTACACGGGGTCATCCTCATGGGGCTTATAGGCAAGACCGAGCTCCTCAAGAGGCATATCTTTTGTAATGTGATTTGTCAGGCAATGTAGCCAAAGATACCTGTTAGGCGGCAACTGCGGTAAGACAATCAGTTGAACCGGAAACAGTCCTATGTGTATATAATATAATCCATCAATGATTTTTTCAACAGGATCTTTTGTGACTTTCATAAAATTTTTTCGGATATAAGCGAAAAGCTTTTTAGGGTAGCGGTGTGTGATCAGGGTGAGGGTGACTTGCTCTACTGCTTTCGACTGATTTAAAAAGTCAGGAAAACTGCATACATAGGACAGTGCCTTGAAAAAATTGGAAATATTCATGGATTCATGGGGTCCTTTATAGTCAACCAGGTTATAAGTACGAAAAAATCTGGCAATCGGTGAACCAATGGAGGGACTGCCTGGAATTTTTTGGATTAGGCAGTCAACACGACGCGGTCCTTCATTTAATGGGAATTCTGGAAGATAAGTAAGAATATCACTGGTATGCGCCAATTCAATCTGAAGTCCGGATACAATTGCAGCATGCCAGTTAATGCGTGGTTTGGATTTAGATGAGTTCATAGAATAAACGGGCGCCTCCCTGGGGTAAAGTTTCAAAATTCATTTGGGGCTATTGCACAGGTGCACGAAAATGCTTCTTGAATGATTAGATAGTAACATAAAAAATTCAAAAGTGCAACACTTACGCAACAAATAATTGACAAAGCAACAAAAATGATATAAGATAAAAATGTAAACAGATTTATAGAGGACAGAAAGATGGAAATAGATAAGAGCTTAGTGGAACTGAAAGATATCTCTGAGAAAGAAAACCAAGATGATTTTAAAAAACGACTTATGAGGTATATGGAATTGTTGGCAGGCTACCGCAAATATAAAGAACCAGATAGAGAACAGGTGGCAGAACTGGTGGTCCAGGCAAAAGGGGATCGGAGTATGAGACAATTTGCCGCTGATATAGGAGTAAATGTCTCCACTTTATCACGGGTTATAAATCAGAAGACGAGTACAGCAAATTCAGATGAACTGATGGCTAAAATTGCGGCGGGCGCGGATTCTTACGCGGATTTCAGTTTTGAGAGAATTATGGATGCAAATGGGAAAATCGAAGCTGATGCGAGAAAAACTGCAGAAGCGGAAGAATATATTCAAAAATGTAAGCAAATATTATTGACAGGATTGATTGGCCGGGGATATTCCGTAAAAGAAGTAACGCAGGAGGTTCCAATGTGTGATTGGATCTTACAGACCGATGCAGTTGGCAGAGGAGAAGGGCGTTGGGGATTTGAATTCAAAAAGCTGACAAGCTTTGGTGATCATAGCGGGATGCCGACGGGTTCAGGAAAGACAAGAAGGGCCATCGATCAGATTTTTGTGGGATTTTATACCGGTAAACTAAAGGTTGATAAGATGTCCCTGATTGTCGACAGAGCTGTGATTTATGAGCAGACGAAAAATATCTTGGAACAGTATGTGATTCCAGATGAAGTTTCACTTATTTTGCTTAAGGGCAATGGCGAATTTGAAGAATATGTAGTACCGATGAAAGATAATAACGAAAAGACGGTGTTTTGAATAAAGAAGAAAAGAGATAAAGAATCAGCGCTTGTTGGACATAAGAAAGCTTCCAACAGGCGCTGATTTTTTACTTTACAGGAAATTGCTTTCCTGTAAAGTAAAAAACACTCCGCGAGGATGCGCACTGCGGCGGATAAGGTAGATGTCACAAGCGACCGCCGCAGGCGCGAGAATGTGCCAAGGCACATTCTTTGTTATTACGCTTCAAAGATATAGGCAGCTTCAAAGCCTTCCCGTACCGCCGTAGCGATTCGGCCGCCCCTGCGGGCGTCGCCAACAATATGTACCTGCGGGCAGCAGGACTCGAAGCTTTCGGCCAGAGCGGAGCGCGGGCGCACACCCAGGGCCAGAACCACGGAGTCTGCGGGGATCACTACGGTGCTGTGATCGTCGATCTTTTCCATCGTTACGGTCTTTTCTTCAATGGAAAGGAGCTTGTGGCCGGTGTAGATGCCCGGGTTGTGGGGCAGGATACGGCTGAGCTCATCGTTCCGGATTGCGCCGAAGATGCCCGGGCCCATCTCAGAAGCCATTTCCACGATGGAGACGGAGAGACCGCGGCTTAAGAGCATTTCGGAGGTCTCGAGGCCGGTCAGGCCGGAACCGATGACAGCCACCTGTCCGGTCGGATTCGCTTTGCCGGTCAGGACATCTTCCGCGGTGCAGACATGATTCTGCTGCATGCCCGGCAGGGGCGGAATTACAGGCTCCGCGCCGCAGGCAACTACGATGCCCACCGGGTTCAGAGCGCTTACCAGCTCCGGAGTAGCGGCAGTGTCGAGACGGACTTCTACGCCCAGATGGCGGATCTGGGTCTCCATGGTTTCGGAAAGACGGGTCAGTTTATCCTTAAAAGCAGGCTTGTCGGCCACGTTCAGAGTACCGCCCAGTTTCGCCTCCTTCTCAAAGAGAACCACATGGAACTGACGCAGTGCCAGCACCCGTGCGGCCTCCATACCGGCGGGGCCGCCGCCCACGACGACAGCCGTCTTGCCGGCGCCGTCCTTGCGGATATGGGAAAATACATCCTCTCTTGCGGTGCGGGCGTTGATAGCGCAGCGGATCGGTAGTCCCTGACCCAGTACGCGCTCCCGGCAGTAGAGACAGCCGATACACTTGCGAATCTCATCCGCATGGCCTGCTTTAGCCTTGTTCATGAAATCCGGATCCGCCAGCTGGGAACGTCCCAGACCCACGAAATCACAGACGCCTTCCTCCAGAAGAGACTCCGCGAAATCCGGATCCTTGATGGTGTTGGTGGCAATGACCGGGATGTGAAGAACTTCTTTATAAGCCTTGGCTACATGCTTCTTCCAGCCGGCCTGATAGGAGAAGGGCTCGCAGTTGGCGTCGCCGTTCCGTGCGCTTCCGTTGCTGATGTTGATGGCGTCGATGCCGCAGCCTTCCAGGTATTTGGCGATCTCCAGACCGTCCTCCAGGGTCAGAAAGCCGTCCACAGGAGTCATCTCATCGCCGCACATGCGGACGAGAATCGGGAAACGGGGTCCCAGCTTGGCCCGGATACCGGCGATGATTTCTGCGATGAAGCGGCAGCGGTTTTCCACGCTTCCGCCGTACTCGTCGGTTCTGCGATTATAATATTTGCTGAAGAACTGGGCAATCAGGTAGCCATGGGCTCCGTGAAGCTCCACGCCGTCGTAACCGGCCTTTTGGCAGCGAACTGCAGCGTCGATGAATTTCTGCTCGATGCGCTTGATATCTTCCAGGGTCATTTCCTTCGGAACCGGCCGTCCGTCCGCAATGGGAACGGCGCTGGGAGCCAGGTTCTGGCGTCCGGTAAAGTTCGGGTTGGAGGTGGCGCCGCCGTGGTGAATCTGAGCCACGATCTTGCAGCCGTAGAGATGAACCGCGTCGGTCAGCTTCTCCATTTCCGAGATATGGTAATCCCGGGCGATACGCAGGTTGTGGATGGACGGGATACTGTCTACATCATCCACGCCGGTGTATTCGTTGATGATCATGCCGATGCCGCCCTTGGCCCGCTCCTGATAGTAGCGGATCTGTCTGGGAGTGACGATGCCATCCTTGTCGGCCATATCGGTGGCCATAGGCATCATGACGCCGCGGTTTTTCAGAACCAGGGTTCCGATGCGGCCTTTTTCAAATAATTTTTCATAACTCATGGTATGTATTCCTTTCTTTTTTAAAGTGATAGCAGAGAAAACTAACAGTTTCCGCGCAGTACGCTGGAAGAAATTCCTTTTAACATGTTCCGGTCGATGCTCTTTAAGGCTTTTACCAGGGTATCCAGTTCTTCCTTTGTGGTAAATGCGCTTAAGCTGACCCGGACAGTACCGTCGAACTCCTGATCCTTCAGGTGTTTATGGATGCGGGCGGCGCAGTGGTGACCGGCCCGGACGGCGATATCCCATTCTTTGTCGAGAATTGCGCCTACTTCATTGGCCCGGAATCCGTCGAGATTCAGGGAGATAACGCCTGCCTGAAGGGTGGGATCCGGCGCGCAGTAGAGGTGCAGTCCCGGAATCTCCCGAAGCTGTGGAATCAGATATTCCATCAGATCATCCTCGATTTTTTTCGGCTTCGCAGTTTTCAGCCACTGGAGAGAAGCCTGCAGGCCTGCGATGGCGGGAGTGTCCATGCTGCCGCACTCCATTTTCTCGGGCATATAGCGGGGCATATCTTCACTTAAGGACTTCATGCCGTTGCCTCCTGCCAGAAGCTCTTCAAGGTCGACGCCGGTTTTCAGAAGAAATCCGCCGATGCCAAAAGGCGCGTAGAGCGTCTTGTGACCGGCAAAGGTAATAGCGTCCGCTTTAAGATACGAGAAGCGCAGCTTCAGGAGTCCCATGGCCTGGGCCGCGTCCAGCAATGTGAAAGCGCCGTATTCCCTAGCCATGAGAAAGATTTCACGGGCCGGAAGGATGTAACCGGTCACATTGCTGATGGCGGAGACACTGACAAAATCCGGCGGCGTCTGCCGGAACAGCTCTTTCGTGGCCGTAAGGTCGATGGAGAGGTCATCTGAGAGCGGTAGCTCCAGTACCCGGATGCCGACATGCTTTTCCAGAAGCTTCAGGGGGCGTAATACCGCGTTGTGCTCATAAGGTGATACGTAGGCCACGGAATGTTCTGTCCATTTCTGTCCCTGAATAATCTGGTTCAGAGCGATAGTTACAGACGGCGTCAGGATGACCTGAGCCTGCTCCCTGGCGTCACATAAGCTGACCAGCTGCTCCCGTACCTCCCGAATCATAGCAGTGGCGTCCCGGGCCGCCTGATACGCGCCCCGGCCCGCGTTGACGGCCGTCGTGCGGTTGAAATGATCTACAGCGTCCCAGACACATTCCGGTTTTGGAAAGGTGGTTGCGCCATTGTCAAGATAAATCATTGCGTTCATCTCCATTAGTTTACTGATAAAAATTTACACTTTTGTGTATTAACGTAATAATGCTCTTTCGGTAGAAAGAAAGCTGCGGATCTGCCGTCGGCAAAACTACAGCTTGGTTTATTATAGCACGAAGTCCTCTAAAACGGAAGTCCTAACAGAAATACAATTTCCGGATATATTCCACCGGCATCGCCTGTCCGGTCCAACGTTCAAATGCCTTAGCGCCTTGATGGAGTAGCATGTACATACCGTTGAAGGTGTGGCAGCCTGCTTCCTTTGCGGTGCGCAGAAGCAGGGTTTCCCGGGGGTTGTAGATGACGTCGCCCACCACCAGACCCGGATGGAAGAAAGCGGGATCCGGGATCAGGGAAGCGTCTGTACGGGGAGCCATGCCTACGGAGGAGGCGTTGATGAGGACGTCGGCCTCGTCCAGACAGTGCCTGAGTGAAGTGTTGTCCTCCAGGTCAAAGAGACGGATCCGGCAGTCGCAGCGAGCGTGGATCCGTTGGATTTCCTCGGCGATTAGCTTGGTGGATGCAGAAGCGCTTCGGGCGAAGACGTCGATGAAGGCAGTGCCGTCCAGGGCTGCCTGGGCCAGAATGGCTGCCGCTGCTCCGCCGCTGCCAAGCAGGACCGCGTGCTTTCCCTCGCAGGAGAAGCCGGCGTCCCGCATGGACTGCAGAAAGCCATAGCCGTCGGTATTGTCACCAAAGAGCTGTCCGTCCCGGTTTACGACGGTATTGACTGCGCCGCTTAAAAGGGCGGAATCGGAAAGGGTATCCACCCGGTCGTACATAAGCCGTTTCAGGGGCATGGTGCAGTTCCAGCCTGTGGCCCCCAGGGTGATCAGCCCGTCAATGGCCCGCTCAAAATGCGCTTCGTCTACAGGAAAAGCCAGATACACGCAGTTGATTCCCAGTTTCTGGAAGGAAGCGTTGTGCATGGCGGGGGATATGCTGTGGGAAACGGGATTTCCCAGCAGACAAGTAAGTTTTGTAGTGCCTGTTATGTCGAAATTTTTGTCCATTTTTATACCTTTTGCTTGAAGTTGTTGGGGTTATCGTGTACACTTTTACTAAGGGTACAAAAAAATCGGAAAATTGTCAATTGCATTTTGACGGGGTTGGAATGTATGGAAAGAAAAACAATTTACGGTCAGAATTCGGGCAAATTCGACTTGCTAAAATCCCCCCGTGAGGGTATAATTGTATTAAGATTGTCATGAAATTAACACAATTTTAAGTTTGAAATAAAAGGAGGAATATGCGATGCATATGGTAGACGGAGAACACGGACATTGTCACGGACACGAGCATGACCACGATCATGAGCATTGCCATGACCACGGCCATGAGCATACCCACGATCACAGCCATGAGGGCTGTAGCTGCGGCTGCGGCGGTCACGATCATAAGCCGGGCAGTGAGCAGGAGGCGCTTCTTTCCTATATGTTAGATCATAATAAGCATCATGCGGCTGAGCTGGCAGATGTGGCAAAGAAGTTCCGCGAGGTTGGAAAGGAAGACGTGGCTGTACAGATTGAAAAGGCCATTGAGAATTTTGACAAGGGCAATCTGTATCTGAGCCTGGCACTTTCCTTGGTACAGTAATAAGGAGGCATCATTATGTGTTTGGCAACTGTATATAAGAACACGCAGGATACAGAAGAGGTTGTGCTGAAGAATGTCAGCAAGATTTACGTGGAAGGAAGTCAGGTGCGCCTGGTAGATATTATGGGCGCAGAGGTAGTGGTAGAAGGAACGATTTCCTTTGTAGACCTGACCGGTTCCGTCGTAAAGTTAAACTGCCCGTCCGCGTAAGAGGGGCAGCGGTCCGTATGGCAGGCGGACGATCAAAGTGATATCAATAATGTTGATATAGCAAAATAATGGAGGTTGGTTGAAATGACAAAGTTAACAGACATCATGAACGAGCGCATGGCGCTGTCTTTCGAGGTTTTCCCGCCGAAGACTGAGAAGGGTATGGAGAATCTTCCGGGCACGATCGAGCATCTGTGCAAGTATCAGCCGGATTACATTTCCTGTACATACGGCGCAGGCGGCGGAAATGTAGGAGCAAACCGCGAAGTATGTCAGATGATTAAGAACGCTGGCACTACACCGGTTACCCACTTTACTGTAATCAAGAATACCAAGGAAGGCATGAAGGATCAGCTGCAGCAGTACCTGAACGAGGGCGTAGATCATGTTCTGGCTCTCCGTGGAGATATTCCGCTGGGCGAGACCACTACCTGTGGTGATTTCCAGTATGCTACAGACCTTGTAAAGTTTGTACGTGATGAGTTCGGCGATAAGTTTGAGATCGCTGTAGCAGGTTCCCCGGAGGGACACATCGCATGCAGAAGCCTGGAGTCCGATATCGCGGTTCTGAAGCAGAAGCAGGACAACGGTGCTGACTACATCATGACTCAGCTTTGCTGGGATATGGAGCAGTTCAAGTACTGGCTGGACGCTATCTACTCCGCTGGTGTTACCATGCCGGTAGACGTAGGAGTTATGCCGATTCTGGATCAGGCAGCTACCATCAATATGGCACTGTCCCGCAACGGCTGTGTAATGGATCACGAGCTGTGCAAGATTATTTCCCAGAACTGGCTGTTCCCGAACCCGTTCGCAGCTAAGGACGCTGAGGGCAAGCCGTTCGATATGTTCTATGATGACAAGGTTAAGAGATTCCGCGAGGCAGGAATCGAGTACACCATCAAGCAGATCGATACCTATCGTTCTCTGGGTGTAAACGGTATCCATCTGTACGCTCTGAACAAGTGGAAAGATGTATCCGAGATCATCGACCGCGCAGGTCTGAAGACTTTAATCTAGTTACTTAAAATTGATTATTAAAATTGCGGGTGGGGCACAAACCTGCCCGCGGTAAAAGGCAGGAGAGAACAAAGATATGCCACATACAATTGCCGTAGCCGGAAAAGGCGGTGTGGGAAAAACTACACTTACAGGACTTTTAATTGAATACCTGTGCCAGAAGAAGCAGGGACCTGTTCTGGCTGTAGATGCAGATGCCAATTCCAATCTGAACGAGGTACTGGGCGTGGAGGCTGCTCCGACCCTGGGCGAGATTCGTGAGGAGATTGCAAAGGCAGAGACAGCGGGTTCCAACCCGATTCCGAAGGGAATGTCCAAGCAGGATTACGCGGAGCTCAAATTCGGAGAAGCGCTTTCCGAGCAGGACGATTATGATTTGCTGGTGATGGGTCACACACAGGGAAAGGGATGCTATTGCTTCGTCAACGGGCTCCTGACGACCCAGATTGCAAGATATGCCAAGAATTACAAATATATAGTAGTAGACAATGAAGCGGGAATGGAGCACATCAGCCGCGGAATTCTTCCGTCGGTAGATACCATTATTCTGGTCAGCGACTGCTCACGCAGAGGCGTGCAGGCGGTAGGACGTATCGCAAAGCTGATTCCGGAATGTGGACTGAAGCCCAAGTCCGTAGGACTGATTATCAATCGCGCTCCGGGTGGAGTGCTGAATGCGGGAACGAAAGAAGAGATCGAAAAACAGGGCCTTCATCTGCTGGGCGTCGTTCCTCAGGACGAGCAGGTGTTTGAGTATGACTGTGACGGCGTGCCCACAGTAAAGCTTCCGGAGGATTCTCCGGTCCGCAAGGCGCTGTACAGTATTATTGACCAGTTGGATCTTTCATAATAAATTTATGAAAATAAAAAAAGGTAGGAGGTTTATAATGGGAGATTTAAAGTTGACAACGGTGGAGGAAATGGAAGCCGCAACAGCCAGACTTCTGGAGACAGGAGCAAAGGTAGGTGCTGATGCCTGGCAGCTTCGTGTGAAGAACCAGACGCCGCACTGTAAGTTTGGTGAGCAGGGTGTCTGCTGCCGAATCTGTGCTATGGGACCGTGCCGTATTACACCGAAGGCACCGAGAGGTATCTGCGGATGTGACGTACATGGTATCGTAGGACGTAACTATCTGAAATTCACAGCAGGCGGAGCAGCTACACACTCTGACCATGGCCGTGAGATCTGCCACACCCTGTATGCTGCACAGCCGGACGGAGCTTACAAGGTAAAGGATCCGGAGAAGCTGATCCGCATCGCGAAGGAGTGGGGCGTAGAGACCGAGGGTAAGGATATCTACGATCTGGCTCATGAGATGGCAGAGACAGCTCTGATGGAGTATGGTAAGCCCTTCGGCGTACAGAGATGGCTGAAGAGAGCTCCGGAGCATACCCAGAAGCTGTGGCATGACGCTGAGATCGAGCCGAGAGCCATTGACCGAGAGGTAGCTACTTCCTTACATATGACTCATATGGGATGTTCTTCCAAGCCGGAGGCACTGGTTCGTCAGTCCTTGAGAGCAGGTCTGGCTGACGGCTGGGGCGGATCCATGTGCGGAACCGAGTTCTCCGACGTACTGTTCGGAACTCCGAAGCCCATCGATACCGAGGCAAACCTGGGCGTTATGAACGCTGACAATGTAAACATCGTAGTACACGGACATGATCCGTCACTGTCTGAGATGGTCTGTGAGTACGCAGACGATCCGGAGATGATCGCATATGCAAAGAGCATGGGCGCAAAGGGAATCACCGTATCCGGTGTATGCTGTACCTCCAACGAGGTAGCTATGCGTCGCGGTATTCCGATGGCAGGTAACTTCCTGCAGCAGGAGAACGTAGTTCTGACAGGCGCATGTGAGGCTATCGTTGTAGACGTGCAGTGTATCTTCCCGGCACTCGGCCCCCTGAGCAAGTGCTTCCATACCAAGTTTATCACCACTTCTCCCATCGCGCAGATGCCGGATTCCGATTACATCCGTTTTGATGTAGGAACCGCTGCAGAGAAGGCAAAGCAGATTGTTAAGATTGCATGTGAGAACTTCAAGAACCGTAAGCCGGATCTGGTATATATTCCGGATATGAAGCAGAAGGCAACCGTTGGATACTCTCTGGAGGCTCTGGTAAAGACTCTGGATGGTGTAACCAACTCCCAGGTAGATGTAACAGGTACCACCAAGCCGCTTATCGAGTGTATCACCTCGGGTGTTATCCGTGGTGCAGTCGCTATGGTAGGCTGTAACAACCCGAAGATTCGCCCGGACTACGCGCATATCGAGCTGATGAAGAAACTGATTGCCAACGATATCGTAGTGGTAGCATCCGGATGTTCCGCACAGGCAGCAGCAAAGGCTGGTCTGATGGACAAGGCAGCAAAGGATCTCTGCGGCGCCGGTCTGAAGAGAGTATGTGAGCTGGCAGACATCCCGCCGGTACTTCACATGGGCTCCTGTGTAGATATCAGCCGTATGATGGTTCTGGTAGCAGAGCTGGCCAAGGATTCCGGACTGAATATTTCTCAGCTTCCGGTTGTAGGCTGTGCTCCGGAGTGGATGTCTGAGAAGGCTGTTTCCATCGGTAACTACGTAGTAGCAACCGGTATCGATACCTTCCTGGGCGTTGACCCGTATGTAGCCGGTTCTTCCGAGATGGGTCAGTGGCTGACTGAGGGCGTTCGTGACTGGGTTGAAGCAGCTTATACGGTTGAGACAGACATCGAGAAGCTGGTTGACAAGATGATCGACCGTATCGAGGAGAAGAGAACCGCACTGGGAATCTAATCCGGATAAAAAGAGTAAAGAAAGAACCGGAGGGAATAGAACGTGAAAATTGCAATTACCGGAAAGGGCGGAGTCGGAAAGACGACCTTTGCAGCCACCCTTGCAAGATTATATGCGGAGGAGGGATGTACAGTTCTGGCAGCCGATGTGGATCCGGACGCGAATTTAGGTCTGGCGCTCGGTTTTCCGGAGGAGGTTCTGGACTCGATTGTTCCGATTTCCAAGATGAGAAAGCTCATCGAGGAACGGACAGGGGTAGGCCCCGGAAATGCCATGTACACGCTGAATCCCAAGGTGGATGATATCCCGGATACCTACAGCAAGACCTACAACGGAGTCAAGCTCCTGACGCTGGGTACTGTAGAGACCGGAGGGGGCGGCTGTGTCTGCCCCGAGCATGTGATGCTGAAGCGGATCTTAAGCTACTTAAGTCTTCGGAGCAAGGACGTGGTTATCATGGACATGGAAGCAGGCCTGGAGCACCTGGGCCGCGGTACCTGCGAAGGTATGGAGCAGTTTGTGGTAGTCATCGAACCCGGAGCGCGAAGCATTCAGACCTATAAGAATGTAAAACGGCTGGCCCATGACCTGGGAATTCAGACCGTTCGCGTAGTAGCCAACAAAGTCCGCGGAGCAGAGGATGAGGAGTTCATCCGCTCGAAGATCCCGGCAGAGGATTTACTTGGATTTATTCATTACAACCCGGAAGTGATAGATGCGGACCGGCAGGGCAAATCCCCCTACGATGTAAGCAAGTCCGCAAAGGAGGAGATCCGGAAGATTAAGGAAATCCTCGATCAATCGAATTAAAATTTGGAGGTAAAATACCGTGACATTATTTGATAGAGTATTCGGCGGCAACGACGCAGTTTACGGACTGACCGAGGCTGCTATCGACGGCGCAATCGCACAGTACGGAGAAGATGCGGCAGTATCTTTCCCGGACACTGCATACAGCCTTCCCTGCTACTATGCCGTAACAGGAAGCAAGGTTACCAACCTGAAAGAACTGAAGGCAGCTCTGGGAGTTGTAAAAACTCTGATGACCAGAGAGAAGAGACTGAACGACGCATTCATGAGCGGTGTTGCAACAGCTCTGTGCGCAGAGTTCATCGAGGTACTGAAGTACATGAACGGCGCAAAGCCGTACGAGGAGCCCTGCTACGGACATCTGGCAGACGCTATCATCCGTGAGCTGGGTGTACCCCTTGTAACCGGCGATATCCCGGGCGTAGCTGTTATCCTGGGAAGCGCTCCTTCTACAGAAGAAGCAGTAGAGCTGGTTAAGAGCTATCAGGCACAGGGCTGTCTGGTTACTCTGGTAGGCGGTGTTATCGATCAGTGCGTAGAGGCAGGCCTGAACATGGGCAACGCCGTACGTATCGTACCGCTTGGCAAGGACGTAACCGCAGTAATCCACGTCGTATCTGTAGCGCTTCGTGCGGCTCTGATCTTCGGTAACGTAACACCGGGCGACGCAGGCGCGCTGATGAAGTACACCATGGACCGTGTACCGGCGTTCGTAAATGCGTTCAAGCCGCTGGATGATGTTATTGTAGCTTGTGGTGCAGGCGCAATCGCTCTTGGTTTCCCGGTAGTCACCAACGAGACCGAGAACATCTTCCGTGTACCGAAGAGCCTGATCGTTCAGGAGGACGTATCCAAGTTCAACGCTACTTCTATTGAAGCAAGAGATATTAAGATTAAGGTTACCAAGATCGATATCCCGGTTTCCTTCGCATCCGCATTCGAGGGCGAGATTATCCGCCGCGGCGATATGCAGGTAGAGTTCGACGGTTCCCGTGTGGACTGCTTCGAGCTGGTTGAGGCAAAGGACGCGTCTGAGGTTGAGGACCACAAGATCGAAGTAATCGGACCGGACTTCGACGAGTTCGAGGTAGGCAGCAAGCACAGCATCGGCTACGTGGTAGAGGTTGCCGGCAAGAGCATGCAGGCTGACTTTGAGCCGGTATTCGAGCGTAAGTTCCATAACTACCTGAACTGCATCGAGGGTGTTATGCATACTGGTCAGCGTGATATGATTCGTATCCGTGTAAGCAAGAACGCTTTCGACGCAGGCTTCCGTGCAAAGCACATCGGTGAGGTTCTGTACGCAAGAATTAAGAATGAGTTTGACGCAGTTGTAGATAAGTGTCAGGTTAAGGTTATCACCGATCCGGAGCTGTGTACCAAGATGCGTCATGAGACTGCTATCCCGCTGTTTGACAAGCGTGACGACCGTCTGGCTACTCTGACTGACGAGTCTGTAGACGTATACTACAGCTGTATCATGTGCCAGGCATTCTCCCCGTCCCACGTATGCGTGGTTACTCCGGAGCGTCTGGGTCTGTGCGGTGCCGTTTCATGGCTGGACGCAAAGGCTACCAACGAGCTGGATCCCCAGGGACCCTGCCAGGTTATCACCAAAGAGAAGCCCATCGATGAGAGAATCGGTGAGTACGAGGATGTCAATGAGGCGGTTAAGCTTTACTCCCAGGGTGCTCTGGAAGAGGTTTCCCTGTACTCCATCATGGAGAAGCCGATGACCTCCTGCGGATGCTTCGAGTGTATCTGTGGTATCGAGCCGTTCTCCAACGGTGTTGTTATCACCAACCGTGAGTACGCAGGCATGACTCCGCTGGGAATGACCTTCTCCGAGCTGGCAAGTATGACCGGTGGTGGAGTTCAGACACCTGGATTCATGGGACATGGAAAGCACTTCATCTCTTCCAAGAAGTTTATGAAGGCTGAGGGCGGAATCGAGCGTATCGTATGGATGCCCAAGGAGCTGAAGGAGTCCGTAGCAGAACGTCTCAATGAGACAGCAAAAGATCTCTACGGAATTGACAACTTTACCGATATGATCGGTGACGAGACTATCGCAGAGGATCCGGAAACATTGCTGGCATTCCTTACAGAAAAAGGACATCCGGCACTTGGCATGGACCCGATGATGTAGTATAATATGTAAGATAATTGGTTTACGCATAGGGGCTGTGCCCCTATGCGTTAAAACCACGTAAAGGACAAGGAGGTAACTAAGAAATGCCGTTTACTGGAAAATCAGGAAAATTCAACGCTGCTATCCGTACCGTAGAAATCGGAACCGGAGATAAGGCAGTGAAGCTTGGCGGAGAGAATGTACTGCCGTTTTATACATTCGACGCGCCGATCGAGAATGCACCGAAGATTGGAGTTCTGATTACAGACATGGGTCTGGAGAATGAAGTTGCAGGAATCAAGGACTACTATGCAGGTGCTACAACTTTTGCAGAGATTGCAAAGAAAGCCGAAGAAATGCCTGGAGCAGATTTCGTTGTTCTCCGCTTTGAGGGAGCGGATCCGAATGGCGAAAACCGTTCCGTTGAGGATTGCGTAGCTATCGCGAAAGAGGTTGGCGACGCGATCACAGCTCCTCTTGTAATTGAGGGATGTAAGAATGTAGAGAAGGATGCAGAGCTTTTCTCCAAGGTTGCAGAAGCGCTTCAGGGAAAGAACGTACTGATCCTGTCCGCAAGAGAAGAGAACTACAAGGCAGTTGCAGCAGCAGCTGGTCTTGCTTACGGCCAGAAGGTCGGAGCAGAGTCTGCCGTAGATATCAACCTTGCAAAGCAGCTGAACGTGCTGATCGGACAGCTGGGCGTAGATCAGGCTAACGTTGTCATGAACGTAGGTTCCGCAGCAGCCGGATACGGTTTCGAGTACGTAGTTTCCACTATGGACCGTGTAAAGGCAGCAGCTCTGGCTCAGGGTGATGTACAGCTTCAGATGC
Organism: Laedolimicola ammoniilytica; assembly: GCF_025567165.1. Classification (NCBI taxonomy): domain Bacteria; kingdom Bacillati; phylum Bacillota; class Clostridia; order Lachnospirales; family Lachnospiraceae; genus Laedolimicola; species Laedolimicola ammoniilytica. Next base: position 139,093 of record NZ_JAOQKC010000003.1, read on the forward strand.
CGATTATGACACCGGTAGCTGACGAGGCATGGAATGTAAAAGAGGCTATGGCTTCCGAAGCAGATATGCCGGAGTGGGGATCCCAGGAAGAGCGTGGAATTGATATGGAAGTTGAGACAGCCGCAGCAGTACTGGCATCCGGCTCCAATGCAGTAATTTTGAAACATCCGACCTCGGTTGCAACGATTTCAAAATTAATTAAAGCACTGGTTTAATCGAGGAAGGAGGAGAAATTTACCATGGCATTAAAAGGCTTGGATATTTTTAAATTAACACCGAAGACAAACTGTAAGGAGTGCGGAAGCCCGACCTGTATGGCATTTGCTATGAAGGTTGCTCAGGGCGCTGTAGAACTCAGCAAGTGTCCGCATATGTCCGAAGAAGCGCTGGCTACTCTGTCAGAGGCAACTGCTCCGCCCATGAAGACCATCAAGGTTGGTACCGGCGAGGCTGAGTACACACTGGGCGGCGAGACCGTTCTCTGCCGTCATGAGAAGACCTTTGTAAGCAAGCCGAGATACGCAGTATCCATCTGCAGCGCGGATGAGGATATCGACGCGAAGCTCGAGGCAGCTAAGAAGGTTGATTACGACCGTATCGGCGAGCGTATGCACGTTGAGATGCTGTATCTGTCCTACTGTGCGGATAAGGGCGTTGATGCTTATGTGGAGCTGATTAAGAAGGCAGCTGACTGCGGCAAGACGCTGGTACTTGACTGTACCGATGTTGAGGCAGCTAAGGCAGCTCTGGCAGTATGCAAGGACGCGAAGCCGGTTCTGGATGGCGCAGACGCTTCCAACTACGAGGCTATGAGCGCTGTCGCTACTGAGGCAGGCGTTATTCTGGGCGTTCGCGGCGCAGACATCAACGAGCTCTATGATACCACAGCAGCTCTTGAGAAGCTGGGCAATAAGAACCTGGTACTGAATGTAGGTACTGCTTCTGTTAAGGACGCGTTTGCTACCACCGTACAGATTCGTCGCGCGGCTCTGAAGGATCAGAACAGAACCTTCGGTTATCCCTCCATCGTTAACGTAGGAGCACTGGCTGCCGGAGATCCGACCATGCAGGCAGCTCTTGTTTCACTGTTTACTGTAAAATACGGTTCCATCATCGTTATGGAAGGCATGGACTATGCACAGGCTCTGCCGCTGTATGGTCTGCGCCAGAATGTATTTACCGACCCGCAGAAGCCCATGAAGGTTGAGCCGGGCATCTACCCGCTGAACGGCGGCGATGAGAATTCCGTATGTCTGACCACTGTAGACTTCGCTCTGACCTACTTCGTAGTATCCGGCGAGCTGGAGCGTTCCGGCGTTCCCTGCAACCTGATCATCAACGACGCAGGCGGACTTTCCGTACTGACTGCTTGGGCAGCTGGTAAGCTTTCTTCTACCTCTGTATCCAAGTTCATCCAGGAGAACGTAGAGCCGAAGGTTAAGTGCAGAAAGCTGATCATCCCCGGAAAGGTAGCAGTTCTGAAGGGCGATATCGAGGCGAAGCTGCCGGGCTGGGAAGTTATCGTAGCCCCCAACGAGGCAGTACAGCTTGTGAAGTTCCTGAAGGATCTGCAGGCTAACGGCGAGATCTAATTATTTTATAATAAAAGGAGAACAAAACTATGGCAAAATTTGTTACCATCGGTGAGAGACTTTCCACCACAGCACCGGCTGTAAATAAGGCATTTTCCGAGAGAGATCCGGAGCCGATCCTGAAGAGAGCAAAGCAGCAGCTGGACGCAGGCGCTACATACCTGGACGTTAATATCGGACCGGCTGAGAATGACGGACCGGAGCTGATGAAGTGGGCCGTTGAGCTGCTTCAGGGCAACTTCGACAACGTTCCGCTGGCACTGGATACTTCCAACGTAGCAGCTATCGAGGCTGGTATCTCTGTATACAACCGTGCAAAGGGTAAGCCCATCGTTAACTCCGCTGACGCTTCTGGAAGACTGGAGTACGTTGACCTGGCAGCAGCTAACGACGCTATCGTTATCGCTCTGTGCAACGGCGAGGGAATCGCTAAGGACAACGACGAGCGTATGATGTACATGCAGACTCTGATGGAGAGAGGCATGGAGCATGGTATGGACGTTGCTGAGGATATGTGGTTTGACCCGTTATTCCTGGTTATCAAGGGAATGCAGGACAAGCAGATGCAGGTTCTGGAGTTTATCAAGATGATCTCCGACATGGGCATGAAGTCCACCGGCGGTCTGTCCAATAACTCCAACGGTATGCCGAAGCACATCCGTCCGATCATGGACTCCGCTATGGTAGCTATGGCTATGATGAACGGTCTGACCTCCGCTATCGTAAACCCGAACGACTTAAGACTGATGGAGACCATCAAGTCCTGCGATATCATCAAGAACAACAATCTGTACGCAGATTCTTATCTTGAGGTTTAATTCGGATTCGAAGTCGAATAAGAGCTTAAAAAGGAGCATCTCCGGGAAACCGGGGATGCTCCTTTTGGTTACAGGGCTCCATCTGGGTTCCGGAAGGCTTGGGGCTGAGTGTGCATATGTGAGAAAAGGGTTGCCCTGACCGTCAATGTCCGTTATAATCTAAATAGAATCTGTCGGCGAAACCGGCGGCTGGAAATGGAGGAATTTTTCATGAAAAAGGTTATTACCATAGCCCGTGAATTCGGTGCAGGCGGCGGTGAAATCGGCCGGAGAGTGGCGAAGGAGCTGGGAATTGAGTTTTACGATAAGGATATCATTCTGAGAACGGCCCTGGCCAACTCGAAGCTGGATCCGGAGCTGGTGCGGAAATGGGATGAGAGAGTGCCGAAAAGCTTTGGCTTTGCCCAGAGTCTGTTTGATTTCTATAATAAGCCCCTGGACGAAGAGCTCTGGCAGGCCCAGAGAGACGCTATCCGCGAAATGGCAAATCATGAGAACTGTGTGATTGTAGGCCGGAACAGCGAGTATATCTTAAGGGAATTCGATCACTGTCTCCATGTATTCGCCCATGCCAGCTTCCAGTGGCGGGTAAAACGTATGGCGGGCAAGATGCCGGGCGTTCCCCTTTCTCAGGTGGAGAAGGATATCCGCGACGCGGACCGCTCCCGTAAGAAGAACTGCGAGTATTATACGAAGCAGATCTATGGAGATGCCCGGAACTACGATTTAACCATCAATACAGAGAAACTGGGGATTGACAAGGCGGTAGAGATGGTTCTGGATGCAGCAAAGCTTATTTAAAAAGACAGAATTTCGGGAAGACAAAAACTTTTTTGCTTGACAACAATAAAAGAAAAAATTATACTTATGAAGTGGCATCAAGGGCGGTGTATAGCAAAATACATCGCCCTTATGTTAAATATAGCCGACAGATAAGTCGGGGAAAAGGAGTGTATACATTATGAAAAAGTTACTTGTATTGGCTTTGGCTGCAAGTATGACTCTGGGTCTCGCTGCATGCGGTTCCTCCAGTTCTGACAAGGCTGCTGACACAGCGCCTGCAGAGACAACCGAAAGCGCAGACGCTGCTGAGAGCACCGGATCTGACAAAACATGGGTTATCGCAATGGATACGGTATTCCGTCCCTTTGAGTACACCGATGAGAATGGTGAGTTCGTAGGAATTGACGTGGATATCATTAAGGCAGTGGCAGCAAATCAGGGATTCAATATTGAGATTCAGAGCCTTGGCTGGGACGCTGCAGTTACCGCGGTTCAGGCAGGCCAGGCAGACGCGCTGCTGGCAGGCGCGAGCATCACAAAGGAGCGTAAGGATAGCGGATGGATTTTCTCTGATTCCTATTATGATTCTTATCAGGTATTTGCAGTGAAGGCAGACAGCGGTATCGAGAGCCTGGACGATCTGAAGGGCAAGACCATCGCGGTAAAGAACGCTACAGCAGGCGCGAATTACGCAGAGGAACTGAAGGACAAGTACGGCTTTAAGATTGATACCTACGAGGATTCACCGACCATGTATCAGGCAGTGGTACTGGGCCAGGCAGACGCTTGCGTAGAGGATAAGCCGATTATGGCGGACAACATCAAGACCGGCGGACTGGATCTGACCATCGTTGAGAGTACCGCAAGCAAGGTAGCTCCCTATGGCTTTGCTATCATGAACGAGGACAATCAGGAGCTTCTGGATATGTTCAATAAGGGACTGCAGGAGATTAAGGACAACGGAACCTACGAGGAGATTCTGAACAAGTATCTTGGCGAATAGGGATAAAAGGTGCGGAGCAGCTGCGTAGCGATGCAGCTGCTTCCTGTACTGTGGAAGCTCCCGGATACGGAGGTTTCCACAATACAGGAAGTATTCCGCGGCAGAGAAGCCCCGCGGACAGCGGGAGTAAACAAGTGAGGAGAAAAGATATATGGCAGCAATTCTTCGAGTGTATGGAATCATGCTTTTAAAGGGCATGGGACAGACTTTGCTGATGACCCTGTTGACCCTGGTCATCGCGACGATCATTGGTATGATTTTCGGTCTGATGAACGTGGGACACAACCGGGTACTGAATCTGATCGGTACCGTTTATGTGGACGCGATTCGAGGCGTTCCGCTTATCGTACTGGCTTATTTTGTATTCTTCGGTATTCCGGCCGGTATGCAGGGCATGGGAATGAAGGGCTTCCGTCTGAGCGCGCTTCAGGCAGGTACCATCGCTCTTTCCCTAAACTGCGGCGCTTATATGGCGGAGATTATCCGCGCCGGTATCGAGAGTGTGGATCGGGGACAGATGGAGGCTTCCCGGAGTCTGGGACTTTCCTATGGTTCCTCCATGGCGCTGGTCGTAGTACCCCAGGCGGTACGCACCATGATTCCGTCTATCATTAACCAGTTTATCATTACCCTGAAGGATACGTCGATTCTTTCCGTTATTGCGTTCCCGGAGCTGACGCTGATTGGTAAAACCATTTCCGGTAATACCTTAAAGCCGCTGCAGTCCTGGGCCATCGTTGGCGTGATGTATATGATTGTCATCATTACCTTAAGTAAGCTGGCAAAGAGAATCGAGAGGAGGGTAAACCGTGGCAGATAATAAGATTCATGTAACGAACCTGAAAAAGAACTTTGGAAAGCTGGAGGTTCTGAAGGATATCAGTATGGATATCACTGAAGGCGAGGTTGTGGTTCTCCTGGGACCCTCCGGAAGTGGTAAATCCACCTTCCTGCGCTGCCTGAACCAGCTGGAGACGGCGACGGCAGGCCAGATTCTGATAGACGGCTATGACGTGACGGACAAGCACACGGATATCAATAAGGTACGTCAGAACATCGGTATGGTGTTCCAGCATTTTAATCTGTTCAACCATCTGAATGTGATGGACAATATGACGCTGGCTCCGGTCCATTTGAAGGTTATGACCAAGGACGAGGCCCGGAAAAAAGCCATGGAGCTTCTGACCCGCGTAGGCCTGGCAGATAAGGCGGAGGCATTCCCAAGCCAGCTCTCCGGCGGACAGAAGCAGCGTGTGGCTATTGCCCGCGCCCTGGCTATGAAGCCGGATATCATGCTCTTCGACGAGCCTACCTCTGCCCTTGACCCGGAGATGGTTGGCGAGGTACTGGCGGTTATGAAGGAGCTGGCCCGGGAGGGTATGACCATGGTAGTCGTAACCCATGAGATCGGTTTTGCCCGTGAGGTGGCAGACCGGGTAGTCTTCATGGAAGGCGGCTATATCGTAGAGCAGGGAACCCCGGAGGAGGTACTGGCGAATCCGAAGGAGCCCAGAACCATTGATTTCCTGAGCAAGGTGCTGTAATAAAATATAGGAATAGAACAGCCGCAGCTGCAGGTGACGCAGCCGCGGCTGCTTTGGTTTTACTTTGATTGATCTGTTATTTTCCCAAAATCCCCGCCCCGGGGTTATTGACTTCCTTATACAGGAGTGCTAAAATTTAATCATTAAAGGCTGATTTCCAAAGGAAACAGTTACATAACCCAAGGAGGGACATAAGAAATGAGCGTATTAACAGATTTAATCTACGGAGGCTCAAACGCAGTTGCGGGACTGACAGAAGGTGCTGTAAACGACGCGATTGCAAAGTACGGTGAGGACAAGAAGGTGGCAATGCCGGATACGGCGTACTTCCTGCCGACCATCTACGCTGCTACCGGCGTAAAGGTGACAAAGCTTGGCGATCTGCCGGCTTGTGTAGGCGTACTGAAAAGCCTGATCAGCAACAAGGAAGACCTGGGAGAGGCACTGAACGCAGGTCTGGCTACTGCAGTGGGAGCAGAGATCATCGAGGCCCTGAAGTATGTGGATAATGCCGACCCGTATGCAGAGGACAGCGGTATCGGCTTCGTACCGGACCCGGTTATCCGTTCTCTGGGCGTACCCCTTGTAACCGGAGATATTCCCGGCGTAGCAGTTGTACTGGGCAAGGCTGACCATGCAGAAGATGTAGTGACAGTTGTAAAAGATTACCAGAGCAAGGGTATCATGACCTTCCTGATTGGCGACGTCATCGAGCAGTGCGCAGAGGGCGGCGTAAAGATTGGCCTGGATTTCCGTGTAGTTCCGCTGGGACACGATGTGACCGCAGTCATCCATGTCGTAACCGTAGCGATCCGCGCGGCTCTGATCTTCGGTAATGTAACACCGGGCGATCTGCCGGGACTGTTAAAATACACCAAGGAAAGAGTACCTGCATTCGTGAATACCTTCGGCGCTCTGAATGAGGTGGTTGTATCCGCAGGTGCAGGTGCTATCGCGCTGGGCTTCCCGGTAGTCGTAGACGTGGATCTGGGCGAGAATCAGGTTCCGGGCGCGCTGGAGTCTGTTCTGGATCACAGCCTGACCGTGAAGAAGTCCCTGGAGCTGCGTAACATTAAGATTAAAGTAACCGAGCTTCCGATTCCGGTTGCTTTCGCGTCTGCCTTTGAGGGTGAGATTATCCGTAGAGGCGATATGCAGGTAGAGTTCAGTTCCCATAAGGCGCCCACCTGCGAGCTGGTACAGACCTGCAATGCAGATGAGATTGAGGATCACAAGATTACCATTGTCGGCAAGGATCTGGACGAGCTGGAGCAGGGTCAGACCTTCGCGCTGGCTACTTATGTACAGGTGGCGGGAGCAAAGATGCAGCCTGACTTCGAGCCGGTTATCGAGCGTAAGATCCATGCATGGTACAACTATATGGAAGGTGTGATGCACACCGGCCAGAGAAATCAGATCCGTGTTCGTGTAAGCAAGGCTGCTTATGAGGCAGGACTCCGCCTGACCCATTTCGCAGAGGTGCTTTACAATATGATCATGGACGAGTTTGATATCGTCGTAGATAAATGTCAGGTTACCATCGTAACCGATACCGATAAGGTTCAGGAGCTTCTGGATACCGTCGCTATGCCGACCTATGAGAAGCGTGACGAGCGTCTGGAGACCCTGACCGATGAGAGCGTAGATCAGTTCTACACCTGTACTCTGTGCCAGTCCTTCGCGCCGTCACACTGCTGCGTGGTAACTCCGGAGCGTCTGGGACTTTGCGGAGCTGTATCATGGCTGGATGCAAAGGCAACCAAGGAGCTGAATCCCACCGGACCTTGCCAGCCGATTTCCAAGGAAGGCTGCGAGGACGAAGTAAAGGGAATTTACCCGGACGTAAACCGTATGGTAGCTGAGGCAACCCAGGGAGCTCTTGAGAAAGTAACCCTGTACTCCATTATGGAAGACCCGATGACCTCCTGCGGCTGCTTCGAGTGTATCTGCGGTATCGAGCCCTTCTCCAATGGCGTTATCATTGCCAACCGTGAGTACGCAGGCATGACGCCTCTTGGCATGACCTTCGGCGAGCTGGCAAGTATGACAGGCGGCGGAGTTCAGACGCCGGGCTTCATGGGTCATGGACGTCACTTTATCGCCTCCAAGAAGTTCATGAGCGCTGAGGGCGGCTTTGAGCGTATCGTATGGATGCCGAAGGAGCTGAAGGACGACGTAGCCGAGAGACTGAATAAGTCTGCGAAGGAGAAATACGGTATTGATAACTTTACCGATATGATCGCAGACGAGACCGTAGCAACCGATGAGGAAACTCTGATGGCGTTCCTGCAGGAGAAGAATCATCCGGTACTGGGACTTGACCCGATTATGTAGCGAAGCATTAAGCAGTGCTAAGAATAAGAAAAGTGGGATTTGGCTGCTTGCAGGCAATATCCCATTTTTCTTATTCTTAATAGGGCGCAAGCCCGGCAGCGAGGAAATGCATTGCAATTTCGAGCTGGCACTGCGAGAGTCAGTCAATATGATTCAATAAAGAAAGGAGCACCCCCTATGAGCTATTTAGGCGAAGACATCAAAAAACTCGGCTTCGGCCTTATGCGCCTTCCTCAGCTGGAAGACGGCAAGATCGACGTGGAGCAGACCAAGCAGATGGTAGACCTCTTCCTGGAAGCCGGATTCACCTACTTTGACACCGCCTGGGCTTACGCAGGCAGTGAAGACGCCATCCGCCAGGCCCTGGTAGAGCGCTATCCCAGAGACCGATTCACCCTGGCCACCAAAAATGCGGCCTGGATCAACTGCAAGACCCGCGAGGATGCCATTGCCCAGTTTGACACATCCTTAAAGCAGACCGGTGCAAGCTACTTCGACTTCTACCTGCTCCATAATCTGGGAGAGGGCAGGACCCATTACTTTGATGATTTTGATCTCTGGAGCTGGGTACAGGAAAAGAAGGCGGAAGGACTCATCAAGCATGTGGGCTTCTCCTTCCATTCCACACCGGAAGAGCTGGAAGAGATCCTGAACAAACATCCGGAAATGGAGTTCGTACAGCTGCAGATTAACTATGCAGACTGGGAGAACCCGGCTATCCAGTCAAAAGCCTGCTACGAGGTAGCCAGAAAGCACGGTAAGCCCGTAGTCATCATGGAGCCGGTCAAAGGAGGCATGCTGGCAAATCCGCCTGAGACCGTCGCACAGGTACTGAAGGCCGCAGAGCCCGATTCCTCCGTGGCGTCCTGGGCCGTTCGCTTCGCGGCAAACCTGGAAGGCGTTATTACCGTACTGTCCGGTATGAGCAATGTGGAGCAGATGCAGGATAACTTGTCCTATATGAAGGACTTCCACGGCCTCAGTGATGCAGAGAAAGAGACCCTGAAAAGGGCGCAGGATGAGCTGGCCAGGATCCCGCTGATCCCCTGCACCACCTGTAACTACTGCGCGAAGGTCTGCCCCCAGGACATCGGAATTTCCGGCTCCTTCACGGCCATGAACTATCTGACTCTATACAAAGATAAGGACCTGGCCCTGAACCAGGAAGACTGGCTGGTAGGCAGCCATGGCAGAAACCGCGCCGATCAGTGTATCAAGTGCGGCGAGTGCGAGACAGTCTGTCCCCAGCATATTCCGATCCGCGATAATCTGGAGAAGGTAGTGGAAGCACTGCTGTAAATCGTTCAAAACCTTATATAAAACTGCAGAATGACAGGATTTTCGGTAAAAGAGATTCTGCTGGATGCGTAATAGAAGCCTGTTCCCGGAAACTGGAAGATGAAAATCCGGGGGCGGGCTTTCTTTTTTCAGAATCTTCTGATACAATAGGACTAACCTGTCCGGGAGAGGCAGGCGACGGGAAAACTATTTGCAGGAGGAAATCAATGAAATTTAAGAAAATAATATTGTTATTGGGATTAACTGTGGCGCTGACTGTGGCGACGGCATGCGGAAGCAAGGGCACAGACGCAGATACAAACGGCGGGCAGACGACGGATCAGGAGGCGACCATGCCGGATGCGGACACCCCGATCGATGAGGACTTTGGCGTAACCCCGGAAGACGGAGAGAGCGACGATGCACCGGCAGAGGCAGCTGCGCGCATCTACGGCACCATCGAGGACATTTCCGGAAATGATGTTATAGTGGACAATCAGTCTGATATCTCAACCCGTGGAGAAATCATCCTGACGGTGGATCCGCAAAATACCATCCTGGTGGATGCCCAGACCGCCCTGCCCCTGAACGTGTCCGAGGTGGAAAAAGGCAGCTTCGTGGCTTACTTAGGGCCGGCCATGACCCTGTCTCTGCCGCCTCAGTGTACGCCGGAGGTGCTGATTGTTAATCTTCCAGAGGATGGGGACGCGCCGTACTATGCAGTCATTGCAGAAGAACCTATAGTGGGAGACAACAGTTACCTGACCGTGAAGGCCACTGATGGCGCGACCTATGTAATTCCGGACAACGCCAATGTGAAGCCCTTCCGCACCCGCAATATCTTAAGTGTCGAAGATATCCACGCCGGAACCCGTTGCCTGTTCTGGCTGGACGAACAGGATGAAGCCTTCCGCGTGGTCGTTCTGGACGCGGAGTAACTGTTCGGACAAGAGAGGATAAGACGTATGATAAAGGCAGCATTTTTCGATATTGACGGAACACTGATGGATCACAGCATCGGGCAGATCCCGTCAGACGCAAAGAGGGCTTTGGCAGAGTTACAGAGAAACGGCGTGAAAATTTTCACCAGTACCGGACGGCATCTGCTGGAGCTTCAGGAACTGGGCGTGACAGAACTTGCCTTTGACGGGCATGTGCTTCTGAACGGCCAGATTTGCCTGGACAAAGAAGAACAGCTGATAGACGCATGTGCCATTCCTGAGGAGGATATGCAGGGCGCTCTGCGCTGGTTTGAAGAAATGGAGCTGCCGGTGGCTTTCGTGGAGCAGAAACAGATCTATATCAATTTCATCAACGATCGGGTGCGGAAGACCCAGGCGGATATTTCCTCAGAACTGCCAAAACTCGGCCGCTTCGGTGGCAATCCGGTCTATCTGGTCAATGTATTTGCCGATGAGGCGGATGTAAATCGGGTGCTTGTGGATATGCCTCACTGCCGCATGACCCGCTGGAATCCCTACGGTGTGGATATCATCGCCGCGGGTAACAGCAAGGCCAGGGGTATGGAGCGGATGCTTCGTCATTATGGCATCGATCGGGAAGAAATTATTGCCTTCGGCGATGGGGAAAATGATATGGAAATGCTGGAGTATGCCGGTATCGGCGTGGCCATGGGCAACGCCGATCCGGAAGTAAAGGTCATCGCGGACTATGTGACCGACGGGGTGGGAGAGGGCGGCATCGCCCATGCCCTTGCACATTTCGGACTGATTTAAAAAGCAGAAGCAAGATAAAAAATCCCGGACTGTCATGTTTCAGACAGTTCGGGATTTTTGCACATTATGTGGAATGGCAGACCATTGTTTTCTTAAGAAAGGGAACTGGCATCGCCGTTGCTTCCAAAATTTTTTGCAATCTCAAAATCAACCGTCGCGGTATCCAATGGGGAAGCGGAAGTAAGCTCAAAGTATACGTAGCTTCCATCTTGGGTCAGAGCATAACCGGCTGCCGTATAAACGGTTCCGTCTGCCTGTTCATCCTGATAGAAAAGATAGGAGGAGGTGCCCCGGTCAATCAGTTCGCCGATGGTACAGGGGACGGAAGCTTCTTCCATATCTACCACATGCTCAGATACATAATCTGAAAGAACCTCATCGAGAATCCATTTTTCCGATTCTTCCAGAGAAGTATAAGTCAAGGAGACAGTCGGAGTGTTTTCCTCTGCCGGATTTTCAGCTTTTACGGAAATGGGGTTCAGGAAAAGAACCAGGGCCAGCAGTCCGGCCAGAATACAAAGGGAAAATTTTTTCATAGGCTCACCTCATTTACGATATGTGTTCTCTTTCATATGTAGTATTTTAACAAAAAAATATTACAAAATTATGATAAAATATTTAGAATATCGTTATAAATTCTGAAGATTTCTTGAATAATTCTGATAAATACACATATTTCCACATAATTCGATGGAAGCGGACAAAAAGAAAGAACAAACAAAATAGTTTTAGATACTTGCTGTCTTGTCACCTGTATGGTATGATGTAAAGGCTTTATGTACAGAACAGTTACAGGAAAGAAAAGAGGAGTAAGAAAATGGAAAATGTAAAAGCTTTTCTGAAAAAGAAAAATGTGGAAATCAGCGTGAAACGCTATCTGGTAGACGCACTGGGAGCCATGGCACAGGGACTGTTTGCCAGCCTCCTGATTGGCACCATCGTGAGCACTCTGGGCAAGCAGCTGGGAATCGAATATCTGACCGAACTGGGCGGTTACGCCAGCGCGGTAGCCGGACCGGCCATGGCGGTCAGTATCGGTTGGGCTCTCCAGTGTCCGCCCCTGGCACTCTTTAGCTTAGTGGCAGTCGGCAACGCAGCCAATGTGCTGGGCGGCGCAGGAGGTCCCCTGGCCGTCCTGGTCATCACCGTTATCGCGGCAGAGTGTGGTAAGCTGGTCAGCAAGGAGACAAAGATCGATATCCTGGTAACGCCAGGTGTAACCATCTTCGTGGGCGTCGGTCTGGCAGAGCTGATTGCGCCGGGTATCGGTGCGGCGGCTTCGAGCGTAGGCCAGCTGATTATGTGGGCGACGGAACTGCAGCCGCTGCTGATGGGTATGATCGTATCCGTACTGGTAGGTATGGCGCTGACTCTGCCCATCTCCAGCGCAGCCATCTGTGCGGCCCTGGGGCTTACCGGTCTCGCAGGCGGTGCGGCGGTAGCTGGCTGCTGTGCCCAGATGGTGGGTTTTGCGGTCATGAGTTATAAGGAAAATGGCGTGGGCGGCCTGGTAAGCCAGGGCATCGGTACCAGTATGCTGCAGATGGGCAATATCGTGAAGAATCCCCGCATCTGGATTGCGCCGACCCTGGCCAGCGCTATTACCGGCCCCATTGCCACCTGCGTCTTCCACATGACCATGAACGGAACGCCCGTATCCAGCGGTATGGGAACCTGTGGCCTGGTAGGACAGATCGGCGTGTATACCGGATGGATGAGTGAGATCGAGGCAGGCACCCGGGCTGCCATCACCGGCTTTGACTGGGCGGGCCTGATTCTGATCTGCTTCGTACTTCCGGCAGTCTTAAGTACCGTTTTCTGTGAAATTGAGCGGAAAATGGGCTGGATCAAGGACGGCGATCTGAAGCTGGACTAAGATTTACAATAGGAAATTCCGCCTCCTGACAGAAAGCGGGAAAATCCGCAAGTTACATTGGACTAAGTGATAAGAGTATGTTATACTCTTGTCAAAGGGATTTTTTTGTTCAAGAGGGAAAAAATCAGGAGGATAAAAAATGGCAAATGTAGTATTCCAGTTTGAAAACGGCGAAAAAGTGACGGTTTCAACTATGACAGGAGAGAACCTGCTGGAGACGGCGCGAAAGTCCAATGTGGTCATCGACGCGCCCTGCTCCGGTAACGGCTCCTGCGGAAAGTGTCGCGTGAAGCTGCTGGGAGGCGAGCTGGATTCCAAGAAGACCCGCCATATCAATGAGGAAGAGTGGGCGGAAGGCTGGCGTCTGGCCTGTTGCAGTACGGTAGCTGGCGATGTGCAGGTCATGGTGCCGGATATCGCGTCTGCGTATCGCAGCCGCATGAAGGTGGCAGATTTAAGCTCCCCTCAGGAGATCAAGATTTTTGACGATTGTATGGAGCATCTGGCAGAGGCTGATCTGACCCTGGGCAATAATATCCGTATCATCGATCTGAAGATGGATGTACCGACCCTGGATGATACCATGCCGGACAATGAGCGGCTTACAAGAGCCCTGCAGGCAGCGACCGGAATTGAGAAGATCGAGCTTCCGTTCTCAACTCTGATGGAGCTTCCGGACGTGCTGCGGGCCAGTGATTTCGAGGTACAGTGCGTCATTGCCCAGAATAAGGAGCACGTGTTCGTATATGATGTCTTCGAGAAATCAGCCAACGTAGTGGCAGCAGGACTGGCTATCGATATCGGTACCACTACCGTATCCGCAGTTATGGTTGATATGCTGACCGGCAGGATTCTGGCCAAGGCATCCTCCGGTAACGGACAGATCCGGTACGGTGCAGACGTGATTAACCGTATCATCGAGTCCCAGAAGCCGGGCGGACACAAGAAGCTGCAGGACGCGATCATCGACGAGACCCTGAACCCGATGATTCAGCAGATGAGCCGGGCGGCAGGCTTAAGTTCCCGTCAGATTTACCGGCTGTCCGTGGGAGGCAACTCCACCATGAACCATCTGCTGTTGGGTATCAACGCAGATCCATTGCGTATGGAGCCCTATATTCCGGCCTTTTATAAGACCAATTCCATCTATGCGTCTGACATCCGCCTGAACGTGCATCCGGACGCCCATGTGATCATCGCGCCGAATATCGGCAGCTATGTGGGCGGCGATATTACTGCCGGCACTTTGGTCAGCATGATCTGGAACCAGCCCCATTTCTCCCTGTTCATCGACCTGGGAACCAACGGTGAGCTGGTATTCGGTAACTCCGACTTCATGATGAGCTGTGCATGTTCCGCAGGACCAGCCTTCGAGGGCGGCGATATCAGCTGTGGTATGCGTGCGACCGACGGCGCGATTGAGGCATGTAAGATCGATAAGGAGACCATGGAGCCTACTTTTGATATTATCGGCGATCCGGGACAGAAGCCCATCGGCCTCTGCGGTTCCGGTATCATCGACGTGATTGCGGAGCTGTTCCGCTGCGGCATCATCAGCCCCAAGGGCAAATTTGTCCGGGAAGGCAAGCGCGTGAAGCATGATCATTATGGCATGGGCAGCTATGTCCTGGCCTTCGAGGAGGAGGCTGCTGGCAGCAAGGACGTGGAGATCACAGAGGTGGATATCGATAACTTCATCCGTGCCAAGGGTGCGATTTTTTCAGCGATCCGTACCATGCTGAAGAGCCTGGACTTCGACATCAGCATGATCGAGGAGGTCTACGTAGCAGGTGGCATCGGAAGCGGTATCAATATGCAGAATGCCGTGAATATCGGTATGTTTCCGGATATTCCGATTGAGTACTATCATTACATCGGTAACTCCTCCCTGTGCGGCGCATACGCCATGCTGCTGTCCACCAAGGCGGAGAAGAAGGTCTATGAGCTGGCTCAGAACATGACCTATCTGGAGCTTTCCACCGAGCCGGGCTACATGGATGAGTTTGTGGCCTGCTGCTTCCTGCCCCATACGGACAGCTCCCTGTTCCCGACGGTGATGGGACAGTTATAAAGACGGAATTATTACGAGAAAGAGAGACTTAACAACTATGGAATTTCCTTACGAAAAGGACAATAAAGAGAGAATCCCCTTCGAGCACTATCTGAGTGAGTATCAGAAAATCGACCCAAAGGAGGCAGCTGAGCGCTGCGGCGTGGAATACGATGAGGAGAAGCAGCAGTTTCATGTACGCCTGATGGGATATCCTTATCTGGTGGATTATCCGGAGTTCGCGGTGCATAAAGCGAACGAGGAGGAAGAGGGCGTGTTCCTGCTTCTGGATACGGTGGCGGCGAAAATCAGTGTGCTTCGATTCCTGATTTCCGGCCAGCTGGTCAAGAGCAGCGGCAAATACCTGACCTACCGGGAGGTTCCCTGGGGGGAAGTATACTTCCGGCAGTTTGAGGGCAGATGCCTGACGAGACTTAAATTCGCATTCGGCTTCAAGCTGGATAAGTTCTGCGCAGCCATGGAGCAGCTTGGCGCAAAGAAGCTGACCCTGGGCGACGCTTCCTACGAGTTTGAGTATATCAACGGCCTGCATGTGCGCTTTATTCTCTGGACCGGCGACGACGAGTTCCCGCCTGCGTCCCAGATCCTTTTCGAGGATAATTTCCCCTACGCTTACCAGGCGGAGGATCTGGCGGTGGTGGGAGATATCTCCATCACGACCTTGAAGATTCTGGCCGGGAAATAAGCGGAAATCGGGATAAAGGATATTGGAAATAAATGGAACAGAATAAGAAAAAAGCGATCCTGGTGGTCAGCTTCGGTACCAGCTTTCATGAGACCCGGGAAAAGACCATCGATCGCATCGAGGCAGATCTGGCGGCAGCCTGCCCGGAGTACACCCTGTACCGGGCCTGGACCAGCAAGATGATCATTACGAAACTGAAAAAGCGGGACAGCATCGTGGTTCCCACTGTATCAGAAGCCGTGGATCAGATGATCGCGGACGGCGTACAGGAGCTGATTGTGCAGCCCACCCATATTATCAACGGTATTGAGAATGATCTGATGAAGGAGGATGTACTGGCGAAGCAGGACGCCTTCGAGAAAATCGCGTTTGGCGATCCGCTGCTGACCACCACCGAGGACAATGCGGCAGTGCTGCAGGCGGTGATGTCAGAGTTCCCGGCAGTTGGCGAGGACGAGACGCTGGTATTTATGGGACACGGAACCACCCACTATGCCAATACGGTTTACGCGGCCCTGGACTATACCTTCAAGGATCTGGGCTATCCCAGAAGCTTTCTGGGAACGGTGGAGGCTTATCCTTCCATGGAATCCCTGAAAAAGCAGCTGCGGGCGCTGGCACCGAAGAAGGTGACGTTGGCTCCCTTTATGGTGGTAGCCGGCGATCACGCGAACAACGATATGGCCGGCGAGGACGAGGATTCCTGGAAGAGCCAGTTTGAGGCAGAGGGTTACCAGGTATCCTGCGTGCTGAAGGGACTGGGCGAGTACCCCAGTGTGCGGAAAATCTATGTGGCGCATACAGAGGCGGCGAGAAAGAGTTTGGAAGAGCAGGCGTAGTCATTTGCGTATTGTAGGCAGACAGGCAGCAACACCGTCCAATATAAAATAAATAGGGTAAAACGGAGATACCGTATCAACAGCAAGTTCTGTTGATACGGTATTTTTTTGTGTAACAGGAAATTCCTATGGAATTCCCTGTTACATAAAAAATATTATCGCACTGCGGCGGAATGGAATGATGTCGCAAAATCGGAGAATCTGACGAACGATTTCAAAAGCGATTTGTAATAATATGGAAAAAAACAACATAGAATGGAAAGTAGTAACAGAAAGGAGGGGGAGAGAGGGCAATAGACAGCTTGCAGTGAAAAAAGGAGAATGAGAGAATTGAGGAGAAAAGCAAAAAGAATTTGGGCGTTCCTGCTTGTGCTTCTGCTGCTTTTTTCAGTGGCCGGAGGAAGCAGCTTCCCGGTGTTGGCAGAGACGGAAGGTGCAAAGAGCGTTTCTGTGGAGGGCGGGGAGGCGAAAGAGACAGAGAAAGCCGAAAAACAGGCCGAGGAGGCGAAAGAGGCAGAGAAAGCCGAAAAACAGGACAGGCAGGAGGAAGAACAGCAGAAAGATACGGAGCAGGTGGAACCGGGACAGACGAGTCACAATGAGGGAGAAGAGACCGGGGCAGAACAGGGAATGGACGCGAAGAACCCCCAGGAAGACGATGAAAATGCCAGTCCGGATGAAAATACAGGAAACACAGAAAATGGAGAAGCCGGAACGGAGGAAGAGCCGAAGGTGACCGATCCGGAGCAGCAGCCCACAGATTCCGCAGCAGATCCGAGAGCGGACGCGGCGAATGCAGAAAAACCGGCGGAAAATGAAACAGAGACAGAGAAACAGACCGGGGAAGTCCTTCCAGAGGAAGAGAGTGTTCCGGAGGAGATCCTTCCGGCTGAGCCGGTGGTGCTGGATCTGGCGGCTGTGGAACCGGAAGCCCCATCGCTGGCTCATCGGAAATATGCGGATCGGAGGGCGGATGGAACCTATGATCTGACTCTGGAATTTACAGGAAAGGTGGATACCGACAGTCAGGATCGGAAGCTGGATGTACTTTTGATTGTGGACGAGTCAGGGTCCATGACCTATTCCATGGGAGGAGATAAAGAAACAAACTATACAAACAGCCGTTGGTATAATGCCAAGCTGGCTATTCAGCAGCTGATCGACACTCTGGAGAAAAATGATGGGCTGGATGTGCATTACAGTATTGTGACTTACAGTGGAAGTGAGAATGACGGAACCTGGAATGATGCACAGACGCGTGTGGACTGGAGCCCGGCAGCGGAATTTTCCATAAGCGGGAATCTGACAAATCCGCAGGAACGATACAGTGCAGGGGACGGCAGGCTGGATTATAAGCCGTCCGGCGGTACCAATTATCAGGCGGGGCTTCGTAAGGGAGCAGAGCAGCTGAAAAGTAAAAGTGCCCGTTTGGATGCAGAAAAGGTGATTCTGTTCCTGTCCGATGGAAAACCTACGTTTTATTATGATAAGAACGGAGAAACGGCAGGATCCGGAGACGAGGACGCAGATGAGGATTGGTGGGGAAATAAGTATAACTGGGGCAGCTGTTCCAGCGCCGCCTACGCCCAGGCCGATAAAATGACCGGCATCCATTATTTCTACGCCATCGGCATCGGAAGAGACGAAAATGCTATCAATCCGGACACTTTAAAAGAGTTAAGTGTACGGATTGGGGAGAAGAATGCGGGCTGTAAAGTCACAGAGAATAACGTGCCATATCTCTGCGGCAGTCTGGAAGAGCTGAAAAAAGCATTTTCGGAAATGGCTGGTGAGATTACAAGGCTTTCTTGTAAGAATGTGACTGTTACCGATACCCTCAGTGAAAATGTAGAGCTGTTGAATAAAGACGGAAAGCCCCTGACCAATGCGTCAGAGCTTGTATACACACTCTCAGCGGTGAATGCAGAAGGCGGCGAAGAGAGCATACCGGAGGGAACGACAGTCGTTTATGATCCGGCGACCCGTGGGCTTCGGCTGAAGTTCCCGGAGGGCTACGAACTGGGCGATGGCTGGACCTATCAAATCACAGTTCACATCGCGCCGTCGGAGCTGGCCTACAAGAAGTATTTTGAAGCAGACGAGACTTATCCGGATAGAGCAGATCACGATACAGGAACCCATGCGGACGGCTGGGGCTTTTATTCCAATGTGGAAGACAGCGCAAAATTGATTTACACCTGGAATGATACGGTTCCGAGGGAAGAGGAGTTCCCGATGCCCGTAGTGAAGCTGGACGGCGTGGATATCCCGGTACCCACAGGCCTCGGCTTCAGCGGACAGCTGGGAAGCGGCGTATGGGCAGCGCTGCTTGGCACGGCGACTATGGCGGCTCTGGCATATCTGGCATACAGGAGACGGCGATACGATGGAACGCGATAAGGCTGAAGTAAAATATTTTCTGATCCGGCTGGGCGTGATGATGGTAGTCTTCTGGCTGCTGTTCGGCGTGGTTTTCGGCGTCACAGCCATGAAAGACAATTCCATGAGCCCGAAGCTGGAGGCAGGCGATCTGGTGCTGTACTATCGGCTTGGGAAAAAGCCGAAGGATCGCTCAGTGATCGTATTTCGCAGGGACGGCAGACAGTATATCGGCCGTGTCGTAGCCCGCGGCGGCGATACCGTGGAGGTGGCCGGCGAGGATGGACTTTACATCAATGGAACCCAGATTCTGGAAACCGACATTTATTACCGGACTCCGATATATGATGGAAAGGTAGACTACCCGGTGACGCTTCAGGAGGATGAGGTCTTTGTACTCTGCGATTACCGGGAGGGAGCCAAAGACAGCCGCTATTTCGGGCCGGTGAAGCACTCTGAGATAAAGGGAACCGTGATCACGGCGGTTCGCAGATCAGAATTATGAGAACTATAAAATGAGACAGGAAAGAGAGAGGAAACGAGATGAAATTTCAGAGAATCGCAGGCAGATTGGCAGCAGGAGTCATGACAGGAGCAGTTCTTTTGACGACCTTTGGAGGAACCGCACTGGCAGCGACGGGAGCGACACCACTGGAAAAAATGGAATATACAAAAGTGGTGACCACGGATGGGCATACGTATGCGCCCAAAACGAGCTTTTCTTTCACATTGACGCCAGTGGATCACAGCAAAGATACTAACCAGGCGACCTTTGAAGGAAATGTGGTCTTATCCGGCGTAGAGGGAGGACTGACACTGAAGGCGGGAACTATCACGTTCACGCCGTCCGGAAGCACACCGGACGCTTCTTACAGTGGTAAGGATGAGATTACCTGGAATATGGAAAAATTCAACACACCGGGAGTCTACCATTATCGGATGCAGGAGACGGCAGGAAGCTACGAGGGAATCGTCTATGATACCACCGTATATGATGTATATGCATTTGTATTAAGGGATGAAACAGGCAGCCTGTATGTAAAAAGTATTATCTGTACAAAGCCGGTGAAAAACGACAGGGATGAAATCAAGGACACGAAAGCCGACCTGATTTTCACAAATGATTACGGTAAGGATGACGACACCACGCACGATATCAACATCATCAAGAAAGTTACCGGCAATATGGGCGAGACCAACAAAGATTTCGTGTTCAGGGTAAAAGTAAAAGGCACAGAGGGCGAATGGTATAAGGTTGTTGTCACAGAGAAGGAGGGCGGCAAGGTAACAGAGACGCATCTGGTGAACAACGTGGAAGCGGAATTTACCGTCAGGGATACCGGTTCCATCCACATCTATGGACTGACCGCCGGCGACACCTATACGGTAAATGAGCAGGATTATACCGTAGACGGCTATACCACGACGTATGTAGACGCGGCAGGCAAAGAGGTATCTAATACAAATCAGGTAACGGAAGACGGAAGTCTGCTCTATGTAGATAATCACCGCGACGCTGCGATTCCCGGCGGCGTAGTCACCACCGTGGCTCCCTATGTCCTGATGCTGGCCTTTGCGGCAGCAATGATTTTCTTCTTTGGCCGTAAGAAAAAAATGTCTGAGGAATAATCCGTGTGGAGAGCGGCAGCCCGGGCGGCCGGGATTGGAAACCGTCTGCTGACCGTGATGGCAGGCCTGCTGGTATTCCTGATGCTGACCTACGGTACGTATTCCCTCTGGGATACGTACCGGGTGAGCCAAAACGCCTTTGTATCCGCCGAACTACGGAACTATAAACCGGGAGGAGGCGGAGAAAGCGCAGGCTTCGCCGAGCTTCGGGAGTTGAATCCCGACGTGTGCGCCTGGATTACCATACCGGACACGCACATCGACTATCCGGTGCTGCAGGGGGAAAATGATATGGTCTATGTCAATCAGGACGTCTACGGTGAATTTTCCCTGTCCGGCGCAATTTTTCTGGCCAGCGCAGACAGTCCTGATTTCTCCGACGGCTACAGCCTGCTCTATGGTCATCATATGGATAATGGGGCCATGTTCGGGGATGTGGCGAAATTTACAGAAAAAGAGTATTTCACGGAGCATCCGGACGGCGCACTGTATCTGCCGGAAAAAACATTGGCGATCCACATCTTCGCGTGCGTGGAGACGGACGCCTATGA
The DNA here is from genome assembly GCF_025567165.1 of Laedolimicola ammoniilytica. Taxonomy (NCBI): domain Bacteria; kingdom Bacillati; phylum Bacillota; class Clostridia; order Lachnospirales; family Lachnospiraceae; genus Laedolimicola; species Laedolimicola ammoniilytica. Next base: position 160,211 of record NZ_JAOQKC010000003.1, read on the forward strand.
TGAACAAATTTATCACAGCGGAAAAGACGAGGATATTTCACAGCTTCTGTCCCATATCCGGGACAAAGCGGTGCAGTATCGGGAAGCGGAGCGCGGAGAAGCCCTGATAGGCCTTTCCACCTGCGCGGATGATGTGGGAACGAACGGTCGTGTAGTAATATTCGGCTGGCTGGAAGAGACGCCGGCCGGAAGGGAGGTGTAGACACCTATGAAAGCAAAAAAGAGGAAGGTCTGGCAATGGGCGACGCTTCTGCTCCTGCTTCTGGGGCTTTTGATGCCTGTGAGGGCAGAGGCTGCACAGAATAGCTGCACCGTGACGATTCCGGTGCAGATCGAAGTGAGCGGCGGGCATATTCCGGGTGGCAAGACGTATATGGCGACATTGAGCGCTGTGACAAAGGACGCGCCGCTTCCGGCGGAGACGATCCGGCAGCGGGAAGGAGTCGGTGAATTGAAATTCGGTCCCATTACCTACACCAGGACGGGAGAGTATCAGTACCGCATTTCCCAGAATACGGACAGCGCTGAGCGGTTTACCTATGACCGGGAGGCCTATCTGGTGACGGTGCAGGTGACTAGAACGGAAAATGGTACACTGGAAACGAATCTCTGGGCAAAGCGGGAAGGAAAGACGGAAAAGGCGGACGGCATCCGGTTTAAAAATCGGTATGACGCGCCGAAGAGCCAGAACTCCGGCAGTTCAGATTCCGGAAACCATCAGAGTTCCGTCAGACCGGTTCAGACCGGTGACGCGGCGAATATCGTCGTCTGGTTTCTGACTGCAGTTCTGGCAGCAGGCGTGATAGTTCTGATTGTCATCGGAAAAAAGAACAGAAACCGGGAGAAGAAAGAACGCATCTACAGACAGCGCATGTCGGTATACCGATAGGCAGAAGAATGTGCCATTGGTACATTCTCGCGCCGAGGCGTGGTTGCTTCAGCAAACCGGGAGAAGAAAGAACGCATCTACAGACAGCGCATGTCGGTATACCGATAGGCAGAAGAATGTGCCATTGGTACATTCTCGCGCCGAGGCGTGGTTGCTTCAGCAATTCCATGAAAAAAGAACCGCAGCCGGGATTCGATTTTCCGGATGCGGTCCTTTTTATAGATAGCAACACCCCATTTAAGATCTGGATGCGCTTGCGGGAGTCAGAACACTGGAAATAATCTTGCTGAAGGCCTTCATAAAGATGAAGAGCAGCACGGTATTGATACCCAGGGATACGATACACTTCACCAGACGGATGGTGAAAAGATACTTCCATTCCATACCGTACATGAAATGCAGCCACAGGGTATTCAGGGTGCAGGCTTCTACAAACTCAAAAAAGGTAGCTACAAAAATACGAACCGGGGTCACTTTGGAACGGTATAGGATCAGACCGAAGGCAAAGCCGAGAATCGCGTAGCTGAGTGTGAAGCCCGGAAAGAAGGGGCCTGTCTGGGGGGCAGCAAAGAAGCTGACCACATCGCCTGCGATACCGGCTGTCATACCCATCACGGGTCCGCCGTAGGCAGCGGCAGCAGCCAGCGCCAGGAACGCGAAGCGGAACTCCAAGTAGGGAGTAAGCTTTAAATTGAAAAAGGAAAGTGCCACGTAAGCGGCCACGAACAGACCGCAGAGGCAGATACTCTGAACCTTCCGGAGATTGTTAAACTGATCACGAAAGGCGAGGGCGTCTTTGGAAAAAAACTGCATAAAAAATACACCTCCATAATGATGTGTGAGAAACAGGTTACAAAATAAATAATATCGAGACTGCTTATGAAGCCCGATTCCTCCACACATGAGATGTACTCATCTGTAGCAACGGGTGCGGATAATATATCGTAAGACCGAGTCAGAAACTCTACTTTTCGTTTCGCGGCGACTCCCCAGCCTGCGAACACTTGACGCATAAAATCCTACTTCGCTATTATTTATTTCTGTCCGCGGATACTGGAATTGTATCGGAACAGGTACATTATATCATAGATTCCTAAAAAAGCAAGAAAGATTATCAAAAAATTAACAAAACTTTTGTAGCTGCTCCTTGCATATTTTTTCAGGACATGGTATCCTAGAAACCAAATGTTTGGTGATAGAAATGTGGTAGAAATGTGATAGAAAGAGGTGTAACCATGATTCTGGATGCTTTGCTGGACGCGCTCCTGGATACGGTGAAAACCGTGCCCTTCCTTTTGATTGCGTTCCTGATACTGGAGGCGCTGGAGCACTATTCCAATAATTATATGAACCGGGCCCTTGGAAAAATGGGAAAGGCGGGACCGCTGGCGGGAGCCATCTTCGGCTGCGTACCCCAGTGCGGTTTCTCGGTGACGGCGGCCAATCTCTATTCCGGCGGCGTCATTACCCTGGGAACCCTGATGGCCGTATTTCTCTCTACCTCCGATGAGGCGGTGCTGATTCTGTTTAGCCATCCGGGCAGCGGACGGGTCATCGCGCAGCTTCTCCTGGGTAAGATTGCGATCGGAATAGTGTTCGGCTATCTGTTGGATTTCCTGTTCCGGAATAAAAAGGAGCATAAGCATATCGGGGATATGTGCCGGGGCTGCGGCTGCAGCGACGACAGCGGTATCGTGAAGCCTGCGGTGCGTCATACGGTTCAGCTGACGCTCTATATCTTCCTGTTTACGGCGGTCCTGAATCTGGTGCTGGGTCTGGTGGGTATGGACGCCCTGACCACCTTTTTAGGCAAGGACACCTGGTTCCAGCCGTTTCTGACGGCGCTTCTGGGCCTGATTCCCAACTGCGCGTCCTCGATTCTGATAACCGAGCTGTATCTGGCCGGCGGTTTGAGCCTGGCCTCCGCCATGGGGGGACTGTGCGCCGGAGCAGGCATCGGTCTGGCTGTGCTGTTCCGGGAAAATCACCCCATGAAGGAGAATATAGGGATTGTAGCGCTTCTGTATCTGCTTTCCGCAGGTGCTGGTCTGTTGCTGGAGCTTGTCTTATAATAAGGAGGTACTTATGAAAAGGGTTGGGGGATACTTAAAGAGTATATTGCCGCTGGTGGTTATGTTGGGAATACAATTTGCGGCTTCTACGGTTCAGATGATAAGGTTCATGGTGCAATATGGCGTGGAAGAGGGAACACAGATATACATGAACGATACCATGACGATATTGCTGATCTCGGACGTACTGCTGCTTGGCGTAGCAGGTCTCTGGTATTATATCAGTGTGGTACGGCGGCGGGAGAAATACGGGATCCGGGAGACGTCGCTGTTTCAAAAAAAAGATCTGGCAGGATTACTTCTGATGGCGGTGGGCGCGCAGTTTCTGATAGGGATTCTGATGAGCGGCTGGGAGGTGCTGGATCCGAAATCCATGCAGGAGTACACGGATCTGATAGAGGGCGCTGGGCTTGGAGAAAGCGGAATTTCCGCGATCCTGGCGACGGTCATCATCGGCCCGGTTGCGGAGGAGCTGATCTTCCGCGGCCTGACGGTCGAATATCTGAAGCGGGCGGGAGCCTCCTTCTGGGTGATCAATATCCTGCAGGCTCTGTTTTTTGGCATTGCCCATCTCAACCTGGTACAGGGAAGCTATGCCTTTCTGATAGGTCTTCTGGCCGGATATCTGGTGCAGCGCTGCCATTCCATCTGGGCCGGAATTGCTTTCCATATGCTGTTTAACGGGTATTACCTTGTGGAACCGCTGGTAGCCGGATCCCTGGGCTTTTTACCTGAGGTACTGCAGGCGATCTGCCTCGTGGTATTCGGCCTGCTTCTGGTGGCGCTGCCCCTGCGGAGACTGATACGGGACACAAAAGAGCGGACCATCGGATAAAAATACAATAGAAATAAGATTTGAGAGATGACTTTTTCACCAATCATCTCTCATTTTTTTTGTCTATGTTTCCGGATTGATCGGGAGCCTGGGCTATGATACAATGATGGAAACTGGGAAACTATTTTTGGTTTCCGAGTTTCCTTTGGCAAAAGGGAAACACCCTAAGGAGGCATGAATGAGAGAGAAAATCATTGATACAGCCATAGAAGAATTTACGAAGCATGGATTGAAATTTACCATGAACGATGTGGCGAAGGAATTAGGGATTAGTAAAAAAACCATCTACACCATCTTTGAGAGCAAGCAGGATGTGCTGGTGGGAATTGCCGACCGGTACGCCCGGGATTTTACCGATATGAGGGAAGCCATTGAGCAGGACGATAGACTGGATACCCTGGAAAAGCTGGAGCGGTTGTTCTGCGCGATTCCCACCAAATATTACAATATCGGCCTCAGCCGGATCTTTGAGCTGGCCCAGAAGTATCCGAAGCAGTACAGATACCTGATGGAGGCGGTGAACCAGGGCTGGATCCTTGCGGAGCAGTATCTGGAGCGGGGCGTGCGGGAAGGCAGGATCCGAAAGGATATCTCCGTTCCGGTGGTGATGGCAATGATCCGGGGAACGGTAACCTGTTTTATGGAGAGCGATATTCTCTATAAAAACGGGCTGACCTACGAGCAGGGAAAAGAAGAGATGGTTCAGATTATTATGAAGGGGATAAGAGCAGCGTGAAAGAAGTAAGAATCCTTGAAATCAAGGAAAGTGTATTTGCGGACAACGACCGGCAGGCAGATAAGCTGCGCCGGGAGTTAAAGGAGCAGGGTGTGTTTCTGATGAATCTGATGTCTTCGCCGGGATCGGGCAAGACCACCACGTTAAAGGGAACCATTGAGCGGCTAAAAGGTCAGCTCCGGATTGGCGTAATGGAAGCGGATATCGATTCCGATGTGGACGCGAAGGCCATTGCCGGGACAGGCGTGAAGGCTATTCAGCTGCATACGGGCGGTATGTGCCACCTGGACGCGGAGATGACCCGGCAGGGGATCGAAGGCCTGGGCGTGGAGGACGTGGATCTGGCCATTCTGGAAAATGTGGGCAATCTGGTCTGCCCGGCAGAATTTGATACCGGCGCGTCTAAGAATGTGATGATCCTTTCCGTACCGGAGGGCCATGACAAGCCGCTGAAGTATCCGCTGATGTTTCAGATTTGCGACGCGGTGCTGATCAACAAGATCGACGTACTGCCGTATTTTGATTTTGATATGGAACGGGTGAAGGAATTTATCCATCAGAGAAATCCTCATGCGAAGGTATTTCCTATCAGCGCCAAGATGGGGGAAGGCATGGACGCATGGACAGAGTGGCTGGCCGGACAGGTGCGGGAATGGAAGACCGGAAACGCGTGATAAAAAGAGAAATGAGGGAGAGGAAAGAAGATGAAGAAAGAATTGGACAAAGAGTTGTATCCGGAGTATGTCTATCCGGAATTTACCCCGGATCCTGACGAGGCGTTCCGGGAGCCCATTGCGAAGCTGGGAAAGAAGATTACCGACCGGATTCCGCAGAAGCTGGGTCTTAAGAAGATTACCCGAAACGATCCGGAATACTGGGGACTGGCCGGGGTCCTGACCGATGAAGAGGCAGAGCTGGCCCTGAAGCTGGGCGTAAGAAAGCCCAAGACGCTGGCGCAGATTGTGAAGCTTTCCGGTATGGAGGAGAAGGCCTGTGAAGCCATGCTGGAGGAGATGTCCCGAAAAGGCCTTCTGGAATACAACTGGGAAAATGAGAAACACGAAAAGCAGTATGTGCTTCCCATGTACGTGCCCGGTTGCGCGGAATTTTTCAACATGAATGCGAGCATTCTGGAATCCAATCCGGAGATGGGAACCTTCTTTGAGCACATGTCCCGTCTGCCCCTGGAGAAGATTACGCCCTTCGTGCCGGAGGGCGGCGCAGGAATCGGTATGCATGTCATACCGGTGGAGAAGGCCATTGAGCTGGAAAATGAATCCGTAGATCTGGAGCATATTTCCCACTGGCTGAGCAAATACGAGGGAAAATACGCGGCAAGCCCCTGCTCCTGCCGTCGGTCCCGCCTTACCCACGGAGAGGGCTGCGCGGACGATCCGGAGGGCTGGTGTATCGCAGTGGGCGATATGGCGGATTATGTGGTGGAAACCCAGAAGGACGGACGCTATATTACCCGCGAGGAAGCGCTGGAAATTTTAAAGGCAGCGGAGGACAACGGCTTCGTACACCAGATTACCAATATTGACGGCGCGGACAAGATTTTTGCCATCTGCAACTGCAATGTAAATGTCTGCTACGCGCTGCGCACCTCCCAGCTGTTCAACACGCCGAATATGTCCCGTTCTGCTTATGTGGCGAAGGTAGAAAAGGCCAACTGCGTAGCCTGCGGCAAATGTGTGGAGGCCTGTCCGGCAGGCGCGGTAAAGCTGGGACAGAAGCTGTGCGACAAGGAAGGCTGCCAGGTGACCTACCCCAGGATGCCGCTTCCCTCGGAACAGCCCTGGGGCGAGCATATGTGGTCCCACAATTACCGGGATCTGAACCGGATCAACTGTTATGATACCGGTACCGCTCCCTGTAAGACCGCCTGTCCGGCCCATGTCGCGGTGCAGGGCTATCTGAAGCTGGCAAAGGAAGGCCGCTATGAGGAGGCTCTGGCGCTGATCAAAAAGGATAATCCGCTTCCGGCTGTCTGCGGCCATGTCTGCAACCGCAGATGTGAGGACGCCTGTACCAGAGGAACCATCGATGAGGCGGTAGCCATCGATGAAGTAAAACGCTTCCTGGCAGAGCGGGATCTGAAGGCGGAGACAAGATACATTCCGAAAAAGACCGTTCCCTCCCTGAAGGGCGGATTTGAGGAAAAAATCGCGGTAATCGGGGCCGGTCCCGCAGGACTCTCCTGCGCGTACTATCTGGCGCTGAACGGATATAAGCCTACCGTGTTTGAAAAGAGCGAGGAGCCGGGCGGTATGCTCCGTTACGGAATTCCCTCTTATAAGCTGGAAAAGGATCTTCTGGCGGCAGAAATCGATGTGATCCGGGAACTGGGCGCAGAGATTCGCTGCGGCGTGGAGATTGGAAAAGATATTACCATCGAAGAGCTGAGAGAGCAGGGCTACAAGGGCTTTTATGTGGCCATCGGCTGCCAGCGGGGAAGAAAGCCGGGCATTGCCGGAGAAAACGCCAAGGGAGCTTACGCGGCGGTGGATTTCTTAAGAGAAGCCGGAGCCAGAGAGAGCTTTGCCCTGGAAGGCGACGTGGTCGTTGTGGGCGGCGGCAATGTGGCCATCGACGCGGCGAGAATCAGCAGCCGCTGTACCGACGCGAAGATCTCCATGTTCTGTCTGGAGCAGAGAACGGGTATGCCCGCAAGCGAGGAAGAGATCCGGGAGGCGCTGGAAGAGGGAATTCAGTTACATTGCGGCTGGGGTCCCAGGGAAGTGCTGGAAGAAAATGGAAAAGTGACAGCGGTAGTATTCAAGAAGTGCACCCGGGTTCTGGATGAGCAGGGCAGATTTTCACCGGAATACGACGAGGAAGAGACCATTACGGTTCCCTGTAAGCATGTGATCTTCTCCGTGGGACAGGCCATTGACTGGGGCAATATGCTGGACAATCTGGACCTGAAGAGACGGCCCAACGGAGGAGCCCTGGCCAACAGACTGACCTATCAGACCTCAGAGCCGGATATCTTCGTGGGAGGAGACGTGTATACCGGACCGAAGTTTGCCATTGACGCGATTGCGGCAGGCCGGGAGGGAGCGATTTCCCTGCATCGGTATGTACACGAAAACTGTACGCTGACCATCGGAAGAAACCGCCGTGATTTTGTGGAGCTGGATAAGGAAAATATCTCCATCGACAGCTATGACACCTCCAAGCGCCAGGTTCCGGAAAAAGCAGATGAGAAAGCCCAGGCGGCAACCTTCCGGGATCTGTCCCACAGTCTGACCGAGGAACAGGTAAAGGTGGAAACCTCCCGCTGCCTGTCCTGCGGAGCTTCTGTGGTAGACCCAAATCAATGTATCGGCTGCGGAATCTGTACGACCCGGTGCGTCTTCGACGCGATCCATCTGCACAGAGAGCTTCCGGGAGCATCGGTTATGCACGCTTCCGAGGACAAGCTGAAATACATTCTTCCGAATATGGTAAAGCAGTCGGTAAAGGTAAAATTCGCAAAGAAGAAATAAGGATCGGAGAATGCAGGCATGCATGAATTAGGCGTGACGTTTCACATCATGGATCAGCTGGAGAAGGTAGCGCAGGAAAATGATGTGGAAAGGGTCCGGAAGGTGGTTCTGGAGCTGGGGGAGGTCTCTACGGTGATCGAGTCCTATCTCCAGAACTGCTGGACCTGGGCGGCGAAGAAACGGCCGCTTTTTGAAAAAGCAGAACTTATTGTTGAGACGCTTCCCGCAGTTACCTACTGTGAGGATTGTGGGAAAACCTATCCCACGGTGGAGCATGGGAAAACCTGCCCCTTTTGCGGCAGCGGGCAGACCTATCTTCTGCACGGAAATGAGTTCAACATTAAGGAAATAGAAGTGCAATAATTCACGGGCTATAAGAAAAAGGAGAGTGAGACAATGTTTTTTCAGATTTATGGAGAAACCGCAGGCTGGCAGTTGCTGGGCTGGCTGCTGGTCTTTACCGGACTGGTATTGATGAACGAGGTGGCAAGACGGACCAAATGGGGTGGAATCGCGTGTTTCCTGATTCTTCCCGCAGTGCTGACGGTGTATTTTATCGCGATTTACATCGGAGCGGCGGCGGGCGCAGAGTGGGCGCTGCAGAATGACACCTACGTACATATGAACAGCTGGTTCCATTACGCCAAGCTGTACGCGGCGACGGCAGGCTGTATCGGATTTATGGTACTGAAATACAACTGGGGAAAACTGGGAAAAGCGCACTGGTTTAAAGCCTTCCCCTTTGTGATTGTGGCAATCAACATTCTGATCGCGGTGGCCTCTGATTTTGAATCCGCTATCCGGGCCGGATCTCTGGCAGGCGGCTGGTGGCTGTCCTCAGAGGGCGTATGGCTGTATGGCGGCTGGTGGAATGTGCTGAATGGCCTGGCAGGTCTTTTCAATATCGTATGTATGACCGGCTGGTGGGGCATTTATTCCTCTAAAAATAAGCAGGATATGCTGTGGCCGGATATGATCTGGGTATACATTCTGGCCTACGACGTCTGGAATTTCCAGTATACCTATCTGAATCTGCCGACCCATACCTGGTACTGTGGTCTGGCGCTGCTTCTGGCACCCACCTTTGCGGCGGCTCTCTGGAATAAGGGCGGCTGGATCCAGAACCGTGCCAATACCCTGGCACTGTGGTGCATGTTCGCACAGGTATTTCCGCTGTTCCAGGACGCCAGCCGTTTCACTACGGTGACCTCCGTCTACGGCGAGGGCGGCATAGCCGCGGCAATGGGAAGCACCATGCCGGTTACCGCGAATCCTACGGCGCAGGGACTGATTTCTGTGATTGCGTTTGCAGTCAACGTATTTAGCTTCGCTTATATCCTGAAGCAGGCGAAGGTACAGAAGAAGAATCCGTGGAAGGAAGAGATTTTCGTGGATACGAAGGATTATCAGGAGGCAATGGCCAGAACCAGATAAGGCTTTGGAACAGTTACAGGGGCGTGCCTGGAACGGAATTTTTTCCGTACGGGCACGCCCCTTGTTTAAGAAACGGATTATGAGCCGGATTGCTTCCGGTATACCAGCCAGGAATATACGTAGAGCCAGAGGGTGCCTGCAAGAATAAAGCCAAAGGCCAGCACGGTCATAAGCCTGGAAGGGAAGACGCCGGACAGGATCAGGAGAATTCCCATGATACAGAAGAGAACGCCGCCCATGGCGTGGGTTTTCTTCCAGACATATTCGCTTTCCAGGGTCCAGGGCGTCTTGATTCCCATGGTGTAATTGGTGCGAAGCTGCGGCATATAGTTGCCGATGGCCAGAAAGAGAATTCCCACGGCTACGGGAACCACCTGCTCGATCCGTACCGGAAGGCCGAAAATGACAGCGTCGGTAGCCCAGGTAAGGCAGATCAGAAACAGGGTCATGGTGTAAATAAAAACATCATAGGCCTTCTTATGGAGCGTGTAGCTTTTCTTTCTCGGATCGATACAGGGCAGCAGCTTCATGAAAAAGAACAGGATACAGGGCAGCGCCGCAAGAAACAGGGTCACATATTTGTTGGAATAGCCGTTGACCGTCCCGTCAAAGCCCCAGTGGGTAGGCACGATATCCGGCATCTCCGGCAGCAGGCAGGCATGGGCCAGCAGAGAGACTACGGAAAGTCCGATAAAAAAACAATCCTTTTTCATTAATTTCATTATTTATTTCCTCCTTTGGAAAAGTCAAAAAACCATTTCATAAGTTCCTGAAAAACGGTCATATTCAGGCTGTAGACGATGTTCTGGCCTCTGCGCTCGTCCAGCACCAGGTCTGAGGACTTCAGGACATTCAGGTGATGGCTGACGGAAGGCTTGGAGATATCGAAGTAGCCGGCGATTTCCCCGGCAGTCAGATCTCCCTCGGTCAGCAGTTCCAGAATCCGCCGTCGGGTGGGATCCGACAGAGCCTTAAAAGCATCATTTAACATAGTGCCTCCTTTCAAAGCAATCCAAAACCGACAGTTAGATAATTAGACGATTATCTAACTGTCTAAACACAAAATACCATAGAGGCATCCAAATGTCAAGCACATTCATAATGGATAAAAAATGAATAAAAGAACAAAAACGGGGAAGCTTTGAGAACAGAAGGTAGCATTTTCAATGGAAATGTGATAGAGTAAAGCGGTAAGAAAAATTCGTATAACAGGAGGCAGATATAATGGCAGTGATAGAGATTACAGAAGCAAACTTTGAGACAGAGGTATTGAAGTCCGACGTTCCCGTACTGGTGGATTTCTGGGCTGTATGGTGCGGACCCTGTCAGATGCAGGGACCTATTATCGACGAGCTGGCGGAAGAGGTACAGGGTGTAAAGTTCGGAAAGCTGAATGTGGACGAGAACATGGGCCTGGCCCAGAAGTTCCGGGTCATGAGCATTCCGACCCTGATGCTTTTCCGGGACGGACAGGCAGCCGCCACCCTGGTGGGTCTGCAGTCCAAGGATACCGTGAAGCAGCTGTTAGGAGTATAAGATGGTATACGATGTAATTATAGTGGGAAATGGGCCGGCCGGATTGTCGGCGGCCCTTTACACCAGCCGGGCGAAGCTTCAGACCCTGGTGATCGGCAAGGACAACGGCGCCCTGACCAAGGCAGATAAAATCGAAAATTATTTCGGCATGGCAGAGCCGGTATCCGGCTGCGAGCTGGTGGAGAATACCAAGAGACAGGCGAAAACGCTGGGAGCAGAGCTTACGGAGGACGAGATCTTCCATATCAGCTGGAATGGAAGCTTTCGGCTGGAAGGCCGGAAGGAAACCTATGAAGCGAAGGCCGTGCTGCTGGCTACGGGAACCTCCCGGAAGACAGCCGATGTTCCGGGGCTTTCGAAGCTGGAGGGCCGCGGCGTCAGCTACTGCGCTGTCTGCGACGCTTTCTTTTACCGGGGACGGAAGGTGGGCGTTCTGGGAAATGAGGACTATGCCGCCCATGAGCTGGGCCAGCTTCTTCCGGTGGTGGGAGAGGCGGTGCTTCTGACCAATGGAAAGCCCCTGCATACAGACGTGCCGGAGGGCGTAGCGGTTTATGAGAAGAAGCTTACGGCTGTAAACGGAGAAGAGCAGGTGGAGGGCGTCACCTTTGAGGACGGGGAAAGCCTTGCCCTGGACGGTATTTTCGTGGCGCTCGGAAGCGCCGGCGCTGCGGATCTGGCTCGGAAAATCGGAGCCATGACCGAAGGTCGGAGCATCAAGGTGGACGAAGAAATGGCCACCAACGTACCCGGTCTTTATGCGGCCGGAGACTGCACCGGAGGCCTTTTGCAGATTTCCAAGGCAGTAGGCGAGGGCGCAAAGGCTGCCATGAGCATGATTCGGTTTGTACGGCAGCAGAAAAAATAATGGATAACAAAGGAGAATGAAAAATGAAACTGATGATAGCGTCAGATATTCACGGTTCCGCTTATTACTGTGAAAAGCTTCTGAAAGCCTACGATGAGGAAAAGGCGGATAAAATGTTGCTGCTGGGCGATATCCTGTACCACGGTCCCCGCAACGATCTGCCGAAGGATTACGCGCCCAAGCAGGTGATTGCCATGCTGAACCCCAGAAAGCAGGACCTCCTCTGTGTGCGCGGAAACTGCGACACCGAGGTAGATCAGATGGTGCTGGAATTCCCGATTCTGGCAGATTATTGTATCCTGTATCTGGATAGCCGGATGATTTTCGCCACCCACGGCCATGTGTTTAACGAGAAGAACCTGCCGCAGCTTCATAAGGGCGACATTCTGCTTCACGGACATACACATGTGCCCGTATGCAGGGAGACGGAGGATTACATCTATCTGAATCCCGGCTCCGTGTCGATCCCGAAGGAGGACAGCTGGCATGGCTATATGCTTCTGGAGAATGGTACCTTTACCTGGAAAGATTTAGATGGAACAATACAGAAGGAATTTCGGCCGGAATAAAATCCGGCCTTTATTCTTCGATGTGTTCCAGTCCCTGACACAGAATGTTGACCACATGGTCGTCAGCCAGAGAATAGTAGATGGTTTTGCCGTCCCGGCGGAATTTTACCAGCCGGTTCTGCTTTAACACCCGCAGCTGGTGGGAGATAGAGCTCTGGGACATCTCCAGCCCCGCGGCGATATCGTTGACACATTTTTCCCCTTCCCGGAGAACAAACAGAATCTTAATCCGCGTAGAATCCGCGAACACCTTAAAAAATTCAGAAAGATAATACACCTCGTCATCGGCGGGCGTCAGTTCACTGCTCAAAAACAATCCCTCCTTTTGGAAATATTTGATAAAGCTGTATTTATTTTAACATAAGAAAAAAAAGGTGACAAGAATAATATTTGAAAATATGATGATATGAGAATATGTGTATACTGATTCATATGTAAAAAACAGTGGAAAAGCGCCACAGACTGGAGCTGTTGAAAAAGTGCTGTAGGGATAAAAGTACGTAGATAGAAATTTTTCCAGAAAAAGGAAACTGAAATTGTCCATTATTGCTTGAAATAGGGCTGAAAACCAGCTATAATTAGAATATCTATGAGCAGGGAAAACCATAAGAATACGGAGAGCATTTGGATGAAAAAATTCAGATATACAGGTAAGAAAATTGCGGCACTGGTGCTGGCGGGCGTGATGGGATTCTCTATTACCGCGTCGGCCACCACCGAGTCCGAGATTAAGAAACAGCAGCAGGCCACCCAGAAGCAGTTAGACCAGATCAATTCCCAGATGAAGTCCATCGAGGGCCAGCGGAACAGTATACTGAGTCAGGTGAATTCCCTGAATTCCGAACTGACGAATCTGATTCTGAATATTCAGCTGCTGGAGAGCGATATTGAGGCCAAGGCCGAAGAAGTGGATCAGGCCCAGGCTGACTACGAGGCAGCCAAGCAGAAAGAGGAAGAGCAGTACGAAGCCATGAAGCTTCGGATTCAGTACATATACGAAGAGGGAGATATGGATTATCTGTCCCTGTTCCTGCAGGCGGAGAATTTCTCGGATTTCCTGAACCGGGCGGATTTCGCCCAGGAGATTCAGACCAAGGATCGGGAAATGTTCCTGGAGTATCAGGAGACTAAGCAGGAGGTAGCGGATCTCCTGGAGGAGCTGGAGCAGGAAAAGGCTGACATGGAGGATCTGCAGGCGGAGTACGAGGATCAGAAGAGTTCCACGGAGGCTACACTGGCCCAGAAGAAGGCAGAACAGGCCGACTATGACAATCAGCTGGCGGCCGCCAGGTCCCAGGCTGCCGCCTACAAGAAGCAGATCCAGGATCAGCAGAAACAGCTGAAAAAGCTGGAAGCTGAGCGGAAGCGGAAAGAGGCGGAGGCAGCTGCTGCAGCGGCGGCTCAGCAGAAGAGTAATTCCGGCTCCGCGTCCAACAGCTCTGGCAGCACTTCCGGTTCCGCAAGCAGCAGTTCCGGCAACAGCTCCGGCAGCGGATCCTCAGCCACTGTGTCCGGCGGAGGTTCCGGCGCGTCTATCGCCAGCTATGCCTTAAAGTTTGTGGGCAATCCCTATGTGTCCGGCGGCACCAGTCTGACCAACGGCGCGGACTGCTCCGGCTTTACCTGGGCAGTATACCAGAATTTTGGCATTTCCATTCCCCGGCAGTCTGACGCCCAGGGACATTCCGGCAAGTCTGTCAGCTATGCGGACGCCCAGGCGGGAGATATCATCTATTATGGCGGCCATGTGGGAATCTATATTGGCGGAGGACGTATCGTCCATGCCAGCACAGCCAAAACGGGTATCAAGATCAGCTCGGCTACCTACCGGAGTATTCTTTCGGTCAGAAGATATTATTAAAAACAGAAGCCAGGAAATATAGGAAAAACAGACAGAGCTTACAGGCGTCTGCTTTCGGGAAACCGGAGGCAGGCGCTCTTTTTACTCTATGGGAAATACCGTGTTACATGAAAGTGCGAAAGCTATGATTCCTATAGAGCAAAAAGCCCCTCCGGGGGATCGCACTGCGGCGGCAAGGTAGTATGTTGCTTATGCGACCCGCCGCAGGCGGAGAATCCTGCTTCGCAGGATTCTTTCTTAGAAATTTTTGAAATATCACTTGACTATAGTGTATATATATGATATATACACTATATAAACACTATATAAACACAACACACACAAAGAAAGCAAGGAAAACAGCCTATGAATATTATCATTAGCAATTCCAGCGGCAAGCCCATCTATGAGCAGATCACAGCCCAGATTAAGGGGCAGATTATGAATGGCTCCCTGAAGCCGGGAGAGGCGCTGCCTTCCATGCGGCTTCTGGCAAAGGAGCTTCGGATCAGTGTGATTACTACCAAGCGGGCTTACGAGGAGCTGGAGCGGGAAGGCTTTATCACCTCGGTGGTGGGCAAAGGGAGTTTTATAAGGGAAGCAGATCAGGAGTTTGTCCGGGAAGAACGGCTGCGGGCTGTGGAAGGGCACCTGCAGGCGGCGGTGGACGCGGCCAGACAGTGTGGCATGGACGAGACGGAGCTGGTGGACATTTTGAAGCTGTTATTTGAGGAGGCGTAGATATGGGCAGTGCCATAGAAGTAAGAAACCTGACAAAACAGTATCCGGGATTTGCGCTGAAAGATGTGAGCTTTCAGATTCCGGAGGGCAGTATCGTCGGTTTTATCGGAGAAAACGGCGCGGGAAAAAGCACGACGATAAAGGCGATTCTGGATTTGATAAAGCGGGACGGAGGAGAAATTACACTGTTTGGCGAGCCGGACGGCGCAAAGGACGAGACATTGAAAGAACAGATCGGCGTGGTCTTTGACGAGAACTGCTTTCCGGATTATCTGAACCGGAGAAATGTGAACCGGATGCTGAAGGCCATCTACAGAGGCTGGCAGGAGGAGCGCTTTGAAAAGCTCTGCGAGCGGTTCGGCCTCCCGGAAAAGCAGAAGATCAAAGAATATTCCAGAGGCATGAAAATGAAGCTTTCCATCGCGGCGGCCATGTCCCATCAGGCCCGGCTTCTGATTCTCGATGAGGCGCTTAGCGGTCTCGATCCGGTGGTGCGTGCGGAGATTCTCGATATGCTCCGGGAATTTGTTATGGACGAGCAGCATACGGTGTTTCTGTCCTCCCATATCACCAGCGATATCGAGAAGATCGCGGATTACATTTTGCTGATTCATAAAGGGGAGATTCTTCTGTATGAAGACAGGGATACGCTGTTGGAGGAATACGCCTTGATCCGATGCAGCGCCGAAGAGGCCGCAAAGCTGAATCCGGCCATCGTGGTGGGCATCCGCCGGGGCCGGTTCGATACTGAGGTGCTGGTGCGAAGTCGGGAAGGGCTGGAGGCAAATGAGGATTTGGTTATGGATCGGGCAAGCCTGGAGGATATTCTTCTTTATACGGCGGGAGAGCCGGGAAATGAGAGGTGTGCGGGATGAAGGGACTGATTTTGAAGGACTTGTATACACTGCGGCAGATGGGGAAGATCTATCTGATTTGCATGGTGTGCCTGGTGATCTGGGGCCTGGTTACAGACAATCCAACCATGCTTTCCAGCCTGCTTCTGGTATATGGGCTGATGCTTTTAATTACGACAGCCTCCTACGATGAAGCCTCCCATTTTAACCGGTACGCGCTGACCCTTCCCCTGACGCCAAAGAAACTGGTACAGGCGAAGTACCTGTTTGCGTTGCTTCTTTTCGCAGTTATGGTGACGCTGGGGATTCTGGGCGGCGCAGGTATGCTTGCGGTGCTGGGAGCAAAGGCAGAGATGGGGTACGGAGAGCTTCTGGCGTCCACATGTTCCATCAGTTGTATCTATCTGATGACAATTGTTTTCATATTGCCCTGCATCTATAAATTTGGTGTGGAAAAATCCCGGTTTCTGTTTATGGCGACTTACCTGCTTGTATTTGCCGGCTTCGCGCTGCTGTTCAGTATAGATAATATGAAAACCTGGCTTTCCGGACTGGGTGATCGGGGATTCCTGTCCATAGGCGCAGTCTTCGGAGCGCTGGCTGTCGTGGGGCTGATTGTGTCCTACCATATTTCCATCCGAATTGTGGAAAATAAGGAATGGTAAGGCAGCATGTTCACAAAATCTTAAGAAATATTTCAGAAAAAGGGACTGGCAAAACCGGTCCCTTTCTACTATACTGAATATCGGACAAAAGTTGACATAAAAACAAAGGAGTTAGCATGACCAGACGGCAGAAAAAAAGAACCTGGGTCTTCGCCGGAGTAATTTCCACGCTGCTTGGCGCGGGCGTTCTGATTGGCAGAGTCTATGCCCAGAGCCTGGAGCCTGCAGAGGCGGCAGCGGAAGCGGCGATCCCGGATGTGCTGGAGACGGAAGAGAAAGTATTGGAAGAGACAAAAGAAGAAGCGGAGGAACATCTGCCGGAGGACTGGAATCTGATTCTGGTCAATAAGACACACCCGATTCCCGAAGATTATCAGGTGGAGCTGAAAAGCATTGGTAGCGGCCATCAGATTGACGCCCGGGCTTACGATGATTTTAAGGCCATGATTCAGGCTTCCCAAAACGACGGAGTGACCATCTATGTGACCTCATCCTACAGGGATCTGAACAAGCAGATTGCCCTGTATGAGAAGAAGACCGACTCCTACCTGCAGCAGGGCTATTCCCTGGAGGACGCCCTGTCGAAAGCGGGACAGGTGGTGGCGGTGCCGGGCACCAGCGAACATCATCTGGGGCTGGCTCTCGACATGGTTTCCTCAGAATACCGGAGACTGGACGAAAAACAGGAACAGACAAAGGGCTTTCAGTGGCTGAAGGAGCATAGCTGGGAATACGGCTTTATCCTGCGCTATCCCAACGGAAGCACGGATATCACGGGCATCATCTATGAACCCTGGCATTTCCGGTATGTGGGCCTGGAAGCGGCAAAGGAGATCTACGAAAGCGGCGTGACGCTGGAGGAGTACCTGGGCGCGAAGCCCGTGACCGAGGGCGAGGCTGTCACCTATGACTACAGGCCGGAGAAGAAGCGTAAGCAGGCTGCGACCTGGCAGAATACGGAGGCAGTGCCGTCAGCTGAGGAAGCGGCGGACGCAGAAGAGATGCCGGAATACGAGGAGGCGCCGGAGCCGGAAGAAGTACCGGAGCCGGAAGAGATACCAGTAGAGGAAGAAACGCCGGAGCCCTGTGAGGCTCCGGTGGAAGAAGAGATACCGGAGACAGGTGAAGGACTGTAAACAAAAATTTACAGTCCTTAATTTTTTGTGAAATCAGGTTCCCGCCGGTTGGAAAGTATCAAAAAATATGATATCATAGATCGGTACGAAAGAGAGGGGACAAAAGTATGAAGAAGATTCTGGGAAAGCTGCTGAACCGGATTGTGATATTCGGCATCCTTCTGGCTGTTCAGCTGGGATGGTTTCTGCTGACTTTTACAAAGCTGGTTCATTATTCCACGGGCCTGTCCCTGGTTTTCCGGGTCATAAGTATCCTGGCAGTGCTGTGGATCATCAATACCGAGGACAACCCGGCTTACAAGATTGCGTGGATCATCCTGATTCTGGTAGTGCCGCTTCTGGGCGGCCTGTTTTATGTGGCAGTGGGCCACAAGCGTCCGGGAAAGGGCATGCGGAAGAGGTTGGACGCGGAGCGGAAGCGTACGGAAGGGGAGCTTAAGCAGCAGGAAGAAGTCATGGGACGGCTTGGCGAGATGGATCAGGGAACGAAAGGCGAGTCCTATTATTTGGCCGAAACCGGCGGCTATCCGGTCTGGGATCATACTTCAGCGACTTATTATAAAATCGGAGAGGAGTATTACGCCTCTCTTCTGGATGAATTAAAAAAAGCGGAACACTTTATTTTCATGGAGTTCTTCATCGTAGGCGAGGGCAAGATGTGGAACAGTATTCTAAAGGTTCTGGAGGAGAAGGCTGCGGCCGGCGTGGATGTGCGATTTATCTACGATGACCTTGGCTGTGTATCCCTGCTTCCGCCCGCCTACAGTCTGATTCTGGAATCCAAAGGTATCAAGAGTTTTGCGTTTAATCCATTTATTCCATTATGGTCGTTAGTAATGAATAACCGTGACCATCGGAAGATAGTGGTTATCGACGGTCATACGGCTTTCAGCGGCGGCGTGAACCTGGCCGACGAGTACATCAACGAAAAGGTGCGCTTCGGCCACTGGAAGGACACGGGCTTTATGCTGAAGGGCGAGGCAGTCTGGAACTATACGGTCATGTTCCTGCGGATGTGGAACGCCCATCGGCATACAGATGCGGACTATGAGGCTTTCCGTCCTCATGTGTGGCATCCGGAAGCCTTTGAGGGCCAGGGCTTTATACAGCCTTACAGCGATTCTCCCCTGGACGACGAGCGTCTGGGTGAAAATGTGTATCTGAATATTCTGAACCGCGCAAAGGATTATGTGTATATCTTCACGCCTTATCTGATCGTGGATCACGAGATGCAGACGGCCCTCTGTCTGGCGGCCAAACGGGGAGTGGATGTGCGGATCATGACGCCTGGCATTCCGGACAAGAAGACTATCTTCCAGCTGACCCGTTCCTATTATCCGGTGCTTCTGAAGGCAGGCGTGCGGATCTACGAGTATACGCCGGGCTTCCTCCACGCCAAGTCCTTTGTCTGCGACGACGAGTCGGCTGTGGTGGGTACGATTAACATGGATTACCGGAGCCTGTATCTGCATTTTGAGTGCGGTACGTTCTTCTATCGGAATCCACTGGTGATGGACGTGAAGCGGGACAGCCTGGCTACCATGGAAAAGGGCAGGGAGATTACCCTGAGCGACACAAGACAGGGCTTCTTTGGAAGCCTGTTCTGCGCGGTACTCCGGGTATTTTCACCGCTTCTGTAACCGAGAAAGGGGTTTTATTACAAATGAATATTTTATTTTTTCTGAAACCGAAGGCGGAGGTATCTTATCTCTACGAGGATTTTTCCATGCGGCAGGGGCTGGAGAAGCTGGAGCGCAGCGGCTACACAGCCATTCCGGTCATCAACCGCCATGGCGAGTACATCGGTATAATTACCGAGGGCGATTTCCTCTGGGCCCTGAAAAATAAATTCGCGCTGGATCTGAAGCAGACCGAAGAGGTCCCGCTTACCAGTGTGAAGCGGCGGATGTGCTGTGAGCCCATTTCCATCGATTCCAATATGGAGGATCTGGTGACCAAGGCTATGAACCAGAACTTTGTACCGGTCATCGACGACAAGGGCATCTTTATCGGAATCGTGACGCGGAAAGATATCATTGAGTTCTGCTATAAGGCTTATGCCAAAACGGAACAGAACGTATAATATAGAAAATGTAGGAAAAGGAGTGGCGGTAGGTCATTCCTTTTTTCGCGAAGTGTATTTTATCTCGTTGATAGATCCATAACAACTTTTATGTAAAAAGTAAAATTTGTTGCATATTTTATATTGATTCTCTGTCCAATTTTTGCTAAAATTAATCCCGATATCGTTTTGTATCAATGGTAGTTTATACAATACACTATCAAATAAATATATGGAGGGCTGGAAATGAGTAATACAGCACAGAGCCCGGCAAGCAGAAGAATTGAGGGTCTGCTGGACGGGAACAGTTTTGTGGAAATCGGCGGACAGGTGACTGCCAGAAGTACTGACTTTAACCTGCAGCAGTCTAAGTGCCCGTCTGACGGAGTAGTTACCGGCTACGGTCTGATTGACGGTAATCTGGTTTACGTGTACAGCCAGGACGCTTCCGTACTGAACGGAACCCTTGGCGAAATGCATGCGAAGAAGATTGTACGCCTGTACGAGATGGCATGTAAGATGGGAGCTCCGGTGATCGGTCTCATCGACTGCGCAGGCGTTCGTTTACAGGAGGGCGTGGACGCTCTGAACGCGTTCGGAGAGGTATATACCCAGCAGGCGCTGGCGTCCGGTGTTGTTCCGCAGATCACAGCAGTGTTCGGTCACTGCGGCGGCGGACTGGCTGTCGTACCGGGACTTTCTGATTTTACCTTTATGGAGGAGAAGGACGCGAAGCTTTTCGTGAACGCTCCGAACACCATCGCAGGCAACAACACCCAGAAGTGTGACAGCGCTTCTGCTAAATTTCAGGCAGAGGAAGCAGGCAGCGTCGATGCAGTCGCTGACGAGGCAGGTATCCTGGCTCAGATCCGCGCACTGGTTGCGATGCTTCCGGGCAACAATGAGGAAGAGGGCTGCTATTCTGACTGCGCGGACGATCTGAACCGCGTATGCGCAGAGCTTCAGGGCGTGGAGTATTCCGCATCCTACATCCTTTCCACCATTGCTGACGGCAAGGCTTTCTTTGAGACCAAGGCAGCTTACGCCAAGGATATGGTGACAGGCTTCATCCGTCTGAACGGCATGACCGTAGGCGCGGTAGCCAACGGAGAGCAGGAGATGACGGCACGCGGTGCTCAGAAGGCAGCAGAGTTCGTAGAGTTCTGTGACGCGTTCAATATCCCGGTTCTGACCATTACCAATGTAAAGGGCTTTAAGGCTTCCCTGTGCACCGAGCGCAATATCGGCAAGGCAGCGGCAAAGCTTACCTACGCATTCGCGAACGCGACCGTTCCGAAGGTGAATGTAATCGCAGGCGAGGCATTTGGCAGCGCTTACGTGATCATGAACAGCAAGGGCATCGGCGCGGATCTGGTATACGCATGGAAGGACGCGAAGGTCGGTATGATGGACGCATCCCTGGCAGCAAAGGTTATGTATGCGGACGCGGACGCTGAGACCCAGAAGGAGAAGGCGGCAGAGTACGCGGCTCTTCAGGACAGCGTAGACGCAGCGGCTGCACGCGGTTATGTGGACACCGTTATCGAGGCGCAGGATACCAGAAAGTATGTGATCGGCGCGTTTGAGATGTTATTTACCAAGAGAGAGGACCGTCCGGCGAAGAAACACGGAACTGTCTAAGAGGAGTGAGAGTATGAAACGAAGCTTGAAAAAATTATCGGCTCTGCTGCTCCTGATGGGACTTTTTGTACTGACCGGCTGCGCGGCCAAGGAGACTCTTCCGAACGAGGAAGTATACCAGGGCAAGCTCGACAGCTATGTGGAGATGCTGGCTGGTACAGATAAAGAAAGCCTGGATGCGAATCTGAGCAATCTTCAGGAGAATTATGATGATTTTGAGCAGCAGATAGCTCTGTATCCCTATATCGGCGGAACCGGACAGAAGTTTGATTTTACCGCAGACGCATACTTAAGCCTGCTGAAATCCTATGATGCCAACTTTGATGAGTTCGGCGACTTTGTAGGCCTGAAGGAATATGAGGGCGGCACCACCGACAAGGATGGCAATGTAACCTACACCGCTGTCTATGAGTTCACAGATCATGACATGCGTCTGGCTCTGGAGTTTGATAAGGACAACATTATTACAACCGTAACCATGGACCCCATTTACAGCAAGGGTGAGATTGCCGAGAAGGCAGCCCTGAATACCCTGATCGGTATGGGCTCTGTATTTGCAGTACTGATTCTGCTTGCGTTTATCATTTCCCTGTTCCGGTACGTATCTGTATTTGAGAACCGTGGAAAGGCAAAGAAGGATACGGCAGAGAAGGTGGCAGCGCCCGCGTCGGCTCCTGCTCCTGTAGCACCCGCGGCACCTGCACCGGAAGATGACCTGCAGCTTATCGCTGTCATCACTGCGGCTATCGCGGCAGCAGAGGGTACATCCACCGATGGCTTTGTAGTGCGTTCTATCAGGCGCAGAAGCAACAACAAATGGAATAAAGCATAGCGCATGCTCATATTTAGGAGGATTCATAGAGATGAAAAATTATACAATTACCGTAAATGGCGTAGCTTATGATGTAGTCGTAGAAGAAAAAGGCGCAGGCGCAGCACCGGTAGCAGCAGCTCCCGCAGCGGCACCCGCAGCAGCTCCGGCACCGGCAGCAGCACCGAAGGCAGCAGCCGCAGCGGCGGGCTCTGTAGAGGTAAAGGCTTCCGTACCGGGTAAGGTACTGAAGGTAGAGGCAAGCGTCGGACAGGCCGTGAAGTCCGGAGACAGCATCGTTATTCTTGAGGCAATGAAGATGGAGATCCCGGTAGTAGCACCCCAGGACGGCACCGTAGCAGGCATCAACGTAAGCGTAGGCCAGGCTGTAGAGTCCGGAGATTTACTGGCATCCCTGAACTAATGGCATAGCCTTAAGAGAAATCAACGGAGGTTAAGACATGGGATACATTTTAGAAACCCTGGGAAACCTCATGCATCAGACCGCGTTTTTTAACCTGACCTGGGGAAATTACGTCATGGTCCTGGTGGCATGCGTGTTCCTGTATCTGGCTATCAAAAAAGAGTACGAGCCTCTTCTTCTGGTTCCGATCGCTTTTGGTATGCTTCTTGTAAATATATATCCGGATATTATCGCAAGTCCGGAGGAAACATCAAACGGAGTAGGCGGACTTCTGTACTACTTCTATGTACTGGATGAGTGGTCTGTCCTGCCGTCCCTGATCTTCATGGGCGTCGGAGCCATGACCGACTTCGGTCCGCTGATTGCGAATCCGAAGAGCTTCCTTCTGGGAGCGGCAGCTCAGTTCGGTATTTTCGCAGCTTATCTGGGCGCTATGCTCATGGGCTTTTCCGACAAGGCGGCAGCGGCTATCTCCATCATCGGTGGAGCAGACGGCCCGACTTCCATCTTCCTGGCCGGAAAGCTGGAGCAGACCGCTTTGCTTGGACCCATTGCGGTAGCTGCTTATTCCTATATGTCTCTGGTTCCGATTATTCAGCCGCCTATCATGAAGCTGCTGACGACCGAGAAAGAACGTAAAATCAAGATGGAGCAGCTTCGCCCGGTATCTAAGCTGGAGAAGATCCTGTTCCCGATTATTGTAACCATCGTTGTCTGCCTGATTCTGCCGACCACCGCTCCGCTGGTAGGCGCCCTGATGCTGGGTAACCTGTTCCGCGAGTCCGGCGTGGTACGTCAGCTGATGGATACAGCGTCCAACGCCCTGATGTACATCGTTGTTATTCTGCTTGGTACCTCTGTAGGAGCGACCACCAGCGCAGAGGCATTCCTGAATATCAGCACACTGAAGATCGTAGCCCTGGGTCTGATCGCCTTCGCATTCGGAACCGCAGCCGGCGTTCTTCTGGGCAAGGTTATGTGCGTACTCAGCAAGGGTAAGATCAATCCGCTGATCGGTTCTGCCGGAGTATCCGCAGTGCCGATGGCAGCCCGTGTATCACAGAAGGTAGGAGCGGAAGCGGATCCGACCAACTTCCTGCTGATGCATGCCATGGGACCGAACGTAGCCGGAGTTATCGGTACGGCTGTAGCAGCCGGAACCTTTATGGCAATTTTTGGAATTTAACCGAATCAAGTAAGTCCCCTGCTTCAATTGCGAAAAGCAATAAGCAATGGGGGGGACTTGCTTGTATCAGGAGGAGTGCAAACTCCTTCTGATAAACTGCGGAGCAGTTATTCGGTTATGAGCAAGTAGCGAAGCGGATTGCGAATATCCGCTTTAATGATGCCAGACTCAAAAAATCAGATGGCATTCGTGCCTGCACGATAAGACATCTGACTTTGGGAGCCGTAATAATAGGAGGAACTATTATGTCAGATATGAAACCGGTACAGATTACCGAGACTATACTGCGTGACGCACATCAGTCTCTGATTGCTACACGTATGTCCACAGAGCAGATGCTGCCCATCGTGGAAAAACTGGATCAGGTAGGCTACCATTCCCTGGAGTGCTGGGGAGGAGCTACCTTCGACGCATCCCTTCGTTTCCTGCATGAGGATCCCTGGGAGAGACTTCGTAAAATCAAAGACAAGGCAAAGAAAACTCCGCTGCAGATGCTGTTCCGTGGACAGAACATTCTGGGTTACCGTCCCTACGGCGACGACGTAGTAGAGTACTTTGTACAGAAATCTATCGCAAATGGTATCGATATTATCCGTATCTTTGACTGCCTGAACGATCTGCGTAACCTGCAGACAGCAGTAAAGGCTGCCAACAAAGAGAACGGCCATGCACAGGTAGCGTTGTCCTACACCCTGGGCGACGCGTATACACTGGAATACTGGACCACCATGGCGAAGAACATCGAGGAGATGGGCGCGAACTCCATCTGTATCAAGGATATGGCCGGCCTGCTGCTTCCGTACAAGGCTACTGAGCTGGTTAAGGCACTGAAAGAGACCGTTAAGATTCCGATTCAGCTGCATACACACTATACCTCCGGCGTGGCTTCCATGACCTACTTAAAGGCAGTAGAGGCCGGCGTAGACGTCATCGACTGTGCCATGTCTCCCTTCGCTCTGGGAACTTCCCAGCCGGCAACTGAGGTTATGGTTGAAACCTTCAAGGGTACTCCCTACGATACAGGCTATGATCAGAAGCTTCTGGCTGAGATCGCAGACTACTTCCGTCCCATGCGTGACGAGGCTCTGGAGAGCGGCCTGCTGAACCCGAAGAACCTGGGCGTGAATATCAAGACCCTGCTGTATCAGGTACCGGGCGGTATGCTGTCCAACCTGACTTCCCAGCTGAAGGATCTGGGTGCTTCCGACAAGTACTACGAGGTACTGGAGGAGGTTCCGCGTGTACGTAAGGACTTCGGTGAGTGCCCGCTGGTAACTCCGTCCTCCCAGATTGTAGGTACACAGGCTGTTATGAACATAGTAGGCGGCGAGCGCTACAAGATGGTAACCAAGGAGTCCAAGGATCTGCTGTCCGGCCACTATGGCAAGACTGTAAAGCCCTTCAATCCGGAGGTTCAGAAGAAGTGTATCGGCGACGCCGAGGTGATCACCTGCCGTCCGGCAGACCTGGTTCCGAACGAATTAGAGACTCTGGAGAGCGAGATGAAGCAGTACGAGGAGCAGCCGGAGGACGTTCTGACCTACGCACTGTTCCCGCAGGTAGCGACCGACTTCTTCAAGTACAGAGACGCACAGCAGAAGAAGATGGACGCAACTGTTGCGGACACCGAGAATGGAGCATATCCGGTTTAATCCGAATAACAGATTGCCGATAGGGCAAAAATGTGGTACACTAACAGCGTTGGCGGGTTTTTGCCAACGCTGTTTTTCGTATAATAGAAAATTTTTATTTTAAATGATCATAACAGGAGTTTGCGGATGAGCAAGGTTTTAATCGTGGGCGGCGGCGCAGCCGGTATGCTGGCCTCCATCTTCGCGGCACGTAACGGCCATGAAGTCCACGTCTATGAAAAAAATGAAAAGCTGGGTAAGAAGCTGTATATTACGGGAAAGGGTCGCTGTAATCTGACCAATGCCTGCGATATGGACGCTCTTTTTGCCAGTGTGCGGACCAATTCCCGGTTTTTGTACAGCGCTTTCTATGGTTTTACCAATCAGGACGCTATGACCTTCTTTGAAGAGGAGGGACTGAAAATCAAGATCGAGCGGGGCGAGCGGGTGTTCCCCCTGTCGGACAAATCTGCAGACGTCCTGGATACCCTGCGGCGCAGCATGCGCCGGGCCGGTGTGGAGATTCACCTGAATACAGAGGTGAAGGAGCTGATTCTGGAGGACGGACAGGCCAGGGGGCTGATTCTGGCAGATAAGACCCGGGTGGACGGCGACGGAGTGATCGTGGCCACCGGAGGGCTTTCTTATCCGGTGACCGGCTCGACCGGCGACGGATATCGCTTCGCAAAGGAAGCGGGACATAAGGTGACAGACTGTATCCCTTCCCTGACACCTTTCAATATCCGGGAGGATTTTGTAAAAGAATTACAGGGACTTTCCCTGAAAAATGTGGAGCTTCGCATTTACAACGGGAAAAAAGAGGTGTTCCGGGAGTTTGGGGAAATGATGTTTACCCATTTCGGCATTACGGGACCGCTGGTGCTGACAGCCAGCAGCTTTGTGGGAACTCTGGCAGCCCGGCAGGAGCTTCGGGCCGTGCTGGATCTGAAGCCTGCCTTAAGCGAGGAACAGCTGGATCAGAGGGTGCTGAGAGAGTTTGACGCGAACCCCAATAAAAGCTTTAAAAATGTCATCGGCAGCCTGTTTCCGGCAAAGCTGACCCCGGTCATGATTGGGCTAAGCGGCATGGATCCGGATAAAAAGGTTCATGATATCTCCCGGGAGGAACGGCTAAATTTCGTAAGGCTGACTAAGGGCCTGTCCGTGACGGTGACCGGACTTCGGGATTATAAGGAAGCCATTATCACCAAGGGCGGCGTGGCGGTAAAGGAGATCAATCCTTCTACCATGGAGTCGAAATTAGTAAAGGGATTATATTTTATCGGCGAGGTGCTGGATCTGGATGCGGTGACCGGAGGCTTTAACCTTCAGATTGCCTGGTCCACAGCCTACGCGGCCGGTAATGCGATATAGAGGAGGAGCATATGAGTTATCAGATAGCGATTGACGGACCTGCGGGAGCAGGAAAAAGTACCATTGCCAAGGCAGTAGCAAAGAAGCTGGGCTACATTTACGTGGACACGGGAGCCATGTACCGGGCTATGGCGCTGTATCTGCTGCGCCAGGGAATCCGGGCGGACGAATGTGAAAAGATCAGCGCGGCAAGCCGCGACGCGGACATTACGATTGTATACCGGGACGGTCTCCAGCAGGTGCTTCTGAACGGGGAGAATGTGACCGGCTTCTTACGTACCGAGGAGGTAGGCAATATGGCTTCGGCGTCTTCGGTCAACCGGGACGTGCGCCTGAAGCTGGTGGAGCTTCAGAGAGAGCTGGCCGAGCGGGAAAACGTCGTGATGGACGGCCGGGATATTGGCACCTATGTGCTTCCGAAGGCCAATGTAAAGGTATATCTGACGGCCTCCGCTGCCTGCCGCGCGAAGCGTCGTTACGATGAGCTGACTGAAAAGGGCGAGAGCTGCGATCTGGCAGCCATTGAGGCAGACATCGTGGAACGTGACAAGCGGGATATGGAGCGGGAATTCGCGCCCCTTCGTCAGGCGGAAGATGCGGTTTACGTGGATTCCTCGGATATGACCATCGAAGAGGTGATTGAGGCGATTACCGCCCTGATCCGCTAGAGGAGGCGCATATGGAAGTAAGGCTTGCGAAGACGGCCGGGTTCTGCTTCGGCGTGCGCCGGGCGGTGGATACGGTATATGGACAGATAGAGAAGGAGAAAGGCCCTATTTACACCTATGGCCCCATTGTACACAATGAGATGGTGGTGCAGGAGCTGGAAAAAAAGGGCGTCCGCGTCCTGAACTCCCTGGAGGAGCTGAAGAAACTGACCGGAGGCACCGTGATTATCCGGGCTCACGGAGTGGGAAAGGAAATCTATGACCTGCTGGAGCGGCAGGGCGTGAATCTGGTGGACGCCACCTGTCCCTTTGTCAAAAAGATTCACCGGATTGCCCAGAAGGAGGAGGCCAACGGCCGGCGTATCCTGATTATCGGAAATGCGAAACACCCGGAGGTGGAAGGAATCCGGGGCTGGTGCAAAGCGCCCTCTTACGTGGTGGAATCCCCGGAAGAGGCGGAAAACCTCAGGATTCCGGCGGGTGAAAAGCTGTGTATCGTATCCCAGACGACATTTAATTACAATAAATTTGAAGATATAGTTGAAATTATTTCAAAAAAGGGGTATGATATAATTGTTTTAAATACGATCTGTAGTGCAACAGAGGAGCGGCAGACGGAAGCCCGGGAAATTGCAGCCGATGTAGATGCAATGATTGTGATCGGGGGACGCCACAGCTCAAACACTCAGAAGCTATTTGAAATATGTAAAAAAGAATGTGAAAATACTTACTATATACAGTCACTTGATGATTTGGATTTGAAGACATCGCAGTCCATCCGTTGCGTAGGTATTACAGCAGGGGCTTCGACCCCAAACAAAATTATTGAGGAGGTTCAAAAACATGTCAGAATTAAGTTTTGAACAAATGCTTGAAGGTTCACTGAAAACAATAAGAAACGGAGAGGTTGTCGAAGGCACTGTGATTGATGTCAAAGAAGATGAAGCCATTTTGAACATTGGCTACAAATCCGACGGTATCCTGACCAAGAGCGAGTACAGCAACAGCCCGGTAGACCTGACCACAGTGATCCATGTAGGCGATACGATGGAAGTTAAGGTTCTGAAGGTAAATGACGGCGAGGGACAGGTTCTCCTGACCTACAAGCGTCTGGCAGCAGAGAAGGGCAGCAAGCGTCTGAAAGAGGCTTTCGAGAACGAGGAAGTTCTGACCGCACCGGTTACCCAGGTTCTGGACGGCGGCTTAAGCGTTGTTGTAGATGAGTCCAGAGTATTTATCCCGGCAAGCCTGGTATCTGATACCTATGAGAAGAATCTGGCTAAGTATGAAGGCCAGGAGATCAGCTTCGTAATTACAGAGTTCAATCCGCGCCGCGGCCGTATCATCGGCAACCGCAAGCAGCTGATCGTTGCTGAGAAGGCAGAGAAGCAGAAAGAGCTCTTCGAGCGCATCCATGTAGGCGATGTGGTAGAGGGCGTTGTTAAGAACGTAACCGATTTCGGTGCATTCGTAGATCTGGGCGGAGCAGACGGTCTGCTTCATATCTCTGAGATGTCCTGGGGACGCGTAGAGAACCCGAAGAAGGTATTCAAGGTTGGCGAGAAGCTCAATGTCCTGATTAAGGATATCCGTGATACCAAGATCGCCCTGAGCCTGAAGTTCGAGGATCAGAATCCGTGGCTGTATGCTGCAGATAAGTATGCAGTAGGCAATGTAGTTACCGGTAAGGTAGCAAGAATGACAGACTTCGGCGCATTCGTAGAGCTGGAGCCGGGCGTGGACGCACTGCTTCACGTATCCCAGATTTCCAGAGAGCATGTGGAGAAGCCGTCTGACGTATTGAGCATCGGTCAGGAGATCGAGGCAAAGGTTGTAGATTTCAACGGCGAGGATAAGAAGATTTCCCTGAGCATGAAGGCTCTGCAGAGCAATGAGAATGCAGGAGATGTTGAGGACGTAGACATCGACGCAGTAGCTGCTGAGGAAGAGTAAGCATAGTATTTTCTATACGGATATACACAGACGGGAGGACAGGCACTTGGGCGTGCGTGTCCTCATGTCTTGTTCGGGCATCTTTTGAACAGAACAGGAAATCCCCCAATTTAGGGTAAAGTACACAAGGAGAAGACAGCATGTGGAATATACGGATTGCCGGTGAGGATCTCTATCATATCGTCAACTGGTTTTATATCTATAGCTTCCTGGGATGGCTCTGGGAAAGCTCCTATGTATCTGTGAAAGAGAAGAAACTGGTCAACCGAGGCTTTGTGGCCGGGCCGGTCTGCACCATCTACGGCTTCGGCGCCGTCATCGTCTATCTGATTCTGAAGCCCATTTCCGGCAATATCCTTCTGCTGTATCTGGGCGGTGTCATCGTACCGACGATTCTGGAATATGTTACGGCGGTTCTGATGGAGAATCTGTTCCATACGAGTTGGTGGGATTACAGCAAGAACAAGTATAATTTCCAGGGACGTATCTGCCTGGGGGCGTCGCTGGGATGGGGGGCGTTTTCCGTGATTCTCTTTTATGTATTTCAGCCCTTTGTGGAACGGATTGTGGCGCTGTACAGCGTAGCTACCGGAGAGCTTCTGGTACGGATTGCGACCCTGGTCTACGCGGTGGATTTCGGCATGTCCTATATGAACGCCATGCAGATCGGCGAGAAGCTGCGGAATATGGACGCAGTTATGGACGAGCTGTACGAGTACATCCAAAATACAAAGCTCTATGAGAGCACCGAAGAACTCAAAGGCCGTCTGGCCCATTACCGCCTGCCTGAGTATGTGCCGGAGCTGAAGAGCCGTCTGGAGAACCGCGTCAACGCCATGGTGGCCTTCGCAGGCGAGTCTCCTGAGGACTTCAAGGCCCGTCAGGAGAGCCGTCTGGCCGAGCTGACAGAGCGGTTTGGCGCGGCGCAGAAGCGCTTTGAGCGGCTGAAGGGCATGGGCAATGTATTTACCAGACGTACCATGAACGCGTACCCGAACATGAAGTCCCGGGCACAGGCGCTGAAAGAGCGTACAGTACGGAAATTGGAAAAAGACAACAAGTAATTTATATACCGGAGTGATAAGGATTCATGGCACATGTGACGTTTAAGGGCGGAGTCTTTCCGCATAAGAGAAAACGGTTTACGAGAGAGAAAGCATTGGAGGAATACCGGCCGAAGGGCGATCTGGTCTATCCCTTGCGTCAGCATATCGGCGGCACGGCCGTGCCGGTGGTGACAGTGGGCGACCGGGTGCTGGAAGGTCAGCTTCTGGCGAAGGCCAGCGGCGATATTTCCGCGCCGGTACACGCATCCGTGTCCGGTACGGTGAAGGCCATCGAGCCCAGAAAGACGGTATCCGGCAAGGAGATACTGTCTATCGTGGTAGAAAATGACGGACAGTATGAGAGAATTCCGGATCCGGAGATCTGGCCCTGGCAGGAGATGGAAGCAAGCGAGCGTCTGCGCCGGATTCGGGACGCCGGCGTAGTCGGCATGGGCGGAGCCGGTTTCCCGACCCATATCAAGCTGGCAGTCCGCAATCCCAAACGCATCCGTTATGTGCTGGTGAACGGTACAGAATGTGAGCCCTATATGACCAGTGACTATCGTAGAATGCTGGAGTCGCCGGAGGAGCTGGTAGAGGGACTTCGGATCGTCTTAAGCCTGTTTGAGCGTGCCACCGGTATCTTTGCCATCGAGGACAATAAGCGGGACGCCATCACGGCGATCCAGCTGGCCAGCGGCAGTGAATCCCGGATGGAGGTTCGGGTACTGGAAACCAAGTATCCCCAGGGCGCGGAGCGTATGCTGATTTACGCCTGCACCGGAGCGGAGATCAATTCTTCTCAGCTTCCGGCGGACGCGGGCTGTATCGTACTGAATGTGGAGACCCTGCATGCCATTTATGAGGCCCTAGTGCTGGGGCGTCCTGTCACCAGGCGGGCCGTGACTGTGACCGGAAAGGCGCTGAAGGCTCCGAAAAATCTGCTGATTCCCATCGGCACCAGCTTTTCCGAACTTCCGGAAGCAGCCGGGGGCTACGCAAAGCCGCCGAAGAAGTTTGTCTGCGGCGGTCCCATGCGTGGTGTGGCCATGAAGAGCCTGGACGTGCCGGTGACCAAGACAGTGACCGGATTCCTGTGCATGAGCCAGGATTATACGGATAAGGCGGGTGTCTGCATCCGCTGTGGAGC
Organism: Laedolimicola ammoniilytica; assembly: GCF_025567165.1. Lineage (NCBI taxonomy): Bacteria > Bacillati > Bacillota > Clostridia > Lachnospirales > Lachnospiraceae > Laedolimicola > Laedolimicola ammoniilytica. Next base: position 191,823 of record NZ_JAOQKC010000003.1, read on the forward strand.
CTGTACGGAGGCCTGCCCGATTCATTTGCTGCCCACGAAGCTTGCGGACGCGGCGGAGGCAGAAAAAGAGCAGGAGTTCCGGGATATGAACGGTATGGAATGTCTGGGCTGCGGAAGCTGCAGCTTTGTATGCCCGGCTAGAAGAATGCTGGCCCCCTCCATCCAGGAGATGCGCCGGAAGCTGCTGGCCCAGGGCAGAAGATAAGGAGGAAATGATACAATGGAAAAAAACTACAGATGGATCTTTCCTCATGTAAAGGGAACGATGACGACGGCGGGCATGATGCGGATGATGCTTCTGGCGCTTCTTCCCGCGGAGATTTTCGGCGTCCTTCATTTTGGACCGCGGGTGCTTTTACACCTGTTGATTTGTATCGTTACCTGTACCCTTACTGAATTTACCTATGAGGCCTTTCGGGATAAGCCGCTGACCGTGACAGATGGAAGCGCTATGGTGACAGGCGTGCTGCTGGCTCTGATGCTGCCGGTGAACGCGCCTCTGTGGCTGGGAGCGCTGGGCGGTATCTTTGCCATCGGCGCGGTTAAGCTGCCTTTCGGAGGCCTTGGAAAGAATCGGCTGAACCCGGCCCTTTCAGGCTATTGCCTGCTGTTTCTGGCTTTTCCGAAATATATGAAGGATTACAGCTTTGGAAGCTTTGGTTCCCGGACGCTTCTGGGACAGCTTTTATCCGGGCAGACCGTGGATCCGTATCCCATGCTCTGGGGAAATACCAACGGCAGTATCGGTACAGTTTCAGCGTTGATGCTTCTGATTGGCGCGGTACTGCTGCTGGCCTTTGGTATCATTCATCTGCGGATTCCGGCGGCGATTGGGGCATCCTTCCTGATTACGCTGTTTCTCGGCGCTGGAAAGGGCTTTGATCAGCTCTATTTCACCACCCAGTTTCTGGGAGGCGGCCTGATTCTGGGCTCATTCTTTGTGGCGACGGACTGTGTGACGTCACCGATTACGAGAAAAGGACAGATCTGGTACGGCGTGCTGATTGGCGTCATGACGGCGGCACTTCGGCTGGCCGGGATAGAAGAGGGTATGGTGTACGCAATCCTGGTATCGAATCTGTGCGTGCCGTTTATGGAACAACTGACGGTGCCGAAGCCCTTCGGAAGAAGAAAACCGGTACAGGTTTCACAGAACAGGAGACAGTCATGATTGCGTACATCAAAGGTGCTTTAGCTTATACAGAACCGGAAGAAGGCGTGGCAGTTCTGGAGAGCGGAGGAATTGGCTATCGGATTCTCCTTTCCGGACGGGATCTGGATCTGCTGCCTCCGGTGGGCGAGGAACTTCGCCTGTATACGCATCTGCAGGTGCGGGAGGATGCCTTCGTGCTGTTTGGCTTTTTCACGAAGGAGGATCGGAAGCTGTTCCAGCAGCTTCTCGGAGTCAATGGCATTGGTCCAAAGGCGGCCCTCGGTGTGCTGACAGCCCTGTCGGCAGACGATTTGCGTTTTGCAGTGCTGGCAGACGACGCGAAGGCCATCGCAAAGGCTCCTGGTATCGGAATCAAGACGGCTCAGAAGCTGATTCTGGAGCTGAAGGATAAATTAAGTCTCGAGGAGGCCTTTGAGGCGCGCCTGGAGAACCAACAGACCAAGGCGGCCGCGGGCGCAGCGTCGGATTTGAGCGAGGCGAGAAACGAAGCGGTGGAGGCGTTGACGGCTCTCGGTTACTCGGCTTCCGAATCATTGAAGGCCGTGCGGAAGGTAGAAGCAGCGGACGGCATGAGTGTAGAGGATATTTTAAAGGCGGCGCTTAAATATATCAGCTTCTAGGAGACAAAGTAGATGGGAAAACGGATCATTGCAACGGAGGCCATGGAGGAGGATATCCGCACAGATTACAATCTGCGGCCTCAGACGCTGAATGAATATATCGGCCAGGAGAAGGCCAAAGAAAATCTGAAAATCTATATTCAGGCAGCCAAAGCCCGGGGAGAATCCCTGGATCATGTGCTGTTCTACGGCCCACCGGGGCTGGGCAAGACCACATTGGCCGGTATTATCGCCAATGAGATGGGCGTTCATTTGAAGGTGACCTCCGGTCCGGCTATCGAAAAGCCGGGGGAGATAGCGGCGATTCTCAATAACCTGTCCGAGGGCGACGTACTCTTTGTGGACGAGATCCACAGGCTGAATCGGCAGGTAGAGGAAGTGCTGTACCCGGCCATGGAGGACTTCGCCATCGATATCGTCATCGGAAAGGGCGCCTCAGCCCGGTCTATCCGGCTGGATTTGCCGCATTTTACCCTGATTGGAGCGACGACCCGGGCGGGACTGCTGACTGCACCTCTGCGGGATCGCTTCGGTGTGGTACATCACCTGGAATTCTATACAGATGAGGAGCTGCAGACCATCGTAGAGCGCTCGGCGGATGTGCTGGGGGTGGAAATCGATCCGCAAGGTGCGTTGGAGCTGGCAAGACGTTCCCGGGGAACGCCGCGTCTGGCGAACCGGCTTCTGAAGCGGGTGCGCGATTTCGCTCAGGTCAAATACGACGGGAAGATCACGAAGGAGATTGCGGATTTCGCGTTGGATCTGCTGGAGGTGGATCGCTACGGTCTCGATCAGATTGACCGGCGGATTCTTATGACCATGATTGAGAAATTCATGGGCGGCCCGGTGGGACTGGACACTTTGGCGGCGGCCATCGGCGAGGATTCCGGCACCATTGAGGATGTGTACGAGCCCTATCTGATCAAGAAGGGCTTCATCAACCGGACGCCCCGGGGCCGGGTGGTCACGGAGTTAGGATATCATCACCTGGGTGTTGTGCCGGAGGGCGGTAGTATGTTATAATATCCAAAAAGTCAAAGGACGTGAACATAATGGCGATGAAGAACGCAGTGGAAGTGGTGGTCGATGGCCGGGTCTACAAGATCAGCGGCTACGAGAGTCAGGAATACATGCATCAGATAGCAGTCTATATCAATGAGAAAATGACCCAGTGCCACAATACGGAAAATTACCGGAAGCAGAGCAGTGACCAGCGGCAGTTGATGCTCAGCATGAACCTGGCGGACGATTATTTCAAAGCCAAGAATCAGGCCGAGAGGCTGACGGCGGAGCTGGAGAAGAAGGAGCGGGAGTTGTACAGCGTCCGGCATGACCTGATTGAAGCTCAGCTGGAGATAGAGAATCTGAAAAAAGAGAAGAAGGCAGGATCCGGACAGAATAACCGCAGGAATGAGCAGCATGAGGGAAAGCAGAATAATGCCGTGAATGCCGCGAATAACGGCAATCAGAAAAACGGAAATAACACACAGAGATAAAGGGGGGAGGGCGCCAGACGGATTTTTGGCGTCCTTTTCATGAAATAGGAAACCTGTTCCATGAAAAGCCCTCCGGGCGAGATTCTATTTACAGAACTAAAACAGTGGAGGAAGAGACATGAGACATCAGACAGAGCTTCTGGCTCCGGCAGGATCCTTTGAGAGTCTGCGAGCCGCGGTCAATGCAGGAGCGGACGCCGTCTATATCGGCGGTACCAGGTTTGGCGCGCGGGCCTATGCGGAGAATCCGGATGAGAAGGGCCTGTGCGAAGCCATCGAATTCGCCCATCTGCACGGCTGTGACCTGTACCTGACGGTCAATACGCTTTTGAAGGACGCAGAGCTGGAAGAGCTGGGTACTTATTTGAAGCCTTATTATGAGAGCGGCCTGGATGCGGTCATTGTCCAGGATATGGGCGTCTTTTCCTATATCCGCGAGAACTTCCCGGATCTGGATATTCATGCCAGCACCCAGATGACGGTTCTGGGCGCGGAGGGAGCAGAATTTCTGAAAAAGCAGGGAGCCACCCGGGTGGTGACGGCCCGGGAGCTGTCCTTACAGGAAATACAGCGGATCCACGATACGGTGGATGTGGAGATCGAGAGTTTTATCCATGGAGCCCTCTGCTATTGTTATTCCGGCCAGTGTCTGATGAGCAGCATGTTCGGCGGCCGCAGCGGCAACCGGGGCCGGTGCGCCCAGCCCTGTCGCCTGCCCTATCAGCTGGAAGGGGACGGAAAGCTGCTTGGTAAAAAGGGAGAAGAATACATCTTAAGCCCAAAGGACATGTGTACCATCGAAATTCTGCCGGAGATTCTGAAGGCAGGCGTCTGTTCTCTGAAGATCGAGGGACGGATGAAGCGGCCCGAGTACACGGCGGGCGTGGTACGGGTCTATCGAAAATATCTCGACTGCTATCTGGAATACGGTGCGGAAAAGTATCATGTGGATCCGAGGGATTACGGCGAGCTCCAGGCCCTTTATAACCGGGGCGGCTTTTCCAGAGGCTATTATCAGGTACACAATGGCCGGGATATGATTTCCCTGACCAGGCCCAGCCATTTCGAGGAGAAGGGGAAGAAGGCCATGCAGGAAAAGCAGCGGTACGAGGCCCTTCTTCAGGAGATCAAAAAAGAATATTTGGACAAGGATAAAAAGGAGACCATTGAGGGCAGCTTTCAGATTTCTCTGGAAAGGCCTTCAGAGCTTACCGTCCGGTATCGGGAGGCGGAGGTCCACGTAGAGGGGGAAGCCGGCCAGGTACCGAAAAACCAGCCCATGACCGAGGCGGATATCCGCAAGCAGCTTCAGAAGACCGGCGATACACCCTTCACATTCGGAAAGCTGTCCATTCAAATGGATGGCGATATCTTTTGTCCAAACGGCCAGTTGAACCGGATGCGCCGGGAAGCGCTGGAGAAGCTAATGGAGCAGTGTACGGCGGGAACGCGTAGAACAGCGGAAGGACTTCCGGAAGCCCGTATGTCCAAAAAGGCAGAGAGAGGCAGCGCTAAAAAATCGCAGAAGTCCGCTCATTTTCCGCTTCGAGTACAGTTGGAACAGGCGGATTATCTGAACGAAGTGCTGGATTTCCCGGAGGTGCGGGCCATCTATCTGACCAGCGAAAAGCTGGATTTCCAGAAACTTCCGGAGTATGCAGAGGCCTGCCATGAGGCAGGAAAAGAGTGCCTGCTGGTGCTGCCGGCCATTTTCCGGACGCCGGCCAGACAGTGGTTTGAGGAGCGGATGGAGCTCTTAAGGAATGCTGGCTTAGACGGTCTGGTGCTGAAAAATCTGGAAGAGCTGGAATTTGTAAAAAAGCAGGGTCTGGAACTGCCGCTGATTGGCGATCATAATCTGTATAGCTGGAATCGCGAGGCAAGCATATTCTGGAAAAAACAGGGAATTACAGGGGAGACTCTTCCCCTGGAGCTGAATGACCGGGAGCTGCGGGAGCGGGGAGCCGACGGCGCCGAGCTTGTGGCCTACGGCTATCTGCCGCTGATGACTTCGGCGGGCTGTCTTCACCGGACGGTGGAGCGCTGCGATCACAAAGAGACGGTGCGGATGCTGGTGGATCGCTACAAGAAGGAATTTCCGGCTGTCAATTACTGCCGCTACTGCTATAATGTAATTTACAACAGCGAGCCGCTGTCACTTCTGAACAATAAGGAAGAGATTGAGCGGATTGCGCCGGAGTCCTTACGTCTTTGTTTTACCCTGGAGAGTCGGAAAGAACTGCGCCGGATCCTGAAGGATTACGTGGATGTATTTTGCGGCGACGCGCCCGGACGGAAACCGGAGTACAGCTACACGAAGGGACATTTAAAACGGGGAGTACAGTAAGTATATGGTCTTATTGATTACTGATTTATCCAAATATGCATTTATTATCCTGATTGCGCTTTACACGTCCTTAAGCTATTCCGTGCTGCGAAAGCGGGATCAGGAGGAGGTGCGCCACGGCTTCCGGCTGCAGATTCTGAACCTGTTTCTGATTCATGCCCTGGCCTTTGTGGTTCTGTATATGCAGACCGGGGAAATGAAGCTGGCGGTGTTCTACGCTTTTCAGTTTTTTCTGCTGCAGGCGGTGCTGGTATTCACGAGGATTATCTATCCGAAGGTAAACAGACTGGTGCTGAACAATATGTGTCTGCTGCTGGCCATCGGCTTTATTATGCTGACGCGGTTGTCCTATGACAAGGCAGTGCGGCAGTTTCAGATTGCGGCGGTGGCGCTGGCAGTGGCCCTGATTGTGCCGGTACTGATTCGAAAATGCGCGTTTTTGCAGAAGCTTCCGTGGCTCTACGGGCTGTGTGGCCTGGCGCTTCTGATGGCCGTAGCGGTTGTCGGTAAGACGACTTCAGGCGCAAAGCTGTCATTGGTCATTGGAAAATTCGTGTTCCAGCCCAGTGAGTTCGTGAAAATCACCTTTGTATTTTTTGTGGCGGCCATGCTGAGTAAAAGTACGGAATTCTCAGATGTGGTGCGGACGACCATTCTGGCGGCGGCCCATGTGTTGGTGCTGGTGGCCTCCAGCGACCTGGGCGGCGCGCTTCTGTTCTTTGTGACCTATCTGGTCATGCTCTATGTGGCTACGAAGAAGCCCCTGTATTTTTTGGCTGGCCTGGGGGCCGGTTCGGTGGCAGCGATCATCGGCTATCATCTGTTTGCCCATGTGCGGGTCCGGGTGCTGGCCTGGACAGACCCTTTCAGCGTCATAGAAAATGAGGGCTACCAGATCACCCAGTCTCTCTTTGCCATCGGAACGGGACGGTGGTTCGGTATGGGACTGAATTTGGGCATGCCCAATAAGATCCCGGTGGTGGAGCAGGACTTTATCTTTTCCGCCATCGCTGAGGAGCTGGGCGGTATCTTCGCGGTCTGCCTGATTCTGATTTGCATGAGCTGCTTTATCATGTTCATCAATATCGCCATGCAGATCAAGAATCGGTTTTACAAATATACGGCACTGGGCTTCGGAACCCTGTACGGTTTTCAGGTGTTCCTGACCATCGGTGGAGCCATCCGGTTTATTCCGTCCACAGGCGTGACCCTGCCGCTGGTGAGCTACGGCGGAAGCTCCCTGGTATCCAGCATCCTGATGTTTTATATCATTCAGGGCATGTATCTCTTAAAAGAAGACGAGGATTTGCAGATTGAAAAAGAACGAGCAGCCAAAGCAAGAAAAGCAAAACGGACCAAAAACGAGCAGGACAAAAAATAAAAAAAATCATGAGCTGGCGGTGATCACCTATCTGTTCATCGGCCTGTTTGCGCTGATGATCGGGTACCTCATCTATTTTGACGCGGTCTTAAGCCCGGAGGTAATCAATAATCCTTATAATTCCAGACTGGACGCTTTTGCAGAGCGGAATATCCGGGGCAATATCCTGTCCTCGGACGGCACGGTGCTGGCAGAAACCAAGGTGGCATCCGACGGCGCGGAGACCCGGGAATACCCTTACGCGAACTTGTTCGCCCATGTGGTGGGATATTCCACCCGGGGCAATACGGGCATTGAGCAGTTAGCTAATTATTACCTGCTGACATCCAGTATCTCCCCGACGGAACAGTTGAAAAATCAGGTGAAAAATGTGAAAAATCAGGGTGACGACGTGGTGACCACCCTGGACATCGATCTGCAGCGGACGGCCTACGACGCTCTGGGCAAGAACCAGGGTGCGGTGGTGGTGCTGGAGGCTTCCACGGGACGGGTACTGGCTATGGTGTCCAAGCCCGACTACGATCCGGGCACTATCAATGAGAAATGGGACACGCTGACAGCGGAGAGCTCTTCCGAGAGCGGCAGCGTCCTTTATAACCGTGCGACTCAGGGACTTTACGCGCCGGGATCCACATTCAAGATCGTGACGCTCCTGGAATATATGCGGGAAAATCCGGATTCCTATGCCGACTTTTCCTATAACTGTAAGGGAAATGTGACGGAGGGCAATTATACCATCAGCTGTTATAATAAGAAGGCCCACGGATCTGAGGATCTGACGAAGGCTTTCGCAAAGTCCTGTAACTCGGCCTTTGCGACCATCGGTCTGTCGCTGGATGAGAGTTTATTTAAAAACACCTGTGAAGAGCTGCTGTTTAATACAGAACTGCCGTCGCCGCTGACCTATTCGAAGAGTTCCTTTTCCCTGAAGACGGATGCCACACCTGCGGAGCAGATGATGACGGCCATCGGCCAGGGAAAGACCGTGGTGTCGCCCCTTCATATGGCCCTGATCGGCAGTGCCATTGCCAATGACGGCGTGCTGATGAAGCCCTATCTGCTGGAAGAGGTGCGAAGCGCCAGGGGCGCGACGGTAAAAACCTTCGATACCGAGGAATACGGCTCCCTGATGACGGCGGACGAGGCTGCCACACTGACCGAATACATGAAGGCCGTGGTGGAGAGCGGAACCGGAAGCAAACTGAAAGACCTGGGCTTTGAGATTGCAGGTAAGACCGGGACGGCTGAGTATACCAGTGATAAGAGCAAGAGCCACGCCTGGTTTGTGGGCTTTTCCGACACCGGAGATCGGGATATCGCAGTCTGCGTGCTGGTAGAAGAGCGCGGAAGCGGCAGCGAGTACGCAGTTCCCATCGCCCGCCAGATCTTCCAGGAATGGTATGGAAATAAGGCCCTGAACGATCTGATGAACGGAACCGAGTAAGGAAGCCTTAACAAACGCTTGTCAAATTTCAAAAAAAGCAGTATACTATACCTAGTTTTTGAACGCACCAGGACAGGAGGTTTTGCAATGATTGAAGCAACCAGTTGTGGCGGTGTGGTAATATTTCGAGGCAAGATTCTGCTTTTGTACAAGAATTATAAGAATCGGTACGAGGGCTGGGTGCTGCCGAAGGGGACTGTAGAGCCGGGAGAAGAGTTTAAAGAAACGGCGTTAAGAGAAGTGCGCGAGGAAACAGGCGTAGATGCTGCGATTATCAAGTATATTGGCAAGAGCCAGTATTCATTTACAGTGCCGGAGGACACGGTAGAGAAGGACGTCCACTGGTATCTGATGATGGCAGACAATTATTACAGTAAACCACAGCGCGAGGAGTATTTTGTAGATTCAGGATATTATAAGTATCACGAGGCCTATCATCTGCTGAAGTTTTCCAATGAGAAGCAGATTCTGGAGCGGGCCTACAATGAATATCTGGATCTGAAAAAAAGTAATCTCTGGGGCAATAAAAAATATTTCTAACAAGAGAAAAAGAGGGTGTCGTGGATGAATTTCGATGCCCTCATTTTTCAAATTCAGGACCATAGAAGAGTCGCGGATCGAGAACTGCTATGGTATGAGAATGCAGGAAGAGGATTTGCGGATGCAGTGGGCGGAAAATCTTTATCTGAGCGATAAGACGGCAAAAAAAAAGGATAAGATTATAAAAAAGGCCAACCGTGGAGTCGGAATGGTCAGTATTTACTTCATCACCCTGGCCTCCAACCGGGAGAATCTGTTCGACATTTTTCATGCGGCTCATCTGAAGCAGCCCGCCTTTTATAAGCAGGATCTCTATGTGGTGGGAATCGCGTCGGGCTATGAAGAGGCCCTGGAGCTGGTACAGCGGATGATAGACGACATCTATCGGAAGACCGGCGGCTTTGCCGTGCGGGAATACTTTGGCAGGACGGAGAACTGACAGTATGCTGCATATAATCTTTGCCATCTTGAAAATCGTACTGCTCATTCTTGCAGCGGTGCTGGGGATTGCGCTATGGATCCTGGCATTGCTTCTTTTGATACCGGTTCGGTATGAGGCCCATGTAAAAAAGAAAGAGGAATTTTTTGTAGAGGCGAAGGTACACTGGCTGCTCCATCTGGTGCGTGTGCCGGTGAGCTTCCGGGATGGGAAGCTGTCGGCGAAGCTGAAAGTGCTTATTTTTACCGTGAAGGATTTTCTGGCGGATGAGGAGGAGATTCAGGACGGAGCGGAAGAGGCGTTCCCGGATGTGGAGGAAACGAGTGACGCGGCCGGACAGGTGACAGATCCTAATAAAAATCAGATAGGGACGGCACTGGATAAAACTGAGTTTTCGGAAGAAGAGACCTATATAGAGCCAGCAGAAGAGAAAACAGAAGAACTGGATTCAGACCCTGCCCGTAAGCAGCAGAAGCCCTTTGGTGTTCTCAGAAAAATCACCGTTTTTTTGAAAATGCTGGTGGACTTTCTGAAAGCCACCTGGCGGTTTTTGAGTTCCATCCCGAAAAAATTAAAAAAACTTAAATATACATTCCACCAGTTCTATGTTAAAATAAAGCGAATGAAACGCTTTGCCACCGACGACCGTACCAGGGCGGCGCTTGGCCTCGCCTGGAGTCAGCTCAGGGTTCTGCTTGGCAAATTGCTGCCGAAAAGGGTGTGGGGCGACCTGCATTTCGGTACGGACGATCCGGCGCTGACCGGAGAAATCCTGGGCGGCATCAGTATATTTTATCCGCTTTTCATGGATAATGTGAAGGTAGTTCCTGATTTTCAGGAGAGCGTGCTGGAGGGTGAGCTGTATCTGAAAGGCCGTATCCGGCTGATAACTATCGTGCGGATAGCGTGGAAGTTATATCGGGATAAGAATGTACGGTTTGTATACCGGATGGTGACCTGAGGCGATCTGACAAGCAGGCGCGAAAAGCATGCGGAATCTTGTTGTGCTTTTCCGGATACATCAGGTGTAAGTGGCTCTGGCAGTAGGGAAGCATTATAAAAATGATAATAATAGAAGATAAAATAAGGAGGCTTTCTCATGAACAATACCTTTGATACCACAGTGGAATCCCTGTTCAAGGGAATGGACAGTTTTATTACCACCAAGACCGTAGTCGGCGACGCAGTAACCATCGGCGACACCATCATCCTGCCACTGGTGGACGTATCCTTTGGCGTGGGAGCCGGAGCCTTCGCGGGCGACAAGAAGCAGAACGCGGGCGGCGGTATGGGAGCGAAGATTTCCCCCAGCGCCATTCTGGTGATCTCAGGCGGTGTCACCAAGCTGGTCAACGTGAAGAATCAGGATACCGTAACGAAGATTCTCGATATGGTGCCGGATTTCGTGAATAAGTTTGCAGCAGGCGGAACCAAGAAGGAGAGCCCGGTGGCGGACGCCATTCAGGACGCGGTAGATGTGATCGAGAAGGAAGAGCCGGAGACAGAGGCGGAATAGTCGAAGGCAGATTCCGGACAAAGTACGGAGAAGGAAAAATCTGCAAGGTGTATCAGCCAGGATACACATTTCGAAAAAAAGGACATAGAATAGAATAAGAAAACCCATGCCGGGAGCCGATATGAAACAGCTGCTTGGTTTTGTGATGTTCTGGATAGGTGTCGGAATCCTGACAACCTTTTTTATGCCGGTCAACGGCTGGTTTGTGCGGGCATTGGCGGCCTTTTCCCTGATGATCGTCGGGTACAATCTGTTCTCGTCCGGAGGAAAATGCGGAAGATAAGAGGAAGATAGAAAATGTCTGTAACGATACTGAAACGGATAGCGCTGGTCACGATGGCGCTTGGATACATCGGGGCGCTGATTCCGGGTATGCCGGTGTTCCTGCAGTGGATCGGAAAGCTATCCGCGCCGCTGTTCTTTTACTGCATGGCCTGGAGCCTCACGAACACCAGGGATAAGAAATCGTATTTCCGACGGCTCTATATCGCCAGCGTCGCCCTGGCAGCCTTCAACCTCCTGATGTCTGTGGTGGCCCAGAAGACCGGCCTGGTCACAGCCGTTACCACCAATATGTTCGCAACCCTGTTTGCGTCCGCCTTTCTGGTGGATCTGATAGAATACGCGAACCGTCATCCGAAACGGAAAACGAAAATCTGGTTCACTTACATTTTTTACCAGATATCCATCGCAGGCGTGTGGGCCGGACTTTATGAGGTGGTCGAAGTGCCCTACGCAGTGCTGAACTTCGGTTCTGCCGTACTGGGAAGCGCTCTGACCTGTGAAGGGGCTCTGATGTATGTGCTGATGGGTGTTCTGTTTTATTTTACAAAGGAGGACAAGAGCAAGAAAAGAATGGTTCTTGGCTATCTGGGCATCTTTCTGGTGTTCTTTGTGAATTCTGCCTTTGGCCTCTGGGGAAGAATATTTTCCTTGGTAGGACACGACGTGCTGGTAGCCCTGATGGAGATTATGACGGGACTGGTGCTCTGGGGAGCGTCCTTCCGACCGATGTTCGATCTGTCCCATATGTTTCACAATGATTTCCAGTGGCTGATGATTTTCGCTCTGCCGCTGGTGCTTGCCTGCAATGGGCGGCTTGGTTACAGCAAAAAGAAGCGGAAGCGGGAGAAGCTGTCACCGCAGTTCCGGAAATACTTTTATTACGTATTTTATCCGGCTCATGTGTATGTGCTGTGGTTCATCGGGGCTGTATTGATAAAATAAGGAAACAGGCAACAGACGCAGAGGAGAATTTCCAGTAAAAAGGCAACAAAAAAAGGAGCGGCACAGGCTGCTCCTAATTTTTCAATCTCAAACTTAAGCTCTCTCAACTGCTCCGGACTTCAGACAGGATGTACATACATACATCTTTCTGGCAGCGCCGTTCACCTTAACCTTTACAGACTTAACATTGGATTTCCACATCTTGTTGGAACGTCTATGTGAATGGCTGACGTTGTTTCCGAAATGAGCGCCTTTTTCACAGATTGCACACTTTGCCATGTTTGCACCTCCTCTTGAACGATAGTGAACCTATATATAGGCTCGCAACATAGGTTATTTTAGCAGATACCACTATATTTTGCAAGTGGAAATTTAAAAATATTACAATTTTTTAGAAAGTATGAAAAATAGCTTTCTTTTCCGGCAAAAACAGGTTATAATACACTATATCTGTGTCATCTGATGAGAAAAAGGAGGGCACAGGCTTTTTTGGTGAATTAAAATAAGAGTGGAGGTAATGATAATGAAGGGACTTATGAATACGCAGATGGGCGCGGTCATGATTGACCCGGAAGTTATTGCCAGATATGCAGGTTCCGTAGCGGTAGAGTGCTTCGGTATCGTTGGAATGGCCATGGTAAATATGAAAGACGGACTGGTAAAGCTCCTGAAGGGAGACAACCTGACCCGCGGCGTAAACGTACAGATCAACGATAACAAGATTACGCTTTCCTTCCATGTAATCGTGGCTTACGGCGTGAGCATTTCCGCTGTATCCGACAATCTGATGAGCAATGTAAAGTACAAGGTGGAGGAGTTCACCGGAATGACGATTGAGAAAATCAACATCTTTGTAGAAGGTGTCAGAGTCATAGACTAATTTTCAGGAGGAGTTTTTTGTCATTATGAAAACAATAGAGGTAAACACGCTTACAAAGATGTTTTTAGCCGGAGCTAAGAACCTGGAAGCGAAAAAAGAGTGGATCAACGAGCTGAATGTATTTCCGGTGCCGGACGGCGATACGGGAACGAACATGACGCTGACCATTATGTCTGCGGCTTCCGAGGTGAATAACCTGTCCGAGCGTACCATGGAGACAGTAGCGAAGGCGATCTCCTCCGGTTCCTTACGGGGAGCCCGCGGAAATTCCGGCGTAATCCTGTCCCAGCTGCTCCGCGGCTTTACAAAGGGAATTAAGGGTTACGAGACACTGGACGTTATGATTATTTCCAACGCCTTCCAGAAGGCGGTAGAGACGGCCTATAAGGCAGTTATGAAGCCCAAGGAGGGAACCATTCTGACCGTAGCAAGAGGAGCGGCTGATAAGGCGGCGGAGCTTGCTCTGGAGGAAGAGGATCTGGATGTATTTTTCTCCGGTATCATTGAGGAGGCAGAGCGTGTACTGGCTACCACGCCGGATCTCTTACCGGTTCTGAAGGAGGCAGGCGTAGTAGACTCCGGCGGACAGGGTCTGGTAGAGGTTCTGAAAGGCGCTTATGACGCTTATCTGGGAAAAGAGGTGGATTACACCTTTGAAGCGCCGAAGTCCGCTCCGGTGAAGATCAGCGCGGAGACAGAGGCTGAAATCAAGTTCGGTTACTGTACCGAGTTTATTATCGTATTAGATAAGAAGTTTGAGCATAAGGACGAGATGGAGTTTAAGGCTTTCCTGGAGTCCATCGGTGATTCCATCGTATGCGTGGCAGATGATGATATCGTAAAGATTCATGTACATACGAATCATCCGGGCCAGGCCATTGAGAAGGCGCTGACCTATGGCTCCCTGTCCCGCCTGAAGATTGACAATATGCGCGAGGAGCATGAGGAGAAGCTGATTAAGGACGCTTCCAAGATTGCGGCGCAGCAGAAGGCAGAAGAGCCGAGAAAGGAGATGGGCTTTATCTCCGTATCCATCGGCGAGGGTATCGGTGAGATCTTCAAGGGTCTTGGCGTGGATTACCTGATCGAGGGCGGTCAGACCATGAACCCCAGCACCGAGGATATGCTCAATGCCATTGACAAGGTAAATGCAGAACACATCTTTATTCTGCCGAACAATAAGAACATTATTCTGGCTGCAAACCAGGCGAAGGCTCTCTGTGAGGATAAGGATATCATCGTTATCCCCACCAAGACGGTTCCCCAGGGAATTACGGCCATGATCAACTTTATGCCGGATTCCAGTGCAGAGGAAAACGAGGCCCGTATGACCGAGGAGCTGGCCAACGTGAAGACCGGTCAGGTGACTTACGCAGTGCGTGATACTCACATTGATGACAAAGAGATCAAAGAAGGAAATATTATGGGTATCGGCGATCACGCGATTCTGGCAGTGGGCGAGGACGTAGAGCAGACCACGCTGGATATGTTTAAAGAGCTGATCGATGAGGATTCCGAGCTGATCAGTATCTATTATGGCGAGGATGTGAAGAAAGAGGACGCAGAGAAGTTGGGCGAGAAATTAAGCGATCTGTACCATGACTGCGACGTCGAGGTTCATTTTGGCGGACAGCCCATTTACTATTATGTAGTATCTGTGGAGTAGACGATGAATACAGCTTCCCCAATTACAGCCCTGAAGGGCGTTGGAGAAAAGACAGCAGCGCTCTTTCACCGTGTCGGGGTCGACACGGTGGGAGAGCTTTTGTCTTACTATCCGAGAACATATGACGTATACGAAAAGCCGAAGAATTTCGCTGACCTGGAGCCGGACAGAGTACAGGCGGTGACGGCCATGCTTCACCGGACGCCGGAGGGAAAGAAGGCGGGCCGGTATCATATTACCACGGCAGTGCTTACGGAGAACGGAATCCGCCTCAGCCTGTCCTGGTTCAATATGCCGTATCTGCGCAACAGCCTGCTGCCGGGCCGGACCTATATTTTCCGGGGCCGGGTACAGAAGAAAAAGGAACGGCTTTCCATGGATCAGCCGGAGATTTACACGCCGGAGGATTATGAAAAGCTTCTGGGCACCATGCAGCCGGTCTACGGACTTACCGGAGGGCTCTCCAATAAAACTGTGACAAAGGCAGTGCGGCAGGCATTGGACGAGCTGGCGCTGGATCCGGAGTATCTGCCGGAGCATATCCGGAATGAGCAACAGTTAGCCGAATATAACTTCGCGCTGCGAACCATTCATTTTCCGGTGAAACGGGAAGATCTGCTGCTGGCCCGGAAACGGCTGGTGTTTGATGAGTTCTTTTTGTTTATCCTGGCCTTACGTCAGATGAAGGAGCAGACCGAAGACACGGTCAATGCCTGTGTGATTCGTCCGGGAGCGGCGGTTGAAACCTTGCTTTCTTCCCTTCCCTATGAGCTGACCGGAGCCCAGAAGCGGGTCTGGCAGGAGATACAGTCCGATTTGGCCGGAGAGACGGTCATGAACCGTCTGGTACAGGGTGACGTGGGATCGGGCAAGACGGTGCTGGCGCTGCTTGCCCTGCTTTCGGCGGTGGAAAGCGGTTTTCAGGGAGCAATGATGGCCCCGACCGAGGTTCTGGCAAGGCAGCATGCGGAAAGCATCCGGGAGCTGCTTCTGGGGCTTTCGATGGAGGACTGTGTGGAGCTGCTGACCGGATCCATGACGGCAAAGGAAAAGCGGGAAGCCTACGCCCGTATCGAAAGCGGCGAGGCGCGGATTATCGTCGGAACTCATGCGCTGATTCAGGAAAAGGTGCAGTATGCCCGCTTAGGGTTGGTGGTGACCGATGAGCAGCACCGTTTCGGCGTCCGCCAGCGGGAGACACTGGCAGGAAAGGGTCTGCATCCCCATGTGCTGGTTATGAGCGCCACACCCATTCCCCGGACGCTGGCGATTATCATTTACGGGGATCTGGATATCTCCGTCATCGACGAGCTTCCGGCCAACCGTCTGCCTATCAAAAACTGCGTGGTAGATGAGAGCTACCGTCCCAAGGCCTACCGCTTTATCGAGCGGGAGGTGGCAGCCGGACGGCAGGTGTATATCATCTGTCCCATGGTAGAGGAAAATCCGGAAATCGAGATCGAAAATGTGGTGGATTATACGGAGAAGCTTCGAAAAGAGCTGGCTGCAGGTATCACAATCGAATATCTGCACGGGAAAATGAAGGCGGCAGAGAAAAACGACATCATGGAACGGTTCGCGGCTGGCGAAATCCAGGTGCTGGTCTCTACGACGGTTATCGAGGTGGGCGTCAATGTGCCGAACGCTACCGTCATGATGGTGGAGAACGCGGAGCGCTTCGGCCTGGCCCAGCTTCATCAGCTCCGGGGACGCGTGGGACGTGGAAGCCACCAGTCCTATTGTATCTTCGTGAGCGGATCCGACAGCAAGGAAACCAGAAAGCGGCTGGAGATCCTGAACCGCTCCAATGACGGCTTTTATATTGCGTCTGAGGACCTGAAGCTAAGGGGGCCGGGCGATCTGTTCGGCGTCCGTCAGAGCGGGATCCTGGAATTCAGGATAGGGGACATTTTCACCGACGCGTTGATCCTGCAGGCAGCCAGCGAGGAAGCGGCAAAGCTGGAGAAGCAGGATCCGGATCTGAGTCTTGCGGAGCACCGGGGGCTTCGGGAGAAGCTTTCGGAGTACCGGAGAGCGGGGCTGGAGCGGATGAGTTTGTAAGGAGAAAAGACAGAAGTACTATGAACATTTTAAATATTGAGCACGTAAGCAAGCTTTACGGAGATAAATGGATTTTTGACGATATTTCCTGCGGAATTCAGGAGAATGAGAAGATAGGTATCATCGGGATCAACGGAACCGGAAAAACTACTTTGCTCCGGATTATCGCAGGAACAGAGGAGCCGGATAAGGGTCAGGTGATCATGCAGAATGGCGTGAAGCTGGCGTTTTTATCCCAGGCCAATACCTTTCCCGAGGGCGCGACGGTGCTGTCCTGCGTGGCAGGCGGCGAAGTCACCGAGTACGATGCGAAAAATATGCTGAATACCCTGGGCGTCCCGGATCCGGAGGCGCGGATCGAGACCCTGTCCGGCGGGCAGAAGAAACGGGTGGCCCTGGCGCGGACTTTGTTGCTTCCGGCGGATATCCTGATTCTGGACGAGCCTACCAACCATCTGGACGAGGAAATGATCCGCTGGCTGGAAACCTATCTTCGAAAATTCCGGGGAACCGTGATTCTGGTAACCCATGACCGTTATTTCCTGGATCGGGTTACCAATCGGATTCTGGAAATCAGCCGGGGAAAGCTCTACAGCTATCAGGCCAACTATTCAGGCTTCCTGGAGCTGAAGGCAAAGCGGGAGGAAATGGAGTTGGCCACCGAGCGGAAGCGGCAGAGCATTCTCCGCATGGAGCTGGAATGGGCGGCCAGAGGCTGCAGGGCCCGGACCACCAAGCAGCAGGCGAGACTGGATCGGCTGGAAGCGTTGAAGGCCGGAAGGGCTCCGGTCTTTGATAAAACCGTGGAGCTGGATTCGGTCGAAACCCGCATGGGCAAAAAGACCATTGAGCTGCACCACGTATCCAAGGAATACGAGGGCCGAAGGATTGTTGAGGATTTTACCTATATTTTTCTGAAAAATCAGACGATCGCGTTTGTTGGCCCGAATGGCTGCGGAAAGTCTACTTTGCTGAAAATGATAGCAGGGCAGATCCCGCCGGATTCAGGCGATGTGGAGGTGGGCGAGACGATCAAGCTTGGCTATTTCGCCCAGGAGCTGCCGGAAATGGATGAAAATCAGCGGGTTATCGACTACGTGAAGGATATTGCCGAGTACATTCCCACCCGGGACGGACGGATTACGGCGTCCCAGATGCTGGAACGCTTTCTGTTTACACCGGATATGCAGTACGCGCCCATCGGAAAGCTCTCTGGTGGGGAGAAGCGGCGGCTGTATCTCTTAGGCGTTCTGCAGACCGGCCCCAATGTGCTGGTTATGGACGAGGTCAGCAACGAACTGGATATTCCCACACTGACGATTCTGGAGGATTATCTGAATTCCTTTATTGGAATCGGGATTCTCGTTTCCCACGATCGATATTTCCTGGACAATGTGGTGGATCGGATCTTCGCCTTCGACGGCAACGGTCATTTCCGCCAGTACGAGGGCGGCTATACCGACTACATGGAAGCCCTGGCCCGGGAGCATGGCGCGGCAGGGACGGATTTTGGCGGCGCTTTAAAGAGCATAAAAGTAGCGGGAGCTTCCGAACCCGGCGGAAAAAAGAAAGCCACCTGGGACAAGGGTGAGAAGAAGCTGAAATTCACCTACAAGGAACAGAAGGAATTCGATACCATCGAGGACGATATCGCCGTGCTGGAAGCAAAGATCGAGGAGCTGGATAAAGAAATGATTGCCCATGCCAGCCAGTATAGCCGCTTAACGGAGCTTACGAAGGAAAAGGAAGAGACGCAGAGCCTTCTGGATGAGAAGATGGAGCGCTGGATGTACCTGACGGAGCTGAAGGAAAAAATTGACGCCCAGTAGGTGCGTGGCAAGGAGAATATTGACAGACAAAACGCCGTTATCGAATGAAATGCGGATCACGATTCCCTCTGATCCCGGATCAGAAATGATTCCAGCCCCGCGCGGATAAACTGATCGATGGCCCGCTGTATCTTTTTCCAGTCGGAGCAGTGATTGCGCAGCATGACTTTATTGATGGACAGACAGCCGTTCATCTGGAAATAAAAAATGGCTTCGGCTTCTTCAAAGGTAAGGAGACTGTGTGACATCAGCCAGGTCACATAGTCTTCTTTTGTCGTTTCCGCCATTTTTTCTATGATTTGTGCGGAGATGGTGTCGTCGAGAAAAAGCGCCTGATATCGGTCGCTGCTGTGCAGCCTGTCACAGAAAGGATAGGAGCAGTTCCCGGAGGCTCTTGCAGGGCAGAAGACATGGTCGATGACGCTGGTGGTTTCTTTCAGGATTTCGCTTAGAAGATCATCCAGCACATCGGCAGTATCATAATAGTGGAGATAGAAGGTTCCCCGGTTGATTTCCGCAAGCCTGCAGATCTCAGTGACTGTGATTTTGGGATATTCCTTTTCTTCCAGGAGCTTTAAAAATGCTTCCTTTATGACCTGGCGGGTATAACGCGTCCTCCGGTCTTCTTTCTGTGTCTTTTCCGGCATGGGAATTTCCTCCTTTTTCGATGATTTCTATTGGAGAGTTTCTGAACAGAATACGGAAAACTGTTCAGAAACCTACAGACAGCTTTAAATTGATGATTGTATTTTCTGATACTTTTATTATAATCAGTTTGTAAAGAAAATCAACATATTGTTTATAAAAAGAACACCCTGTATCAGGACGGCAGCAGAATAATTGCTGAACGCAGGAAAATGTGGATTTGGCACAGGAAAGGATGGAGAGGATATGGGACATGTGATTGCAGTAGCCGGCAAAGGCGGTGTGGGAAAGACCACGCTTACCGGCCTTTTGATTCAGTATCTCTGCCAGAGCGGGAAGAAGCCGGTTCTGGCCGTGGATGCGGATGCCAACTCAAATCTCAATGAGGTGCTTGGCGTGGAGGCGGGCATCACCCTTGGAGAGCTCCGGGAGGAGATCGAGCGGGCGGGATCGGACAGCCGGTATAAGATTCCCGTCGGGGTAACGAAAAAGGATTATCTGGAGGCCCGGCTGGCAGACGCCCTTACAGAGGAGGATGACTTTGATCTGATGGTCATGGGGCGCAGTCAGGGACAAGGCTGCTACTGCTTCGTGAATGGCCTGGTTCAAACGCAGGTGCAGAAGCTGCAGAGCCATTACCCTTATGTGGTGGTGGACAATGAGGCAGGAATGGAGCATGTAAGCCGTGGGCTCCTGCCGATGATGGAGATCGCAATTTTAGTCAGCGACTGTTCCAGGAGAGGCGTGCAGGCAGCCGGACGGATTGCTGCTTTGATGAAGAAGCTGAATTTTAAGCCAAAGAAGGTGGGACTGATTATCAACCGGGCTCCGGAGGGGAATCTGGATGCCGGAACACTGGAAGAGATACAAAATCAGAACCTGGAGCTCCTTGGAGTAGTGCCTCATGACGATATGATTTACCGCTTTGACTGCGATGGAAAGCCCATTGTACAGCTTCCCATGGACTCTCCAGTGAGGAAAGCCCTTCAGGAGATTGTGGAAAAGCTGGAACTGTAGTCGGAAGGAACAGCCAAAAAATGGAAAGGGAAAAGAAAGGTCGTATCAAATATGAAGCTGGAATACGCAAAGAATAACCTGACACAAGTTCCAGGGCAGATGTATCTTCCGGCTTGCGAGAAATTACGAAACTCGGATAGAAAGCAGGTGCGAAAATGAGTGATGTATTACCTACATGCCAGGAAACACGCGGTATGATGACGATTGAAGAGATTGACTGCCCCAAATGCGGAGGCGTGATAGAGCTATTTATACGGGATGGGCAGACTGTGGGAGAAAGCATCTGCGATCAGTGCGGTTTTGCAATACCGGGTGACGTGCATCTGTCCCTGTATCTTGAGGAGGTGGCAAAATGAAAATATCTGTATGTGGAAAGGGTGGAAGCTTAGTGATATTCCGAAAGGGTATTACACAGAAAAGAACGGAATCAAGCTTGCGGTGAAGATAGGAGAGCTGAGTGGAAGACTTCAAAAACCCGTGTATTATGTATTGAATAAGGTGGACGAGGAAAGCAGGAAAGTGCTGGAGCAGGCCATAGGAGATCCTGAGCGGATACTGGCAGTTCTGCCTGTAGAGCCAGAACTCACAAAGGCAGCGCTGCTTGGCCAAAAGCTGATTTTGGAGAACAGTGAGCTTGATCAGGCAGCAAAGAAGATCTGCAGGACGCAGATATAACAAGTCTTTAAAAGCCAGGACAGAGTCGATCAGATCTTTGTTCTGGCTTTTTCAGGTGAATTTGAGGGAGGTTAAATTGACGCCCAGTAGGTGCGGCAATGAGAAAAACAGAGATAGAAATATAGTTTCAAACGTGATAAAATCAAAGACAGAGTAATAGATACGCACAATATCGTGATAGAAAGAAGGAACACACATGGATTTACTCACTTACAAAAGAACAAACGTCTACGAAACCGCAGATGAGACCCTGATGACGGAGATCTTCGATTTTGCCGAGGGCTATAAGCAGTTCCTGGATGAAGGAAAGACCGAGCGGGAGTGTTGCGCCTATGTGGAGGCGGCTGCGAAGGCCGCAGGCTACGAGGCTTTCGATTTTGGCCGCAGGCTCAAGGCGGGCGACAAGATTTATTACAACAACCGCGGGAAAAATATGTATCTGATCAAGGTGGGCACCGAGAATATCGCGAAGGACGGCATCCGTATCATCGCCTCTCATATTGACAGTCCCCGTCTGGATCTGAAGCAGCTTCCTCTCTACGAGTCCGAGGGCGTGGCTCTGGGCAAGACCCATTACTACGGGGGCCTGCGCAAATATCAGTGGGCGGCCATACCCCTTGCCCTGCACGGCGTGGTGGCATTAAAGGACGGCACTACGGTGCAGGTAAAAGTGGGTGAAGACGAGAGCGATCCGGTGTTTTATATCAGCGATCTGCTTCCCCATCTGGCAGCCAAGCAGAATCAGAAGCCTCTGGGCAACGCCATCGAGGGAGAGCAGCTGAACATCTGGTTTGGCAACATTCCTTACACGGCAGCGACTGAGGACGATGAAAAAACCGTTAAGAACCATGTGCTGCACCTGCTGAATGATAAATACGGTATCACCGAGGCAGATTTCATGAGTGCCGAGCTGTCCATGGTTCCGGCTTTCAAGGCCAAGGATGTGGGCTTCGATCGCGCCCTGCTTGGAAGCTACGGCCACGACGACCGTGTCTGCGCGTACCCTGCATGGAAAGCCTGCCTGGACGAGACTTCCGATCAGCATACGGTTATGGTTATTCTGGCAGATAAGGAGGAGATCGGAAGCGAGGGAACCACCGGTATGCAGAGTGCCATCTTCACGGATCTTATCGATGAACTGGCAGCAGCCTTCGGAGTGTCCGCAGCAGCGGTACGGGCCCATTCCAAGTGCCTGTCCGCGGACGTGACAGCGGCTTACGATCCCAATTATCCGGAGGTCTGCGAAAAGACCAACTCTGTGTTCCTGTCCTGCGGCGCAGGTATGATGAAGTTTACCGGAGCCAGAGGAAAGAGCGGATCCAACGACGCCAACGCTGAGTTTCTTGCGTATCTGCGGAAGCTTTTCGATGAGAACGGCGTAGTATGGCAGACCGGGGAGCTTGGTAAGGTAGATGAAGGAGGCGGCGGAACCGTAGCGAAATTCATCGCCAAGTTCAACATCGACACGGTAGATATCGGCGTTCCGGTGATTTCCATGCATTCTCCCTGGGAGGTGGTATCCAAGGCGGATCTGTATGAGAATTATCTGGCGTTCAAAGCATTTATAAAGTAAAGATTTGCTTTGGCAACTCTTGATTTTTTAAAACAAAGCGTTAAAATAATAACGAGGGAAATGGTTGGTTCAAAAGAAAAAGGAGACGATATATTATGGCAAACAGAATTACATTGAATGAGACCTCTTATCATGGAGCTGGCGCGATTCAGGAAATCGCCGGAGAGGTAAAGAATCGGGGCTTCCACAAAGCGCTGGTATGCACCGGCCCGGGTCTCTACAAGCGCGGAACCACAGGGAAGGTAACCAAAGTGCTGGAGGATGCAGGCCTGGCATACGAGGTTTTCTGTGACATTAAGTCTAATCCGACCATTGATAACGTAAAGGCAGGCGTAGAGGCATTTAAGACAACAGGCGCTGATTACATCATTGCCGTTGGCGGCGGCTCTCCCATGGACACTGCGAAAGCCATCGGTATCATCATCAACAATCCGGAGTTCGCGGATGTGAGAAGTCTGGAGGGCGTAGCACCCACAAAGCATGCCTGTGTACCGATTATCGCAGTGCCGACCACAGCAGGAACCGCTGCTGAGGTAACCATCAACTATGTCATTACCGATGTGGAGAGAAAGCGGAAATTCGTGTGCGTAGATACCCACGATATGCCGATTATCGCAGTGGTTGATCCGGATATGATGGCAGACATGCCGGCAAGCCTGACCGCAGCCACCGGAATGGACGCCCTGACCCATGCTATCGAGGGCTACACCACCAAGGCAGCCTGGGAAATGACAGATATGTTCCATCTGAAGGCCATCGAGATCATCGGAAAGTCCTTACGCGGCGCGGTAAAGAACGAAGCCGAGGGACGCGAGGGCATGGCTCTGGGTCAGTACATCGCAGGCATGGGCTTCTCCAACGTAGGTCTGGGAATCGCCCATTCCATGGCGCATACCCTGGGCGCAGTTTATGACACTCCCCACGGAGTGGCATGCGCGATGATGCTCCCCATTGTAATGGAGTACAATGCGGACTGCACCGGTGAGAAATACAGAGAGATCGCCAGAGCGCTGGGCGTAAAGGGCGTGGACGAGATGTCTGTAGAGGAATACCGTAAAGCTGCTGTAGACGCTGTCCGGAAGCTTTCAGAGGACGTGGGGATCCCCGCGAAGCTGGAAACATTGAAGGAAGAAGATCTGGATTTCCTGGCAGAATCTGCTTACGCAGATGCCTGCAGACCGGGCAATCCGAAGGACACCAGCGTAGAAGAGCTGAAAGAGCTGTTCCGCAAGGTGATGTAAAAATAACATTGTAAAGAATAAAAACTGCCCGGTATTTACACGGGTGCTCATAAGACAGTAATTCTAAAAATTACGACTGGGGCATCTGTCAGGCGGGATTGGCAACGAAATAACGGGTATCTGGTGAGAGCCGGATACCCGTTATTTTTTTGCCGTCACGAAAAGCAATAGATTTATTCACAGCTTTCAGGTATAATTGCCTTAAATCAATCCTATCCCATTCATTCCGAGATTTTTTCAAAAAATCTCAAAAAAGTTTGAAAGCATTGGAACAATTCAGCCGTTCTCATGCCATATATAGTAGAGGGCTGAATACAAACGCGATTGGAGGTGACGCTGATGGACAAGCAGACAGGCCCAAAAGGTTTTCTTGTGGTGCTGCCCAGTGAAATTATCGAGATACCACAGGATAGCGACAAATCATGTCTGACGCTGTTTTACAGCTTGCCGCGAGAGCTTGCGGAGAAATGGAAGCCAGCGTATGAGCTGCCCCGCTGCCCGTATGAGGTCTTGCGGATGGACAAATATGACCACATCGTATGTGATGATATGTTCAAGCTGCTTGTGTGGGATTGCTACGCATGGTGCGCATGGCAGTTCTTTCAAGTGAAAGACCGCAAGGGAAACTACCGTGACATTCCCGGCAACTGGAATCAGTATGCAGGGTATTTTCCCTTGTGGAGGCTGTCGTACAGCATCATCCCCTACATCCGAATGAAGTTCGAGCAGAACGGACTGGGCTTCCAAAACCTATACAACATCCCGCAGGGCGTGGAAGTGCCGTGGCTGACCTATCAGCAGTTCAGCAATCTGATCGGCAATGTCACCGACATGGTGATTTCGGAACAGGGCTGGCAGCCGATGATCGACGCGATCTGGGAAAACCGTACCGTGGAGGACTGCGAAACCACCGGCAGCACCGTCAAGACGGATTTCATGCGGAAGTGGCATCATAACCGCTCCGGCAAGCCGATTTCTCTGGATGAAATGATGGAGAACGAGGACGGCGAATATATTTCGGCCTATGCCTGTGACGCGAAGACGGCAGACAGCGAATTTCTTTTATCCAAGCGCCAGTACCGGCAGCTCACCGGCCGGGAGCAGGCCAGCGATGTGATCGCGTATCAGATCCGGCAATCCTTCAAACCGGGCGAAGTCACACCGGAGGAAGCCAACCAACTCGGCTATGAATTTGCCAGGCGCTTCACGAAGATCGACCATGCCTTTATCGTCTGTACCCACACCGACAAGCAGCATGACGAAGGAACTGACGGCAAAAATAAAGGCAGCAGAGAGCCGTATGGCAGAGATTGCCGTGCTGAAAACGCACATCATCGATTATGCCAAGACCAGAGATATTTACGCCGCCTACCGCAAGGCCGGGTATTCCAAGAAATACTACGATGCGCATGAGAGCGACATCCTCATCCACAAGGCAGCGAAGAAGGCGTTTGACGATCTGGCGCTGAAAAAGCTGCCCACCGTCAAGAGCCTGCAAGCGGAATATTCCGATCTGCTCGTGCAAAAGAAGCTCGATTATGCAGAGCTTTCCAAGGCTCGTGACGAAGCGAAGCGGCTCCAGATTCATAAGGCCAACGCCGAGATGCTCCTGCGCACGGATGCCGAGGAACAGCGGCAGACAAGAGAGCATCAACAGGAAAAATAGCACTGCTTTGCAGGGCGCAGCCGAACGGGAACCGTTCGATCAATCAGGGGCTTGGGGAGATTTTCCCCAACAAGCAAAGGGAGATTTCCGGTGACGGAAATCTCCCTGTTCGTCAAGTTTGTATAGCAGAAGCCGTACTTGATTTTGCCGGAAAGCTCATAGCCTTTGATATAGCGTGCTTCCCATCTGCCGTCCTTGCGTTTGAAAATATTTTCGCCTTTTGCCATCTTGAGAACCTCCTAATTTTTTGAAAACGTTGTAGCAACTCACATTCTACCAACAGCACCAAGCTGTTCCAGACTGCGCATTTGACTGCGATAAACCGTCAGCCAAACGTGTCAGCAGCAGAAATCGGGCACATAATTTCAAGTTCACGCCTGCACCCTAATTTCTTTTTTCAAAAACTGCCGCAAATTCACCTCTTCCTAATTGATTTTTACCGAGCTAAGTGCTATAATTTAACAAATATTATAGGGCGTAAGGGTCATGGAGTGGTGAACTCCACGATAAAATCTCGGCGCAATGGCAAATGGGTCAGCGGCTGGCTGATTGCAGTTGCTTTTTTTGGGGATTCGCATAAGTGGCCGCTTATTTGCAACGGAGGGTAACTGTTTGGATCAGCAAAGCATGAAGCAGACATTTATGATGAGTGCCGTCCGGGTCATAGCGCGGGATGGGCTGGTTAAGGCAACAACCAAGGCCATCGCGGCAGAAGCGGGACTGAACGAAGCGTTTATTTACAGATGCTTCAGCAGCAAAGACGAGTTGCTCAGCGCGGCTTTCTATCAGGAGAATGAGAATTTCACAACGCTTCTGCGTGAAACGCTGCCAGTCATGCATATGCCGGGTCTTACATGGAAAGAACGTGCATTCCTGCTCTGGAAGCAGAGTTGGGAATTCATTCTGAAGAATGAGGCCGACTGTATTTTCTACATCCGCTACTGTTACTCTGCGGACTGCCGGGCACAAGCGTATGACACACACCTGACGCATTTCCAAGCGCTGATTGAAAAAGTCAGACCTGCCTTCAAGCCGGACACGAACGTGGATATGCTGGTGCACCAGATTTTCGACACCATGCTGGCTTTTGCAACGCGGGTGCTGAACGGCGAGATGGAGAACAGCGAGGCCACGACCGAATGGACATTTGAACAGATTTATAGCTTTGTCGTGCCGAATGTCAGGGCCGAAGTTTTAGAGGAAGAGGATAAGAAAGAAGCGATATGAACAGATCCCTTAAAAAAATCTGGAATGTGATCAGTAGTATTCTGGTTGCGCTGGTGGTGATTCTGGCGTTGCTGCTGGTGGGCGCAAGGGTCGTGGGCCTGCAGGTATTCACCGTGCTGTCCGGATCCATGGAACCGACCTATTACACCGGTTCGCTGATCTATGTAAAAGAGGTAGACCCCTACACCATCGAGGTCGGACAGCCCATCACCTTCATGCTGGACGAGAACACTGTGGTTACCCACCGTGTCGTGGGCATCGTCCCGGACGAGGAAGACCCCACCGTGATCCGCTTCCGTACCAAGGGCGATGCCAACGAGGCTGAGGACGGCAGGCTGGTACATTATAAAAATGTGATCGGCACACCGATCTTCTCCATCCCGTATCTGGGCTATGTTGCGGACTACATCCAGCATCCGCCCGGCATGTACATCGCCATCTCCGCAGGCGCGATCCTGCTGCTGCTTGTATTCATCCCCGACATTTTTGCGGACGATAAAGACAAGGAACAGGGCAAAAAGAAGAAGTCCTCCCGCCGTAATAAGGATGCGCATGTCGCGGCACACGAGGCTGTTGCGGTCGATGCACTCCGGCAGGAGCTGCTGAGGCGAGAAGCAAAACGGGACGAGCAGGAAGTGCCTCATTGAATGAAGGGCAATGCTGCAAGGCTCCCTATATATAACATTATTTTAGGAGGTTTTCGGAAATGAAAGCAAGAAGCAAGGCTCTGCTCCTGGCTCTCTGTGCGGTATTGCTTGTGGCCGTCTCTGTGCTGGGAACCATGGCGTATCTGACCTCAAAGGCCCAAGTAATTACCAACACATTCACCGTGGGAGACATCAACATCGAGCTGACCGAGACCAAGCCTGAAAGCAGGTCGGCCAAGATCATTCCCGGCGTTGACATTGAGAAAGACCCGAAGGTGACAGTCAAGGCCAACTCCGAAGCCTGCTGGCTATTTGTAAAGGTTGAGCAGACCGGTACATTCGTCACAGACAAGGTCACTTATTCTGTCATGACCGGAACTGACGGCTGGAAGGCACTGCCTGGTGTTGACGGCGTTTACTACCGCGAGGTCGGCGCTGTGACTACTGATACCGACTTTTATGTCCTCACAGGTAACACGGCTCACCCCAACGGTGTTGTCATCGTCAGTGATAAGTTGACCAAGGCTGAGATTGACACCATTACCGACGGAAATCAACCCAAGCTGACCTTCACGGCCTACGCTGTGCAGAAGGAAGGTATTGACACTGCCGCTGCCGCATGGGCAAAGGTCAACCCCACCTCCGGCAGTAACTAAGTACCTTGCTGCGCAGAGGCGCAGAAATATTATAGAAAAGAGTGAAAGCAAATGAAGAAGAAACTTACCGCAATTTTCCTGTGTGTCGCTCTTGTTGCCATCGCCATCGTAGGCGCATCTCTGGCGTACTTCACCGACACGAAGTCCGCAACGAATACGTTCACCGTCGGTAACGTCAAGATCGACCTGATCGAGTCCCGGTTCCACCGCGAGGGCAACGACAACTCCGGCGATACCTCCATCCCCGATCCCACCCAGACCGCAAGCGGCATGAAGTATGTCACCGACGGCCACAAGGCGTTCACCGATGACGAGATCAAGGCAGACGCCGCGAAATACTCCGAATACATTGCTGAGCGGGGCAAAAACATGGTTCCCGGCCGTAACTTTGCCAAGTGCCCCTATGTGGTCAACACCGGCGCAAATGATGCTTATGTCCGTATCCGTGTGATGATTCCCCACGATGGCGATGTTGATAACGGCGGCATCATCAACGCTATGTTCTGCTCTACTGCCACGAGTTCCGGTGAGTTCCAGCAAGGAGCAAAGGGGGAGAACTGGCCTGTCGTTGAAATGAACGGCTACACCGGTGACAATGGCCTGAAGTACGATGTCTACACCTTCACACGCACCGAGCCTCTCAAGGCTGGCGCTATGACCGAGTGGAACGTCTGGAACTTCGTCGGCATTGGCAAGAACGTCACTAATGCGGACATCGAAAAAGCTATCGTGAATGGCGTCATCACTAAGACCAGCAATGGCGCGCTGAGCCTGAACGTTCTGGTGCAGGCCGACGCCATCCAGTCCGAGGGCTTTAAGAATGCTGCCGCAGCTTGGACTGCTTTCGCCGCACAGAAGTAATTGCCTTTCGCGCGCCACGCGGCTTTTTTGAAAGGCTGTGTCAATGAGTTTCCCCCCTGCGCAGGGGCGCAGAGAAAATATCACTACATAAAAGGAGCAAAGCAAACATGAAAAAGAAACTGACCGCAATTTTCCTGTGTGTCGCTCTTGTCGCCATCGCCATCGTAGGCGCATCTCTGGCGTACTTCACCGACACGAAGTCCGCAACGAATACCTTCACCGTGGGCAATGTCAAGATCGACCTGATCGAGTCCAAGTTCCACCGTACCGGCAGTGATAACTCCGGCGATACGTCCCTTCACGATCCCACCACAAAGGCGGCAGGCATGGAGTTCATCCCGGACGGCTGGACTATCTTCACCGATGACGAGATCAAGAATGACGCCAAGACCTATGCGACCGACTACCTGGCTGTGAAGGGCGAGAACATGGTTCCCGGCCGCGGCGTTGCCAAGTGCCCCTACGTCATCAACACCGGAGCGAACGACGCTTACATCCGCGTCCGTGTGATGGTCCCCTCCGCAGCCAACAATGACTTTGTTGCCGTGAAGGACGGCGGCGTGATCACCAACCAGTGGTGCACCACCGCCATAAAGAACGGTGAGTTCATCGATGGCAAGGGCGGCGGCTGGAACAATGCTCCTGCGATTGAACGGAATGTTGAAAAGGACGGTATGAAGTACGACGTTTACACCTTCACCCGCATTGAGCCCCTGAAGGCCGGCAAGATGACCGAGTGGAACGTCTGGAACTTCATCGGCATCAACAAGGATGCTACCAGCGCTGATATCCAGAAGGCCATCGATGCCGGCGCCATCACTGCAACGGGCGATACCGTGACCCTGAACGTTCTGGTCGAGGCCGACGCCATCCAGGCCGAGGGCTTTGCAGACGCTGCTGCGGCTTGGGCTGCATTTAAGTAATTCACTTTGGCGCGGCTTTGAAACGGCTGCGTTATTTCCCGCATGGTCTGCGCCCTTTGGGGCGCAGACCATATGAGAGCACCCGGCAGGACCGGATGTTCTCATATGGTCTGATAAAGCCATACGGCTTCGTTTTTGATCCGAGAGCGGATCTTTCGAATATAATTTGAGAGGAGCAGGACAATGAAGCGAAAATTGTTGATTCTGTCGGTGCTGGCCATCTGCCTTGCCACGCTCGCCGCCGGAACCATTGCGTACTTTAACTCTGAGGGAAAGGCGCATAACGTCATCACCACCGGCGGCGTGGAAATTGCCGTGCAGGAATGGGCGGACGAGGCGAAAACCACGCCCTTTGAAGATCTGACCGGTGTGATGCCCAATACCACCGTCACCAAAATCGCAGAGATCAAAAACACCGGCGCATCCGATGCGTGGGTGCGGGTAAAGGTGGAAAAGAACATCAAGCTTCAGGGTGAGGGTACGCCGGATACGTCTCTGGTGGAGCTGACGCGCAGCGCCAGCCACTGGACGGAAAAGGACGGCTACTATTATTATACTAAGCCTCTGAAGCCTGGAGAAGTCACTGCGCCGATTTTCACCGCTGTGACCTTCAATGCCAATATGGGCAACGAGTACCAGAACGCGACGGCGACGGTGGATGTTTTCGCACAGGCTGTACAGACCGCCAACAACGGTGCGACCGTCATGGACGCGCAGGGTTGGCCGAGAGCGTAAGGAGGACGAGAGCATATGAGAAGCAAAAAAGTTATCGCGCTGCTGATCAGTCTTACGCTGCTCGTCAGCATCGCGATTCCCGGCACGCTGGCGCTTTCTACCGATCAGACCTCCAGCAACGGCACGATTGAGGTTCCCACCGAGACCACGACTCCCGCACCGGAAGCGCAGCAGGAGCAGAAAGACCAGAACGAGCAGAAAGACCAGAAAGACCAGAACGAGCAGGAAAACAACTGCACCTGCGGCAGCACCGACGGCACGGTACCGGAAACAACGGTACCGGAGACCGGGACCGCAGCATCCGAACAGCCGGAGGCGCCCATGGAGCAGAAGCCGGTTTCCACGGATGAGAGATACACCGTTTCCTTTGACCTGGGCGGCGGAATTCTGACGGCCCGAGGAGTGGACCGCAGCGTCACTGCGGCTCCGGGGGAGACCATTACCCTGCCGGGGGCACCGGAAAAGGAAGATCGGACCTTTACGGGGTGGTTGTCTGCCAAGAGCGGGGAAACCTATCAGGCGGAAGCCGCCTATGAAGTCACGGATGACGATACCCTGACGGCCCAGTGGAATATGCTCCAGGTGCTGGGGGTAAACACGGAGCCGGAGAACAGCAACACCCTGAGCGGGATGGACTGTGTGGTGGAGGCCGTTTCCGAGACGGAGCAGGAAAGCGTGGAATCCGCCGTGAATACGGCCCTAGGCGGCGACGCCGTGGGGACCCTGAACGTGCTGGCGGCGGATATCAGCTTCCTGGATGAAAGCGGCAGGTCGTTGGAGCCCGCAGAGGGCGAGACCGTCCCCGTGACGCTGACGGTGCCCGAGGGTCAAATCGACGAGGACGCTGCATTCCTGGTGGTCTACCATATGGTAGAGCGGGAGGACGGCAGCTATTATGCCGAGCCGGTGCAGTATGCACCCCGTGGGAAGGGAGACCAGAAGATCCGCTTCGGGACCACGGCCTTTTCCATCTATGCGGTGGCGGCCGTCGGCAAGAAGGCGGGAGACGCGGGCTCCTTCGAGATTCGGACCGACGGGACCGAAACGGTCTATTACGAGATCGAGGAAGAACAGAGCAAGGTGTTCTTTTTCCAGGACGACAATGCGGCAGATTACACGTATCATCGGTACACCTGGACCGTGAAGGATAATAACGATACCGTTCGGGCTTATTCGACATCCATCTATTTCCAGAACGAGGGTTCCACATCGGACAAAAAAAATAGCTATCAGTATCCCTGGCTGTCCCTGGACGCTCTGCGGCCGGGCGTGGTGACGCTGGCGGTGGACTACTACTGCTACAACGGCAGCGACTGGTGGTATCCCAGCGGGACTGTGGCTTCCGGCACGGTAGAGATCAAGCTGGCCGTTACGGCGAAGGAAAACGGCCTGGCCATTGAGAACCATATCCCGGAAAACGGCACGCTAAAGCCGGTTTGGCGGGATGCTGCGTCCAATGTTGCGCCGGATCGCTATGTGTGGACCAAGGAATTTTACCATACCTATAACCAGGGCGACGATTCATCCGAAGGCCACCGGGGCAAGGGCATCATTGACGACGACGCGGTGCTGGAGGACGGCAGCATCAACGTGGCCATTGACGCCGGCGGCATCGCCCAGGAACAGGATTCCGCAGGAAACGACATCCTGTGCATGAAGATCTATACCTGCACGGCGTATGACAAGGACGGAAACGTGTTGGGCACCGCTACTCACCGGGTGGAATACGGCGAGGACGTGCTGAACGGCAGCTTTGAATATCCGAAGATCCCCTCGGGATCCAGCTATGCCTTTGCCAACGGAACCAGGCAGCTGTTCTGGCGGTCTACGGCCCCGGGCAGCGGCGCCTATCTGGGAATGGACGTGGAGCTGGGCAACGACACGAGCGGAAATCCCTATCTGAACGGAGGCAAGGCCAACGACGGCACCCAGTTCGCGGAGTTGAACGCAGAGAAGGTGGGCACCCTGTACCAGGACGTGCTGACGGCCCCCGGGGCTACGCTGTCCTGGTCCTTCGGACACCGGAGCCGCAAGAACACCACTACTAACGTGATGTATCTGGTCATTGCCTCCACCAAGGACGCCCAGAACGTGACCAATCAGGCCCAGATCAACGCCTTGATCAAAAACTTTCAGGCCGACGGGGTCAGCGTGAGCTATAACGGCGGAACCTACACCATGTGGAAATTCGAGGGCAACCCCGATTACTGGCAGGAGCACTCCGGCAGCTATACGGTGCCGGACGGTCAGTATGCCACCCGGTTCTTCTTTGCCTCCGCCAGCGGCAGCACCACCGGCAATCTGATCGACGGGATCCACTTCAACGAGGTCCAGCAGTATTTCATTGAGTATTATCTCAACGGCGAATTGCAGGAGAGTCTGACCCAGGCCTCCCATGCGGATCTGGATAGCATCATTACGCCGGCCCACAGCGAAGACAAGGCCCTGGAGAATGCGGTCCTGACAAGCTCCACCATCAACGACGTGAATTACGGGGGCGTGACCCTGAGCATCAAGGCCAGAAAGACCGTGGACGCCAAATATGAGGGATGCCGAAACGTGCTGCGGCTGTACTACACCACCGGCACGGCGTCCGTGCGGAAGATTGTAGAGATCGAAGGCTGGGACGACCTGAGCGATGAGGAAAAGGCCATGATTTGGGGGCCCGGCGGATACACCGCCAGCTTCCAGCTCTATGACGGTGATCAGGTGGTGGCCACGGCCTCCATGACCATCGACCTGGACGAATACGCCCAGAAGACCGCCGTGGCTGTGTTTAAGGACGCAGAGCATCCCACCAAGAATTTCGCTCCGAAGAAGAACCACAGCTATCGGGTGGTGGAGGGGGACTCCGACACCGCCAATGGAGCCGCTCAAGTGTATGTGCAGGAGACCACCTACGATCCCGTAGCGGGGGACGGAACCGGCGGCAACATGAAAACGGACGGGTCCGGTACCGGATCCTGTACGGTGAAAAACAGCTACCGTATGGTGCTGACGACCCTGACCATCCGGAAGGAGGGCTGGGAGACCATCGACGAGAACCAGAGCTTCCTCTTTGACGTCACCGGCCCGGACGGATACTCCAAGCGCGTTGTGATCAACGGCAACGGCTCCGTGACCATCAAGGGGCTGAAGATCGGCAGCACCTACACCGTCACGGAAGTAACCGGCTGGAGCTGGCGGTACACGCCGAACAGTGAACCAAAGTTAATCACCTTGAAGGCCACTGGGGAAAACAGCGTCAAATTCGCAAATACCCGCAGCAGCACAAAGTGGCTGGACGGCAATGCGTACTGCAAGAATGAATTTAAGAACAAATGAGAAAGGAGGCGGCAAATATGTATCAGAGAGAACATTTTCATGACAAACGTAAACCAAACATTCGTCTGAACAGGACGGCGGTTCTGATTATGGCCGTCCTCCTGCTCCTCGGCGCGGCGGTTGGCTCTACCGTCGCGTTCCTGATCGACAAAACCGCGCCTGTGGAAAACTCCTTCGAGTATGCCAAGGTTTCCTGCGAAGTGACGGAGAATTTCGCGAATAACGAGAAGGACAACGTACGGGTCAAGAATATCGGCACCACTGACGCCTACATTCGGGCGACCTATGTTGTAAACTGGGTCGATGCGCAGGGAAATATTGCCTCCTCCGATCCGGCGGGATATAAATATACCCTGACGGCAAACCTTAACAACAGCTGGACAAAGGGTTCGGACGGATATTTCTACTATACATCGCCCATCGCCCCCGGCGATTCAACGCAGGGCAGTCTGCTAACCTGTACGGTCACATACCCGGATAATCCGGAGTACACCCTTTCTGTCGAGGTTCTGGCGGAAGCCATCCAGAGCACCCCGGATAATGCCGTGCAAGAGGCGTGGGGCGTGAGCATTTCACAGGGCAGCGTGACTGCCTATTCCGGCAATTAAGGGGGTGGCAATATGAAAAAGTCATGTAGAGCGATATGCTCGCTGGTTCTGATGCTGCTCGTAGTGATGAGTATGTCAGTAACGGCCTTTGCAGCGGCTCCTTCCATCACGTTTGAAGGGTTCTCAAAAGGTTTTGACTTCCAGCCCGGCAGCGAGTACACGCAGACCGATCTGTTCGGCAGCTTTAAGAACGTCATGCCCGGCGATACCGTGACGGAGACCATCACCTTCACCAATTCCGCTGCCGACTGCGATTTCGTGAATCTCTACATGAGAGCCGAAGCCCATGACGAGACGGCAAATCCTCTGAGCCCCAAGGTTGCAGAGAAAGAAACCGCCGCCACCATGACGGAGTTCCTGTCCAAGCTCTCTATGAAGGTCTGGAACGGCACAGAGCTGATCTATGACGCTTCTCCCGACCAATTGGACGGCCTGAAAACCAACAAATTCCTCGGCACCTTCCGCACCGGCGAGACGGCAACACTGAAAGTTGAACTTGCCGTGCCGATTGAGCTGGACAATAAGTTTGCAAACCGCGTGGGCGAAGTAGACTGGATTTTCCATGTGGAGGCGTACAACGAAAGCCAGCTATCTGTCCGCAAGGTCTGGTCTGACGGCAACGCAAACCACACCGGTGAAAGTATCACAGTCAACCTGCTCAAGGATGGCAGGGTGGAGCGCTCTCAGGTGCTGAACGCCGAAAACGGCTGGGCTTACACCTTTGACCGGCTTCTGGAAGGACATACATGGACTGTCGAGGAGACTAACGTTCCTGCCAACTACACTGTCAGCTACAGCACGGTTGGTACAATGACCACCATCACCAACACCCGGAATTATACGCCGCCTACGCCACCAACACCGCCCACACCTCCGACCTCTCCGCTGGATATCACCGTGTATAAGGTGTGGAGCAGCGACGACGGGAAAGAGCGCCCGGATTCCGTGACCGTGACGCTTTATAACGGTGAAACGGCCTATGATACCGTTCGCCTCGGCGCATGGAATAACTGGAGCTATTCATGGAAAGACATGAACGCCTACGGCAACTGGCAGGTCATTGAAACCAACATTCCCAAGGGCTATGTTCCCTCCTACCACGTCAGCGAAGGCGTTGTGACCATCACCAACACCCGCAGCCTGATCCAGACCGGTCAGCTCAACTGGCCCATCTGGGTGCTTGGCGGCGCGGGACTTGTCCTTGTTGCTCTCGGCGGGG
Source organism: Laedolimicola ammoniilytica (assembly GCF_025567165.1). NCBI lineage: Bacteria > Bacillati > Bacillota > Clostridia > Lachnospirales > Lachnospiraceae > Laedolimicola > Laedolimicola ammoniilytica. Next base: position 227,460 of record NZ_JAOQKC010000003.1, read on the forward strand.
CGATGTTGGTGAAAAAAAAGAAGCATAATGCCTAAAAAAACGGGCATTGCCATCGTAGCAGTGGGAGCAGCGCTGATCCTGTCGGCGCTGCTCCTTCTCCTGTATAACCGCTATGAGGACGCGCACGCCGGTCAGGAAGCCGAGAGCCTGCTGGCGAGCGTGGAAGCGGCTATCTCTGCGCAAGCCACGGACACACCTGCTGCGACCGCACCAAACAGGCCGGACGCCTCGAAGATCCTTGCTCCAACGCCTCTTGACCCGGAAATGCCAGTGGTCGTGCTGGACGGCTATGAATATGTGGGCTACGTGGAGATTCCGGCACTGGGGCTGAAGCTGCCGGTCATGTCCGAATGGGACTATACGAGGCTAAAAGTTGCACCCTGCCGCCAGTTCGGCTCCTCCCGCACGGATGATCTGGTGATCGCCGCGCACAACTATGAGAATCATTTCGGGCGGCTGAAGGAGCTGTCAGAGGGCGATACCGTTATTTTTACGGACATGGAGGGCGTTGTAAACACCTATTCCGTTAAGAAGATTGAAACGTTGAACCCGAACGAGGTAGATGCGGTGCAAAACAGCGGGTACGCCCTTGTGCTCTATACCTGCACCAAGGGCGGCAAGACGCGGGTGACGGTGTTCTGTGACCGGGTAAAGGTGATTACACCCTCTCCGTCTCCGACACAGGTGGAAAAATGAGGCTAGAAATGACAAACAACAAGAACAGTGGAACGCGCTGCGGCTGCGACCTCTCCGATGATATTTGCAGCGAAGAGATGGAGCGCTGTGTACTGTGCTGGCGATTGACCGACGTACCCGAGACCAGGCCGGTCTCCCAACGTAACGGATATATTGAAGGGGCGGGTCAACTTTGCAAAAGTTGCTACTGCACACTTTTGCCGGGTAGTTTTTTGTCCCCCCCAGTTATTTATAAAATAGGTCTTGACAAAAATCCGATTTCCCATATAATTATCAATGGTAATTAACTTTGGTAATTATATAAAAGGAGATATATAGATGAATCAGCGATTAGTTAAGCAGATGTTTGATGCCTGCTATATGGCGAAGCGAACCCGGGATCTGCTTCCCCCACTGCCGGAGGGCGTACAGCCGTCCTATATTCATTACCTGGATTGCATGCAGGAACTGGAAGAAAAAGGAAAACAGGTCCGGATTTCCGATCTCAGTGAATTCCTGAATATTCCGAGACCCGGCGTGACCCGCACGGTCAAGGAGATGGAAGCAAAGGGCTATCTTCAGAAAATGGCTTCGCCGGACGACGGTCGGGTGACCTTCCTTACTGCCACGGAAAAGGGGAGAAAGCTACATCAGAAATACGACGAGGAATATTTCAACGGCCTGCTTCCATATTTTGACAGCATTTCCGAGGAGGAGGCCGAAACGATGATTGCGACCATCGAAAAGTTTTATCAGATTATGAGTGGGAGGAGAGCGACCTATGACAAACGATAAAGCGGATTTTACCCAGGGAAATATTTTAAAGAAGCTGGTAGCCTTTATGCTGCCGGTGCTTGGCGCACTGATACTGCAGGCGGCTTACGGCGCGGTGGATCTTTTGGTGGTGGGACACTTTGGTTCCACCTCGGGACTTTCCGCGGTTTCCACCGGCAGCCAGGTGCTGAATCTGGTGACCTTTGCGGTGACCCAGCTGGCTATGGGTATCACAGTGCTCATTGCCCGGTATCTGGGTGAAAAAAGGCCCCGGTACATCGGACCGGTCATCGGCGGAGGCGCTGTGGTATTTGCGGTGATTTCTGTAGTGCTGTTCCTGATTATGGTAGGATTGGCGCGGCCCATTGCGGTGCTAATGCAGGCGCCTGCGGAGGCAGTGAGTCTGACTGCATCCTATGTGCGGATCTGTGGAGCCGGCATTTTTTTCATCGTGGCTTACAATGTGCTGGCGGCCATTTTCCGGGGCTTAGGTGACAGTAGCTCCCCGCTTCTGTTTGTGCTGGTGGCCTGTGTCATCAATGTTGTCGGCGACCTGGTGCTGGTGGCAGGCCTTCATATGGACGCGGCGGGCGCGGCCATCGCAACCGTGGCGGCACAGGCCTGCAGCGTGGTATTTGCGGTGCTACTTCTGGTAAAGCGGGGATTGCCCTTTGACATCAAAAAAGAGGATTTTCGTTGGAATGCCCAGTGCCCGAGATTCCTGAAAATCGGACTTCCGCTGGCTTTTCAGGAGATTATGACCCAGTGTTCCTTCCTGGCCCTCTGCGCCTTTATCAATCGTCTGGGGCTAGAAGCTTCCTCCGGTTACGGCGTAGCATGTAAAATCGTCAATTTCGCCATGCTGGTACCTAGCGCCCTAATGCAGTCCATGGCCTCTTTTGTCTCCCAGAATGTGGGCGCAGGCAAGCACAAGCGTGCGAAACAGTCCATGTTTACCGGCATGGGTGTGGGCCTGGCTGTAGGCTGCCTGGTCTTTTGCCTGGTATTTCTGCAGGGCGATACGCTCTCCGGTTTCTTTACCACGGATACGGCAGTTATCGCCAGGGCTTACGATTATCTGAAGGGCTTTGCCCCGGAGACCCTGGGAACCGCAATCCTGTTCAGCATGATGGGCTATTTTAACGGTAATAACAAAACGGTATTCGTCATGGCCCAGGGCATGATACAGACCCTTCTGGTCCGCCTGCCCCTGTCCTATTACATGAGCATTCAGCCGGACGCCAGCCTGACCCGGATCGGTCTCGCTGCGCCCATATCCACGGCGGTGGGAGTGCTGATATGCATGGGATTTTATCTGTATCTGAAAAAAACGGAGCAAAAAGTGAAAAACGCCTTTTGATTTCGGCGGACAGATTGGTTATAATAAAGATATCAATCTGAGAAAAGGAGTCGGTATCATGAAAGAGTACGAGATTTTAGTAGAAACAATAAACCCCTGTGGCGGAGCCACCCACGCGAAGAAAGAATTCATCGAAGCTGAGGCTGAGAGCCCGGAGAGCTATGTGCAGGAGCATGGCAGATTTCCGGTTCTGGAAAGAATCGAGAATCCGAACGGAGACGTGACCATTGTTACCGGAGATGCCAAGGGATATCTGATCCGGTACACTTTTACGGAGTAAGAGTAAGATGAAGCAAATGATGTCTAATTATGAAAAACAGGTAGATATTGGAAAAAGCTATTTCCTGAAATACGATCAGCAGTTACTGGCAGAAAAATTTCATCTGGAAACAGATGAACAGTATCTGTACCTGACCTATATCGGTACGCGCTGCCGCATTGCGCGGAGCACAGGGACCATCTATGAGGAAACAGGCGGGGAATATACGGAATGCCGTTCCTATGAGACGGTCATGACCATCTATGACATGCTCTGCCATGGAGATGGGAAGGAGCTTCCGCCTCTCAGTGGAAAATGGACGCTGGTGGCGAATTTCGCGGCGGCGGGAGCAAGCCCCAGTGCAGACGTTTCTTCACAGAAATACGCTGATTATTTTGCGGGAAAAACGGAAGTATTAAAACAGGCCTGCATCCGTCTGGGCGGACAGATACAGCCGCGGCTGGCAAGGGCGGATGTAACCGCCCGGATTCCTGCCTTTCCATTTTTCCCGGTATTACTCCAGTTCTGGGACGCCGATGATGAATTTCCGCCCCAGATCAAAATCATGTGGGATGATCAGACCATGCGGTATCTGAATTTTGAGACGACCTATTATTTACAGGGTGATTTGCTGGCGCGTCTGAAGGCGATTGCAGAGCAGTAAAAAACAACAGAAACAGATCAGATGTTATTTCTCCGGGAATAAGTTCCGGAAAATTAGCCGGATCAAGGGTCCGCAGTACATCAGCTGCCAGAAAAAGGCCGCCGGGAAATTCATGAAAGTGGTCTGCAGCCATACAGCGACAAACTGAGATCCGGCATTTTTAAACAGCAGGGTCGCAATCAGGCTCATAACCGGACACATAATACAGATAATCATGACAGAGATTGCTAAGGTGATAACGATGGGACGATCCTGCGGCGTTACCATGCGGAAGGCGAGCTTGTGAGCCAGGTTATCCACCACAAAGAACTCCAGGATAAAAGCTACCGGCCACATGATGACCATTTCATGAAAAGCCATCAGAAAGATCTGATTGTTCATTCCACCGATGTTCAGGGAAATGTTGTAACAGATCATAGCATAGACCATAAGAAAGGCCATCATAAGAGTAAAGACTACATTTTGAAACTTTGTTTTTGGCATAAAATTGTTCTCCTTTTTTGAAAAATGTGTACAAAAAAGACACATGTGTTGTTCGTTATCAAGAGCGATGCACTTGTGTCGTTTCCAATTTTATACCAGTTCTGATTTGTCTTATGAAATTGTCCGTCGCTTATTATACGGAAAAAGATAGCGAAAAGTCAAGAAATTTTTTTAGATGCATGCGACCAAACCCTGCTCCCATGCATCTAATTTGTGTAAAGCAAATGCAGTGCACAATCAAAGCCGGCGGGAAGGAACCTATGAAAAAAGAAGAACTGGGAGAATTGATCCTGGCGTCACAGGACGCCATGTACCATGTGGCGAAGACGCTTCTGTATAATGACGCGGACTGCGCCGACGCTATCCAGGAGGCCATCGTGAAAGCATTTTCCAAAGTGGATACGCTGAAAAAAGACGCATACGGGAAAACCTGGCTCATGCGGATTCTGATCAACGAATGCTATGGTATCATGCGACGGGAAAAGCGGGTGGTATCTCTGGAGGATTACCGACAGGAGGAGAAGGCGGAGGAGCGGAAGGATTATTCCGAGCTCTATGAGGCTATCTACAGACTGCCGGAAGAAATGCGCTTAAGCGTGACTCTCTATTATCTGGAGGGCTACGGCGTGCGGGAAATCGCCGCCATGACGGAGGCCACAGAAAGCGCTGTGAAGAACCGGCTGGCCCGGGCAAGACAGAGGCTTCGAAAGGAACTGACCGGGCAGGCAGCGCAGTAACGGGATCAAGGGGTATCAAAAAAGAAAAGGACGGAGCAGGGTATGAAATTAGAAGATATAAAATATGATTTTCCGAATATGCCGGAGAACATGCGGCAGATGATCGAACAGGAAGTAGAAAGACAGCTGGCAAAACCGGATATAAGCTCCAGAAACCGGAAAACTATCCGCCACATTCCGAAGAGACGGTTGGCCGTAGCCGTGGCAGCCGCCACACTGGCTCTTGGGACCACCGTATGCGCGGGCGTTCTCTATGGCCTGAAAAATAACCGGGTGGGGAACTATGCATACGAAACAAAGCAGGAGCGCCAGGACGGCGTGCAGGACGGCGCTGTGGCGTCTGCGGATTCGGAGCATTACGTGAAGGTACAGGCTTCCTATCTGCCTGACGGCATGGTACAGACGGAGGAAGGAAAATACAACTACCGGGACGGCCGGGGCGGCGTGACCATCGGCTGCTACTATATGGACACCGGAGACACCTCCTTTGAAAAGCTCAGCTATAACGTGACAGACAAGGAAGAGGTGAAGGTGAACGGTCGGGACGGCGTTTACCTGAAAACGGCGATGGACGCCTATAATCAGAGTCTGTATGTGACCTATCCGGAGGAGCACCTGGTGCTGGAAATGCTGGTAAGCTCTGATGTATCCAAAGAGGAAGCGATGAAAATCGCCCAGGGCGTGACCGTGACGCCCACCGAAGAAACAGCCGGAGACGATGTCATGCTCTGCTATAACTGGAGCCGTTATCTGGAGGCAGAAAAGGAAAACGCGCTGGCGGAGGAATCGGGCGATACCATGGATCTGAGCTTTTCCGCAAAGCTGCTGGAAAAAGCAAAGAGCGTCGGCACAGATATGAACATGGAACATAACGGTCTTACGAAGCTGCCGGGTCTGACCGCCAGGGTCACCGATGTGCAGGTGGCCGACAACCGGAGCATCCTGCCCGAGGGTATGCTGGACGCGGACGCAGCCACTGCCTTTGACGAAAATGGCGATCTGAAGAGCAGCACTCTTTCTTATGTGAAGGCAGGAGACGGCGTCAACACCGTGGATCGGGTAGTAAAGACAGAAAAATCCGAGAATAAGCTGATTTACGTGACGGTCGAATATACCAATACAGGAAAGGAAACACTAACAGATATCATGTACAACGGCGCGATCCGGCTTCTGGAGACCCAGGGGGATCGGACGAAAGAATGGCGCCGGGAGCTGGAGAAGCCTGCTGCAGGCGACGAATGGGATTATGTCGTAGAGGAAGGACTAATGCTGACTGCGGAAGTTGGCGCCTATGACGTCCATGGCGGCGAGCGGGGCAACAATTACATCGACGCCCTGAAACCCGGCGAGACGGTTACGATACACGAGGCCTTTGTGGTTCCCGCAGACAGACAGGGAGAGATGTATCTAAACCTGGACAATACAGGGAACACGAAGAACGCGCTGGAGAACGGCTGGATGGTGGATATCCGGAAGTAGGAGCAGAGGTTATAGTATAAGTGAAATGGCAATACAGAAGGCGGAAGCTTTTTGTATTGCCATTTTTGCGCCCTTATTTTTAGAAGGCAAAATAAAAGAAGAGTTTGAGACGAATGTCACCTTGTGGAAGTGAGACTTTTGTTTATAATAAAATTATCAGAGACAGATATAAACGGAGTGACAATAGATGAAACTACAAAAGAAAGATGGAAATGTGCTCACACTTATGCTGGCGCTGGCCTTTTTCAATTTTATTTTTCTGGGAACCGAATATCAGTTCGATAATATGGCGGCTCTGGTTACAGAACCGGAGCAGGTGGTGACGGCCCAGGGCTATGTATTGGGAGCCAGCGTTCTGGGATTTCTCCTTTATCCTGCGATGGCTTCCTATGGAAAAGTAAAGGAAAAACTTCGGCAGATTCTGGTATTTGCAGGAGCCCTGGCTGGTGTGATTTGTATTTTCGTGATCTGGCAGCATACCTCTTACAGGGCGATTGTGACGGCTGGCTGCCTTTGCTTCATTCTGATGGGAATGGCCGGGAGTGCAGTACACTACTGGCTGGCGCAGAGGGCGGAGCAGGAGCGGCTGGCCAGGACAGTCGGTATCTCCTATGCAGCCGGAATTTTTCTTCAGTTTTTGAATAACAACCTGGTGAAAAACGATATGGTCGAATCGGTGGTTCTGGCTGTCTCCGTAGCCATCTTTTCGGTACTGCTTCTGAATGTGGAGGCCGGGGAACCGGAAATGGAAGAAATTCCCGGAGAAGCTGCGCCGGAGAACGCCGGAAGGGCGGGGCTCTGGCTGATTCTGGTCGTGGCGCTGATTACCTGCATTTTTTCTACACTGGATGCAGCAGTGACACTGGTACACGTGGCAGGCGGAGGGGACGTGGGACAGTGGCCCCGGCTTCTTCTGGCAGGAAGCGGACTTCTGGCAGGTATCCTGTTTGACAGCCGGGAACACCGGTATGTGAATCTTTTCATGTACTGTGTGACGGTGCTGTCGGTTCTTTGTATCGTCGTGCTGGAAAATGGAGGCTCCTTCCGGGCCGGACTGGCTGTGTTCTATCTGTCCGCCGGGTTCTTTGTGGTATTCTTTACAAGCAGCTTTATGCGGCTTTCTGCCCGGATGAAATGTCCAAGGCTCTGGGCGGGACTGGGCAGGGCCGTCAATAATATTTGCGCCTTTGGCACCGGCTCCCTGTCCCTGCTTCTTCTGAAGTCGGGAAGTCCGGTTGTAAAAGACAGTATTCTGCTTGGATTGCTTGTATTGATTTCTATCTTGTTTTTTCTTTATTCCGGCGCGAGCCGTCCGGAAGAAATGAAAAAGGAAGCCGGTGAGAAGGAATCCGATCAGAGAAGCGAGGAGGAACGGCTGCGGAGCTTTGCCGACAGCTTTTCGCTGACGGAGCGGGAAAGAGAGGTGCTGGAGGTTTTGCTGGTATCAGATGAAAATGTCCAGGATATAGCAGAGGAACTGATGATATCCCGGGCGGCGCTGTACCGGCACCTTACCAGTCTCAATGAAAAGACGGGGACAAAATCCAGAATCGGATTGGTTCAGTTTTATTATCGATACGACAGGGGGATAAGAAATGAAAAGGAGACAGAGGATTAGAGGAATGGCGCTTCTGCTGGCCGCAGTCATGCTGTGGGGCTGCAGCGCGCAAAAAGAGGCTGCAGATACCTATGAGGCCTATCAGGGCTACGCCTGTCAGGACGGAAGCGGCCATATAAAGTATGGCCTGGAGACAGAAAACAGGATCCGGCTGCACTGCTTTTTCCAGTCCGGCTCACCGGAGTATACCGAGGATATCTACGAGCTGAAGCTTTTACCGGGAAAAGGGGAAAAGGCTTCTGTGGAGCAGGTGATTGATGGGCAGGGTGTGGATTTGACCGCTTCTTTCCGGAAATTTAATTTTTCATTTTATCCGGATCGGGTTGTCATGGAGGTGGAGAGAGATACGGATCTTTTGGCCGGAGGGGCTTCCGATAACCTGGAAACCGGGGAATACACGCTGACGGCTTCAGACTGGAAGCCGGGGAGCGCTCCGGCAGGAGAAAAACAGGCGGAGACAGACAGTCTGGCACCCTGGCAGGACAGGGAGCTTGTGGCTATGGCCCGGGCGTATTATCAGAAGGAGGCGAATTTCCTTGCGCCAGAGACAGAATGCGTCGATAACGGGGACGGCACCCTTACGATCCATCTTTACGAGGTGGTGCAGGACGATGAAGAAACCAGCCACACGGGTACTTCCGCCTGGTATACGGTGGACGCTTATGGAAAAGGAAAGGACGATGTGTTTGGAAATGAAGTAAAGCTGCCGGAACTTTCCCTGGCAGAGCTGGCGGAATATATGGGAACCCCGTCGAAGCTGACCTACATACAGGATGCGGAAGCCCACCGGGAATGGGAGCCTACAGATGGGGCTGTAATTGCGGAGTGTCTGCAGGCAGTGAAGAAGCTGGAGATCGGAGAGAAAACTGACGAGAGAGCCTCAGACGCAGGGGATACGCTGATCTTTACCTTTGCGGACGGAAGCACCTGGAGACTGGAATTCGAAGCGGGGAATCTGCGTCGAAATGAAAGGTATTATAAGACAGAAGGCTGGGACAGGATAAGGCTGCTTTTGAAGGACGAACTGGAAGGGGAGGGAATGTTATGAAATACGCGAAGAGACTTTTGGCAGTGCTTTTGGCAGGACTTTTGCTGAGCGGCTGCGGCGGAAAGACGAAGGAGGAGGAACAAGCTCTGGCGGATACGGCGGCAGGAGACTGGGAGCTGGTCAGTATGAGTTACAGTGGCATGACGCTTGGAAAAGAAGATCTGGATAACAGTGATATCACCATGACTCTGTCGCTTTTTGAAGATGGAACCGGAACCATGGAATATGACGGTTTGGTCTATGAGCTGGCCTGGGACGGGAGCAGTATCACTACGGACGGTGTGGCCGACAGCTATACGCTGGAGGATGGGGTACTGACCATAGCCAATGAAGATACGGAGATGGTATTTACAAGACCCGGAAGCCTGGCGTCCCCGGACGCTCCCAAGGCGGAGCAGGAGACTTTGGCAGCAGGAGCGGCGTTAGAACAGTCTGTCGAGGAAAGCTGGACGGTAGAGCCGCTGGCGTCTGCACAGGATCTGGTGCCCTATAGCTGTACGGAATTCAGCATGGATATTCCGGAAGGCTGGACCGTGCGATCTTCTGCCATGTATACTGGTATGTTTCACGCGATTCATGTTTTTGATCCGGAGAAGCCGGCGAATCAAATCTTCTTTATGCTGAAAATGGAGCCGATGTTTCCGGATGAGAATTCCCGGGCCATGATGGCGCTTTCCAGTGACTTGTTTGGAAAATATCCCATTCTTACGAATGTATCGACACAGGGAGTCTTTGAAATATTCCCACAGTTTGCAGACGCAATGAATGCAACAGCTGATTACGCGGATATTCAGACGCCGTACATTGCAGATTTTTCTGTAACAGAGAGTTTTGAAAGTACCCAGGGAATGAGCAGCGTCGCCATTTCTCCGGCCATTCTCCGGGCGGATTTCATCCAAGACGGAACGGCGGGAGAGGGGATGTTCACGGCGGACGTAGTACCCTTTGCCATGGGCACGGGAATGGGGTATTATTCCGTCTATAATCTGACGGTACTCAGTGCGGAAAAAGATACGTTCCAGGACTGGCAGCCCACCTTAAGCAAGAGCCTGAGCAGTCTGGACTACACCCGGGAATTCCAGAGCTTTGCTATGTCTCAGAGTAATCAGGCGGCGGATACTTCCCAGTCTCTCAGTCAGTCAGCCAGCGAAATGTCCGACAGCATCATGTCCTCCTGGGAAAACCGCAATAAGAGCCAGAATATTATGAGCCAGAAGCAGAGCGACGCCACCCTGGGTTATGAGCGTATTGTGGATACGGAAACCGGGGAGATCTACAAGATTGACAACGGCTTTACCGATTGGTATGACGGCTCCCGCTATAAAGCTATCAGCGACGACCAGTATACCGATTCCGTGGAAGCGGTCATTCATTGGAAATAAAACGTGTATGGAATAAGGGCTTCCGGAGCTTTGCTTCCGGGAGCCCTTATTTTGGGGTTTAGATGTTTCCATTTTTCATGCCTTCCTCAAGAACACAGAGCAGAATAACAGCGACGAAGATGGCGGTAATAATGATAGCTTCCATAGGAACCCTCCTTTTTCTTTACAATCCGGTCATTTGATACTATAATTATAAAAACAAATATATCTAAACCAAATAGATATAAGGACAATAACTATTAAAATAACGCCAGAAATTTCCCTGGCACTGGCATGAGGAGGTAGAATTTGTCTATGTCCGGGAGGGCAGTATGCGTCTGCTGACAGCAGGTCAGGAGCGGAGCTTTGAAAAGGGAGAGGGATTTTTCATCAATACCAATGTTCTTTGTAGTATGGAAAATCAGGATCATTGTCAGATCGATTCCCACTTGTTGAACATGTGGAGAGCGTAGTTCTGTTGACTAAAGTACATAATTGATAGTGTGAAAATGCTTGAAATATAAGGCTTTTTCGGTGTTTAAAAGCTATTGCTGAAAAAACAGGAAAAACCCAAGAAAATCTATCTGAATTTTATAGTTGGGTAGATAAAGTATTGAGAGATTAGGTTGGGCAGACAAAAATATTGAATGGTAGGTGATTCCAAATGGCATACGGAAAATCGATAGAGTTGTTTCTTGTAAATGGAACAGCTGACAGTTTGATTATTGCAGAGTTATCAAACTGGAATGGAAAAGCAATTAAGATTCCTCGTATTGAGGTGTCTTCTTGCAATCGTGATGATATTACGCAGGCAGGAGTGTATTTTTTATTATGCAAAGAAGATGATGGCTCTGACTCTGTGTACATTGGAGAAGCAGAAAATGTTAAAGATAGACTCATTCAGCATTTAAGAGATTACCAATCTGAAAAAGAAAAGTATTACTGGAGTACTGCAGTTGTCTTTATAGGTAGAGATCTCAATAAGGCATTGATTAGATATCTGGAAAATCGTTTTGTTGAGATAGCAAGAACAAGTAAAAGGTACCTTGTGCTTACTAAAAACACCTATCGAAATACGGTTATGAAGGAATCTCAGATAGCTGTAATGGAAGAGTTTGTTGACAATGTGAAGATACTTATCAATGCACTTGGTTATAAAGTATTAGAGCCTTTTGCGCAGAAGGATTCATCGGCAGCTACAGTAGATGATGAATTGCTTTATATTACATCAGGCTCTGTAAATGCAACAGGTAAAGTGACTGCTGAAGGTTTTGTGGTATTTGCCGGAGCTACAGTGAATGAGAAAATGTCTGTGAAGTCATTGAGCGCTGGTATGCAAAAGCAGAGACAAAAACTATTTGATTCATCAAAAGTTAATGACTTAGTTACAACAGAAGATATTCTGTTTTCCAGTTCATCGGCTGCTGCGGATTTTATTCTTGGGTACAGTGTTAGTGGACCTAGAACCTGGAAAACTAAAGATGGTAGAACCTTGAAAGAAATAGAAGAAAATGAAACAATTAAATAAAGAATCAAAATGACTAGGGGCTGATTGAATAAATCAGCTTCTTTTTTCTTTACTTTATAGGAAAGACCGCCTCCAGCGCTCTCTTGAACGAAAAAAGGGGGCTGTCGCAAAATCTGATGATTACTCATCTATTTTGCAACAGCCCCATGAAAACAGGACGGTTGTGAAATTAGAAGATATAAAAAACTTCTGTTCCCCAATCGTCATCATCGTCATCGAATTCATGTAAGAAATAATCCATATCCAGAAGGTCGCTCTCGCTCATCTGGCGAATGTCCCTGGGTGTCATTCCTTCCGGTGGATTTTTAATGTATTTATTGCGCAGATCCTCGATATCAGATTTTATGGTGGCATCCTCCTTTAAGAGGATTGTAGCATAGAAGGATGGAAAAGAGAAGCTATCCATAGCCTCTTTTCCTACGATGAAAAATGAAATTGTGAATTCCACTCTCCCAATCCCCAGTGGAATTCTCTCTCGCACAATTCACATTTACTCTTTCATACA